>NZ_AP025245.1:1609375-1931250 GCF_021655615.1 Acidianus sp. HS-5
CTTTGATGTTTTGTAGGTCTTCTTCACGATTTTGATCTTCCATCAATCTAAGTAGAAGCGTTAATACACTATGATGTTTTCATCGTAATTCCTTATATTATTTCTCACTTGTAAGGCATATATCTTTTTAGAGAAGGATTAAAATTTTAATTGATTACTAGTCATATAACAGTACAAACCTACAAACGTATATTGAAATATATTATGTAATAATTGAATGATATAATCTCATAAATATGCAATAAAGCAATTAATTTAAAGCTAGTTTACACTACTTACGCGAATATATCTAATATCCACAATATTTTGAACTCTCTTATCTATCTCCTTATTATTTATTAAAATATAGGCAAAGTTGTATATTTAATTTATATAGTTTTTTCTACTGTGTGGCATTATTCAATCTTTATCAAAGTGAATGAGAAAGATCATTTCATACCAACGCTTGATTTAATAAGAATTTGGACTTAACATCTATGGAAATTAAACTACACAATAAAGCAAGTTGCTACATAATAGTTTCAAAAGGTGTCAAGGATATACCTTGTCGTATTACCTTTTTGGTACGTGCAGTCTTTTATGTCTGAGCTTAGCATTATTTCGTCCCTCTTAATTTCTATAAATAGAGTGATTATCTAATTATTTTGCTATCTAATACTTCTATTTTTCCTCCTTTTATTACATGATTTACTTTAGATATATCTCTAATGTTTTCTATAGGATTTCCATTTATAATAATTATATCAGCATCCCTACTTTCAATAATTAACCCAGAATTCAATCCTAATGCGGTAGCCGAGTTGTAAGTAGCAGCTCTTAAAGCTTCTTCATTAGATAACCCGCCAATCTCAGTTAATAGTACAATTTCCGACCAATTCTTACCTATATCATAATCCTCTAACCCCGTTTCAAATCCCATATCTGTACCCGTTATAATGGTTATTCCGAACTCTTTCGCCTTCTTTATAACTCTTTGTAAATTTTCTCTAACCTCTGCAACTTTTTCTAAACCCCACTCATCAACTCCTATCGACTTGCCATATTTATATAAAATCTCGGCAATTGTAAGTGTGGGGGTTAAGCTAACGTTCTTCTCCTTCATTAGTTTTAATGTGTCATCCTTAAGCATACTTCCGTGTTCCAACGTCTTTATTCCAGCCTCTATAGCAATCCTTCCTCCTTTATCTCCATGAACGTGGGCTGCCACATACGTTCCGGCTTTTTCTGCCTCATTAACTATTGCCCTTATTTCCTCAAATGATAGCTGGGGCATTTCCGGTCTATCTCTTTGTGACAGGACACCTCCAGTAGCAAATATTTTAATGAAATCTGAGCCGTCCCTCAAAACTTTCCTAGCAGCATGAATACAGTACTCCGTTCCATCACATATTTCAGAAAAGCCTAAAGAAATTGAAAACTCTAAAGGTATATCATGGCTAAATTCTCCATGACCGAAGGTCTGAGATATGGGCTTGCCCGCTGCAATGATTTTAGGCCCTTTTATGTATCCTTCATTTACCGCTTTCTTTAATGAAATACTTATTGGCTCTCCACAATCCCTAACTGTAGTAAATCCTGCTCGCAATAATTTTTCCAGCCATCTAGTAGCTTTTAACGCTCTATACTCTGGTTTTTCAAACATGATTTTTAATAGACTACCTCCTTTAATTCCTGAAATATGCATATGTGAATCTGTCAAACCTGGCATGACAAACATGTCCTTTGCGTCGATCTCTTGCCTTGCATTCAGTTCGTCCTTCGAAACCTTAATTATTCTACCATTATTTATATAAATATTCGTTTTGCCTAGAAATTCATTACCACTAAATACGTTACCGTTTTTTATCGCTATATCGTATTCCATATTTATTACTGCTTTTACACGCTTATATTTTTTCAATCAGAGTTAGGTAAGATTGATAGATATTTAAATTAAATTTAACTATTACTAACGAATTAACATGAGGAGCGAGGAGTCTGTTAAGAATTTAGTTAAAAAACAAAAAATTTTACATTTTAATAATAATTCTTAATTTAATACCTTGGTTTCTTGAGACGTATGGTTTAGAGCTTTACTTTTTGTTCCACTATATAATGCAAGTTCATTAAAGATAAGATCTTCCCATATTAAGTATAACAGAATCGGTATAGAGTGAGCGGTTATTTATTTGATAAAATATCATCTAAGTATATTATATTATCTACAGTAGAACTTTTTACAATATTTACTATATTAGCCGGGTACGTATCAAACGGTATAGAATTAGTAATTTATAGGTTCTTAGTAGGCGTTAGGAATATTTCAACTTGTAGCTTTTGCAGGCGATCTGTTAAATACTACTAGGGCTTTAAGAATAGGAGCTAATAGTGTAGCCTTCGGAATTGGGCTCTTTGTAGCACCTTACGTTATCTCACCATTTTTACCCAATTTTAGCTTTCCATTCTTAATCTCTGGAATCATGTCAATGGTAACTTTAGCATTATTCTTCTATTTTATCCCAGTAAATTATAGGGAAGAAGTAAGGGAAAAAGACCTTAAAAAGATTATAAATGCAATAATATTAAGTATTAAGATCTTATCTTTTGAAATAGCATTATTTGGATTTTTTAGGATATTATTCTGATTACCTCCTATACGGTCTAGGACTAAGTAAATCAGAAGCAAGAATAATAGCGTCAATGAACGGATTAGGGGAATTAGCATTTTTACTACCAATAGCCTTCATAAGCGATAAGGTAAGCAGGAAAATAAGTCTAGTATTAAGTGCCGTAATACTTACGCTGGCATCTATAGGATTATTCATAGAATATTTAGGATATATACCAATGATCTTACTTACAACAGCGTGGGGAGCGGGATACAGAGGTCTAATAGTTAGTATAATATCTTTCTCACAGGATTTAGTCCCTGATGACGTTTTAGGCTCAGTTACAGGCTTCATGTTCTTTACATTTAATTAGGAACAATAATCAGTGCACCAATAATGGGTTCATTCACACAGCCTTATGGTTTTGAAAAAGCAGGATTATTAGCAATTGCATTGCCCATTTTATAGCCTTATTACTGTCATTGATAGTTAGGAAAAAGAATATAAATAAAAATAAATATGAATTTCATTTTTAATCCTCAAAACACCTTTTATTAAGGGAGTAAGTAAAATTATTTGGCCGACCTAATACCCCAATAATAGAAGGCCAATGAAGCTATAGCTGTTATTGCGGAAGCCTCATAGAAGTTAATTATTGATAGGGCACCATTATCGCCTATATAGGTCATTAGAGTTAAGAAGCCTATATAAGCCATATACCAAACGGAATTCCGTACATCCTCTTTTACCTTATATATTATAGAGAACACCACTACTGCTATGAGCAATAATAGGACAGCGTAAGGTACAGAAGGCCAACCGCTCCAATATATTATTAAAGATGCAAACATAAATGCTAAGACAGAAACTACATTAGAGGCTGGTATGATAGGCTTTATCTTGCCCTTAGAGATCAATGCCTGCATTGCCACCGGATTCGCGGAAAAGCCTATATAGCCTGCAACCACGGAATCGCTTATTAAACCGTAAATTGTAGGTAGAGGAGCTGCAATGTAAGTGACTAAAGCGCCAACTATAACAAAAACTATTAGTGCCCACAGCGGAATCGAGTATTTATTCAATTGCTGTATTTTTTCTGGGACATATTTTGACCTACTGATAGCGAATAACACTCTCATACCGCCACCTTGATAAATATATCCTGTAACAAAAGGCCCGATGATTCCTATTATCCCAGTTAATATTAATAGAGAAATTACTTCTCTTGTGCCGGCTATGTCAATAAATGGATTCCCTGGGAGACTACTTAAAGATCCCCAGTCCCCCGGAGAGATTCCCAAACCTTTCCAGTCCAAAGCTGCAATGAACGCTACCGCAAATGCAATATAGATTGCAGTTTGTCCTAATACCGTATATAATATAGCCTTTCCTAGCACAGTGTGATCTTTAGTCTCTTCTGCATAGTCTGGAATAACTCTTATCCCTCCAAACGCGAACATAGCTAAGGGTATTGCAGAGAATATTCCGGCAAAGCCGAAGGGCGCAAATCCGCCATATGCAGAAAAATTAGTAAAATGAAGGAAATAAATTAAAAAACCTAAAAGTACAGATATGTATAATATGAATTTTACCATCCCAAACCAAGTAGTCGATTTACCAAAGAATTTTACGGTATAATAGTTAAATGGTATAAATGCAATCATAATTAGAACTCCAAGTGCAGCCCCTAACGTAGTAGGAATGCCTTGGCTGTTAATAAGGATGATATTATAATTGACAGTGAAATAGTTTAATCCTTCGACAACTGCCAGAGCCTCAATAGGAGGTATGAAGAGATACCAGATAAGGTCAGAAAATGCGTTTATTATATTAGTAACTCTGCCATGGGAATATAATGGATATCTAGAAGGCCCTCCCGCTTCTGGATAATACAATGCCATTTGAGAGTAAGTTAACCCTATAAATAGGTAAAAAATACCTCCCAAAAGCCATGATATTACAATAGCTGGACCTGCCACTGCAGCCATACCAGCAGAACTAAATAATACTCCAGTCCCTACGGCACCGGCTATACCAATTATCACTAAATTTAGTAAGCTAAGTTCCTTTTTTAAGGAGCTTACTTTCTTCTCCATAGGAAATAGTAATATTTATTGCCTAAAAAATTTCTCATTATTAAATAAGCCTTATTTTGATAATTTATATCATTAAAGAAATGTTGTTTCACCAAATTATTTCCCATAAAAGATGTGATATTATACCTTTCAAAATGAGGTTGCCAAAGGAAAAGATAGTAAAGAGCTCATGAAATATAACATGTTCTTATAATTCGTAATAAACATAACTTATAGAACTTGAATATGGGAAGAGATTCTGAATTTTTATCACGCTGTAAAAACGGCGTACATAGCGTCCACCACAAGCAAATTAGAGAAGCTTTACGAAGGAGTCAAGGGACAGAGGCTTCTTACCGGAGTTTTAAAGCCAAAAGGGAACGTAGTTCAAGATATTCCATGCGGAGTCCAGTACCATATAGTAGCGGAAGACCTTGTTCTTTACTCCCTCAAGTGCCCTATCCTCGCTCTTCTAGTCTTCTTCGGTTACCTCAACTTATCACCCAACTCGTATGGATCTCCCTCGAAGTTCGTGACGAAGGTGAATTGCCTCGACTTTCCCTTAACTTAGACAACGACGTAATAGTAAAGCTAGTCAAGCTTAATGACCCTATTGACAACATACACCCTATCATTAACTTCCTCTCCGTCAGTGGAACTGCGAAAAGGACTTTGAAGCCATCTAAGCTTGACTTTCCCTTATCACCGTCTTTACCGGCATTTCCTTGACCACCTTTAGGAGGCCTGCGTCTGCGAGGAGGTAATCTATCTTGACGTGTTGGGACACTTCTTTTACGCTTCTGAGTAAGAAGTGTGATGGACTGTCGCTTTTTAAGTCTGTATCTCGACTAAGGAATGTTAACAACAATTTTATTAATTTGATATAAATTATACAAAGTGTAAATTAGTTTCAATTCATGATTAGATCTATAGGTAATAATAAAGTCTGTTACAATTTTAATCTATATTATAATTTTTATTGTATAATCAAAGTGTTCAAAAGGAAGAGGGATTTAAGGTAATTTTGAATGAATTACAAATGAATAAAATTGTTATCCTCACTCTATTGTTTAATCTAAAAATTCATATTTAAGCCAATAGTTGTGCATATTAATAATATAGATTTATTTTTAAGGAGGCGATTTTGGGTCTACCGTAAAAGGCGAGGCTTTCAGACTTTTGTAAAAAGGAAGATAATTACATATAATTATTAGATTCATAGTCCTCGTAAAAGTATAATGAGTGCTCTATTGCTTTGTAAAAGTTCTCGAGCTTAACGTTCTCATTAGGTGCATGAGCGTTGGATGAAGGTGTTCCTACTCCTATTGCACTAACTATTTCCCTTATTCCTAAGTCGTAAAATAACCCCATTGGCTGAGTACCTGCAGCATTAGGTAAAATTATTGGATCCTTTGAGTAAGCCTTATTCGCTGATGAGACCATTGCCTTCACTACTGCAGTGTTTAGATCAGTCCTTACCGGCTTTTCCAAACCCATGGGAATAATTTCACCATTATGACTTTTAACTATTCTCTCCAATTCTTCGTATATCTTTTTAGGATTCTGATCAGGAACAAGTCTGAAGTCCATTTTTACCATAGCATGAGAGGGGGCTATAGTCTTACTCCCCTGGCCTACGTAACCCGCAATTATCCCGTCTATATTGCATGAAGGAGAAAGGTATAAAGCGCTGACTAGCTCTTTGCTATCCTCGAAGTTTAAAGAATAAACTCCTAATGACTTTTTATACTCCTCAACATCAAGGTCTATCTTATCTAAAAGTTCCTCGACTTCCCTAGTTATTTTCACGTTGTCATAAAATCCCTTAATTTTAACCTTATTCCCGTCGTAGATCTCGTTAAGTATTTTTATTAACTCCCACACAGGATTCTTAATTACTGGTGCCACAGAGGAATGGACGTCTCTTTCTCCCGTCTTAACAGTTATTTGAACGTAAACTAAGCCTTTAACCCCGAGGACTATCATTGGCCTTTCCTTAGTATCTAGCCCTGCTCCCTCCATTATTACTGCAGAAGATTTGCTCAACTCCTCCTTCCTAGACTCAATGAACTCTCCTAAGTTAATACTTCCTATCTCTTCTTCACCTTCAAACACAAAGTTAAAATTCAGTTTCCCCTTGTACTTGGAGAACGCTAATAGTCTAGCAATTAATGTACCTTTATTATCTGATGCCCCTCTTGCAAAAATATAGCCGTTGGAAATTGTTGCTGAAAATGGTGGATACTTCCATCCGTTTAAAGGATCAACTGGTTGAACGTCATAATGATTATAAACTAAAAGAGTCTTATTTCCTCCGTTATCAGCTTTCCCGTAAACTACGGGATGGCCCTTAGTTTTCACTATTTCAGCGTTTATTCCCAGTTCTTTCATAAATTCTTTAAGCCAACTTGCGGCTTCATTAATTCCTTCTCCTGTAGCAGAAACTGAGGGTATTTTTAGGAATTCCTGATATTTTCTTAAGAAAAAGTCTAACTCATCTTTTGAGAACTCCATGCAATTTATCCTCTGGAAACATTAAATATTTTTGCATGCTTTTTCCAAAGATCTTATTGAGCAACGAAGGAAATAAACCGGTTACCTTCGGTCTAATCAAGATCTACAATATCGAATCTATCATTTTCGCACTTCTCTTATCTATACTGTTAAATTCTATCTCAAATACATCATCTTCAGTATCTATTATGAAAACCTTACCGTCAACTCTGAATAAACTATTCCTTCCCCTAGTTTTAAACGTTGTATCTCCCTTGTTTGTAATGACACTCCAAACGAATTCATCTCCTGTAGTGTCTATCTTTAATATCCTCTCAATTTTAGGTATAAAGTATCTAGCCTCAACTACCTTTTCCAGGATTTCTTCTCCTTTCACCTTCCTAAAATCTTCTACTGTAAAATACCTTCCCTCGGATGTTTCTATGAGTAAGAAAGAAGGTCTAGTTATTGGGAAAGGTTTCCAGAAGTTCTCAACCGCATATAGCGTTCCGCTTATCTTTACCTTGTTTTCGTCAACAACCTCTAGATCAACGGGCTTTAGCATTTCCAGATAGTAGTTAAATCCCCTCCCCTCTATTCCGGGCTTAATTTCCTCCATGTATGGTATCTGGGTTTGGAATATTTCGTAAAATTTTCCCTTTTTCCTTATCAGCTCGTATAAAGTTCCCTCCTCAACTATTCTTCCGTCCTCCATTACTATTATCCTATCAGCGTAATAAAGCGTTGAAACTCTGTGAGCTATCATAATGATTGTTGAGTCCTTAAACTGTGAAAGCAACGTATCCATTATCTTCCTTTCAGTATAACTGTCAACAGACGCAGTAGCCTCGTCAAGGATTAACATCTTTGGGTTCTTTAAGAAAAGTCTTGCAATCTCTATCATCTGCTTCTGTCCGCTGGATATCTTATTACCCCTCTCTCCTAAGTGAGTATCATAAGCAAACGGCATTTCCATGATGAAGTCGTGGGCACCGCTCGCCATTGCTGAGGCAATTATTTCCTCAGGCTTCGCATTCAGTTTGCCGTACCTTATATTATACTCTACAGTACCGTAGAAAATTGTTGGCTCAGCTCTTATTAATCCTACTTGTTCTCTGTAGCTCTTTAAGTCCAACTCCTTTAATGGTACGCCGTCAATCAGTATTTCACCGCTCTGAGGATCATAAAGCCTCAGGAGGAGCTTCACTACGGTAGATTTCCCTGAGCCGGATTTACCTACTATTGCAACCTTCTCTCCCTTACTTACCTTAAGGTTTACTTCTTTAATTATTGGCTTAACTTGATCGTAACTGAAAGTAACGTCCTTTAGCTCTACTTCACCCCTAACCTCTATCTTCTTAGGCTCTGCAGGGTTCCTCACATCGCTTTCAGCGTTAAAGACTTCCATTAATCTATCCATTGAAGTTAATGACTGTTGACTAAAAGGAATCACGTTATTGATGAGGTTCTGTACAGGTTGATAAAACATTGTGGTGTAAGTTACGAATGCCACAAGGCTTCCTAGCTCTATCTTTCCAGCAAGTACTTCTTCTCCTCCTAAATACCATATAATTATTGTTATTATTGATATTGAGGCACTAATTAATGGAAACCAAGTTAGGTTAGTCTTTATTACGTTCATTTGTGAACTTATAACCTCTGAGTTTAATTTAGATAATCTGTTACTCTCAAAGTCTTCCTTCACGTAAGACTTTATGGAATCAATGTTTGGAATAGTATCAGTTAGTAAAGAAGAAATATCGGCAGTCCTCCTCCACAGCTTATGATAAGCTATTTTGCTTCTCCTCCTGTACATTATTGTTCCGAAGATGATAATGGGAAATGGAATTAAGGAGTATATTCCAAGAGAAGGAGTTATTAGGAATATTGCTACTCCTACACCTATTATAGTACCCACGTTTGTTATCATTGCAGGTATTCCCCAAGTAACGAACCATAAAGTATTACTAATATCGGTAGTAAGCCTTGATAATATCCTTCCGGTATTATACCTGTCTATGAAGCTTGAAGACATGTCCATTACGTGTTTATAGAGCTTTAACCTTAGTGAATTAACTATCCTTTGACCGTTGAGGTTCAGAAGAAAGTTCTGTATTGCTGAAATTATGACGTTTAATACGTTTACCGCTATTAGGGATACGACTAATATGATAAAGAGGTAGACTTCTTTCTCCTCAAATACGTTGTTTATTAGAATTTTTAATAAATACGGAGGTATTAAGCTTAGTATTACCAGGATAGAAGAGAGAATCGTACCTAAGATAACTCTATATTTATAAGGAGATATTAAAGAGAGTAGAAAGTGCCTTACGTTCCTCTTCTTTTCCTTAGGGCTTTGTATTTCCACATTCTTGTTCTTTAGTGCATAATACAAAGTTAGGAGTTCTTCTTTTTTCTTGTTGGTAAATTCTGCAATTAGTACTTTCTTTCCCTTATTCTTTATGTAAATCCTATTTATTCCCAGTCCTTCCTCCAATACCACGTCCTCAATATCTGATAAATTATAAACATTACCGTTAACTTCAAGCTTTCCGTCATGTAGGATAATCTTAATCTTAGAAAACCTTCCTTCATTAACGTCTGCCTCAAATTCCATAGAAAATGAATACATTAGGTAAGTTAAAAAAATAATGTGATTCAGCAACAGCATATTTTAAAGTTTAAATATTTAAGCATAAATAAAAATATCTATGAATGAGATAGAAGTTGCATACGATAACGTTTGGAATTTTCTTATAACCCACAAAGAGGTTTACATTTTAAGAGCCAGTCATATTCAACCAGGAAAATACATTTGTAAGTATAATAACGAGGAAAGGGAATGTATAGTGGACAATGTAATTGAGGCGAACCCAATGGTAATGAGACAGTACGTGGATAGAAGCGGTTTCTCATCATTACCGGAGTGGATGTCAAGTGCTGCAAGAGTTCACATGAGTCACGTTAGGGGAGGTCCTTTCAGGAAAATGATGTCGTTAATGGATACTAAATACTTACTTCACATAGTCTTAATCTAGATTTATTACCTAAGTTTTATCGAAAGATATAGTATTGAGTGGATTTTAAAGAGAGAATGGAATACTCTACAGAGACCCAAAGAAAAAGTTAAGGGATTTTAGTTGTACCTTCACTTTTTCTAACATAACTTCTTAATAAATACTCTATAGGTATTAAGGAGTGGAAGGCGTAATAGTTGAGATAGCTTTAGAAAATTACATGCCATAGTCCCTAATGAAATATTATAAGGAGGTCCACATGCTTGTCTCATTTTCTCTAGCTAGAATAACTTCGTCATAAAACTCTTTCTTTAGAACTTCTATAAATCATGATTTCGTATTATTTCTTTTTATTCCTAATATATAAGAAATAATTATATTAATGACGAAATTAAATAGTACGCTCTCTAGCGATATAATGCGAGGCGTTTCGATTGTTAAAATATTGACTTATAGAGTCTGATGTTCTATATTGGAGATAGTGCTGTTATTATACTTGGTTACACCTTAAAGGTCAAGTTAATATAGTATAACAACACTACTGACATATGATTCCTACTGACTAGGTGCGTTATGTACTGTCCCATGTTTACCTTGACCTTCATGATCTAACTAAGTATAATATTGCTTAATTATTTCAAGTCTCAAACGGACTTTAAAACAACACATGTGGTTAATCCTATATATGCTGTCACAATTGACGGCATTTATAAAGTTAATAGCGCGGAACTCTTATTAAACTTAGCTACAATCGCAGTATGAAACAAATAGAGGATTGCATATTCTTACTAATACAGACTGGATTACCATACCAAACGTTGACGATCCTTGCAATAAATTGCAAGAGATAAAGAGTAAATTCTGGGCAATTTAGCTGATGGTCAAGACTGCCCGCGTAAGACCATGCCTCAATCTTTTATAAGCTAAGAAGAGATTAAAGTACATGCTGGCGATAAAAGGTAAAATGTTTGACGGTGAAAAAGTCACTGAAGGAGTAGTATTAATCGAAGGAGGAAAGATAGTCAAGATGGGAAAGGACATAGACACGTCAGACGTTAAGACTATTGAAGGGGAATTCATAACGCCGGGGTTGATTGACGCTCACGTCCACTTCTTCGGAGTAAGTAGTGACAACGTTCTAGAGTGGAACATTACTCCAGAAGGTCTATCGACTGCAAGGAGCGTTAGTGACATGATAAGGCTTTTATTTGCGGGCTTCACTACTGTAAGAGACCTGGGAAGCAAGTCCGCGGTCTATTTAAGTAAAGCAGAGAAGGAAGGCACAATAATCGGCCCTAGAGTTATAGCCTCAGGTTATTCAATAGCTGAAACAGGGGGAAATGACGACCCAAAGGATTTGCCTATAGATATGGCTCAACGCCTTTCTTATTCCTTTTACTGCGATTCTCCTTGGGAATGCAGGAAAGCGGTAAGATTAGCAATAAGGCAAGGTGCAGGAGTAATAAAAGTTTATGCCTCGGGAGCATTTTCTCAAGGAGGTAAAGTAAAGGTAGCATTAACAGTTGACGACTTAAAGGCAATAGTTGATGAAGCCCACAAGGCAGGGCTGAAAGTTGCTTCTCACGCATATGGTGAAGAAGCAATTGCTAATAGTATTGAGGCTGGGATAGATACTATAGAGCACGGTCTGGGTTTAACTGAAAGCCTAGCAAAGGAGATCAAGAGGAAGGGAATTTGTTATATTCCAACTTTAGCTGCTTACGAAGCTAATCCTAAGATATCAAAGCTTGACGAGGAGATAAGGGAGAAGAGGGAAGAGCTAATAAGGAGACATTTTACTGACGATATGAAGATAGCTGTAGATAATGAACTGAAGATTGCTACAGGCACAGATTACGTAGGGTCTTCAGAGAGGCCTCACGGGATGAATTATAAGGAGATAGTTCTACTGAGTAAGTATAAGCCCTTTGAAAAGGCTTTAGCTTCTTCAACTTCAGTTGCAGGAGAATGCCTAGGGATAAATGCTGGAGTCCTTAAGGAAGGTTACGTTGCAGACGTTGCAATCTTCGGTAAGGTTAATTCTGTGGAAGACCTTAATCCGTTTAACGTTAAATATGTAATTAGGAAGGGGAGGCTTTATAATGCGGAGTTACTCAGAGAGGTTTTCTGGGATACTATAAAGAGGTAAAAAGACTACATAATTTTTGTTCATAAATTAAGAAGATTTTTCTACTAATATGCGAAAAAAATTAAATAATATTAAAGATAAATCATTTAATATTAAAAGTTTTTCATAATTCTCTTTAAAGAACGAAAGCGAGAGAGATGGCAAAGGTAGTAAATAATTTAATCTACGGTACCGATATAGTATCGGTACCGTATGATCAAGTTTATTTTTGGTAGGGAGCTAACTGAAGAGGACGAATTCTTTGATAGAGAGGATTACGTTAACATTTTACTTAGCTATATAAATAGAAGACAGCCCGTAGCAATATTAGCTCCTAGAAGAATGGGTAAATCTTCACTCTTAAATTATATTAAAATTAAATTAGGCAATGAATATATAGTAGCAAAGATAAGTTTAGAGGGGATAACGACAATAGAAGAATTTGCAGATGAGCTTACAAGCAAGCTAGTTTTGGACGCATTATCTAAGTCGCTCAAAATGAGGGCTAAAAATACTATATCATCCATAGTAGCATCATTAAATCAGTTCTTGGGGTCTATAAAAAGCTTAAACATAAAAATGCCTAATTTGGAGTTGTATATTGATCGTTATTCTCTATTTAAAGAGAATAAATTAAAACCTAGTGAGGTCTTAGACGATGTATTGCTTTTACCTCAAAGAATAGCTGAAGATACTGGAAAGAACGTAGTGCTCATGATAGATGAGTTTCAAAAGATTAGGGCTTTAAAACAGCCTTTTCCAAAAATTCTAGAGATAGCCAGGAAAAGGTTACAGGAAAGTAAAAACGTTGAGATAATAGTTTCAGGTTCGGAAACTGGCTTAATAGAGGAAATGATAACCGAGACTAAGGAACCTTTTTACAACTATTTCAAAATAGAGAGACTTAAGCCCTTCGATAAAGAAACGTCAATAAGGTTCTTAAATGAGGGGCTTAAAGGGAGGTGTAAAGAATATTACGAGAAAGTATATGAAATAACTGAAGGCATTCCTGCATGGTTAAACTTAGCTGGGTTAGTATTTGAGAGGGAATGCGGTATTGAGGCTTTTCTCGAAGACCCTAATGTGGAGATAGAATTGAAAAAAGACCTGGAAGGGCTTACAAAGAACGAACTTAAGGTGTTGAAAGGTTTAGCAAAAGGTAATAAATTAAGCGAAATCAAAGTATCAAATATATATAGAGTATTAAAAACGCTCAAAAATAGAGGACTTATAGAGAAAATAGATGATGAATACCGGATAATAGATCCCATTTTATCATTTTATTTAAGAAAATGATATGAAACTGAGAGATTTCAACTAATCTACAAAGTATTTTAGATAGTAAAATTTTTATCTTCATTTTAATGAAAAGTTAATTGTGAAATTGTATTTACTTATGATAAAAGGACTAATAACTAGTCCATATGTACTGGGTTGGTCTATAGGCTTTGTAATGTTTTGGATAGCCATGGGCGCGTCTATAATTTCTAATGCTAGGCTCTAACACACATGAATGTAAACGTATAGCTGGTTCTAACGATAACATACTGGGTTATTCTAAATAATTAGATTCATATAGGTTTAAGCTATTTTCTATGCAAAAAGGTGAAGCTAATCGAAAATGGGAAAGGCTTATCTGATGCAGAATATAAGATTCTTATAACGGAAGATAGGGTTTGGAGATACATTAATTCCAGATAGAGAAGATTTACTGGAGAATATAACAGTTTTATCATCTCTTCAGAGGGAAGAATTAATGAGATAAACATCTAAATAAAAATGTTTTATCTTATTTTATTTTTTGCTTCAATTATCTCCTTATCAAGGCTTAATATCTCACTTTCCAGTAATATGCTCGCAGATAAGTGTAGGAGATCCAACGTCTTAAGCTTTACCTTATTAGATATCTTTACTGCAAGGTCTATAACTTTATCAAAATCTATTTCTTCAAGCTCACATTTACATTTGCTAAGCGTATAATTAACTAAAGCCTCTAACTCTTCATTAGAGATCTTCACCCTTCTGGAATAAACTGAATATAATTCTACTAATACTAATTTACTAACTATTCTTTCTCCATCTTTAGGATAAATTTTTATAGCCATATTGTGATTTGGATCTTTCTCGTTGACTAAAGCAAGTACTAGACTCGTGTCTATATAATATTTCATTCCCTGTCACTTATAACGTCATTAGATGTGGGTAATTCGAAAGGCAAACCTTCCTTTAACCACTTTTCTGTTAATTCTTTAACCCTCTTTTTCTTCTCTATCTCTTCCTTAGCCTTTACAATACCGTATGAAATGAGAAAATTAAATGCCTCATTCTTAGATTTAGCCAAACCAACTTCTACCATCTGCTCTGCAATATCATAATACTCATCTTTTACCTTAATTGTTACTATCTTCATACTATCATATTACCTTAATAAGATTTAAGATTTACCACAATAACGAGATAAAACAAGTCCCATAAGTAAAATTTTTGAAATGGAAGTGCAAAATTATTTTATGAAATACATAGTCACCGTTGACGAAAGAGGGAGGATAGTATTACCAAAAGAGATTATGGGAAAACTGAACTTAAGAGAGGGAAGTAAAGTTGAAGTAAGCTTTGAGAAAGACGGAAGGATAGCAATTAGGAAGATTATGAGCGGAGAAGATATTTACGGAATAGCAGGGAATGAGAAAGTTAAACTTGAAGAAGTTGAAGAGGCGTTAGGATTTGAAGACGATTGAGTTATGCTCTTTTTCTAGATGAAGAAAGTAAAGATTCTTAGGGAGATTTTGAAGAAAAAAGTTACGTTACAGTGAAACCCATGCTCCTCAGCTTTACAATTAATTCGTCACCTTTATGAACCTTACTAAACCTCAGCAGTTCAATTCCGTTTTGAAGGAATGCCACATCTTGAACCACGTGACTTCCTCCAAGCCTGCTCTCAATAAATTGGTTATTCACCAGAGATATTACTAAGCCCGGAGTATTGAGAGGAACTTCCTTAACTATCTTTCCGAAGCTCACTTTAAATGCCCTCTGGTTTGTTACTACGTATTGACTTGCAGACCTTAGGAGGAAGTACATTATCAACCCAATAGCAATTAATATAATTCCTAGTGCTGCCAGAAGTACTGTTAACGTCAGTAATACTCCAATAATCACTAAAGCTATTGTTACATTCCTTCTGTACCTACTCAAGGAGTAGTCCTTCCAGACCACTTGTTCTCCAGGATTTAAGTTCATATGAGAAAAAGATCTAGATATATTTTAAGTTTTTCCATGTAATAGGCTATTTTATTGGAAACAATCACTACAACTAAATTATAATATTACACAACTCTTTTTAATGGAAAGATTTATTTCCATTTAATACCTTGTTTAATGTTTCCACAAACCGGAAAATTACCTTAGAATGATTTAGGCGATTTCTAAGCTTAGCGAAAGTTTAATTCCTCTTCTTTCTCCTCTTCAAAATCCTAGTCAAGAGCAGAGTCATCAGAAAGGCAAAAGCTAATACTACAGCTCCAGCTATAATCTGTTGGATTACTAGACTCATGTGTTTTAATTTACTCTTTCTACCTTAATATATGAGAGTCAAAATTGATGAGGCGGAAGATCTAGTTTATAAAATTTTTAAGAAAATAACTTACGACGAATATGCAAAATACCTTTCTCAGGAAATAGCAGATGCTGAGGCTGAAGGCCACCCAGATCACGGTTTGCAATTAATACCTTATTATATAGAACTGACTAAGGGAAATACTGTAGATATAGGAGGAGAGAAAGTACGGCCTAAAGCTAAGGTGGAAATTAAAGGAGAGAACTTTGTTTAACGGTAACTTTACTTTCGGTCAAGTAATATTAAGGAAGATTGTAGAGTATTTAGTAAACAAGAACTCGATTATTACATAGTTCTTGGAAGGAATATAAGCCATTTAGGTAGGTTATCCGCTTTTATCAAGAGGCTCTCTCAGAACGGTTATGTTAGCATCATGATGGCTAGGTCTCCTCCTTTAATGGCTTTAAAGGGGATGAAGAATAGGATTGTTGGAAATAATCCTATAAGCATAGGATCTCCAGCTTTGGTTGTAGACACTGCTCTTAGTATTGCGTCATTTGGTAAGGCAGTTAATAAACTAATTAAGGGAGAAAAATTTGATGAATACATAATAGTGGATAGAGAAGGAAACTTAAGTAGAGAGCCAGAGGATTTAATTAAAGGAGGCTCATTGTTGTTCATAGGAGAGTATAAGGGATTTAACCTTTTGGGGATATAACTAATAACCTCGTTCACAGACGAGGATGACGTTAACCCTTTCTTTGCAGTTGCGTTCAAAAGTATGGGAAATTGCAGGAGATTAATTCCTAAGCTTCCCAAGGATTACTTACTAAATTGAAGTTGAATATTCTTTATAGACGAAATTGAGGGAGTTAAGCGTATAATTAAGCATATCTTGTTTTTTAATTCCACTTATACGCATTAAACTCATACAATCCCTTTAGAAAAGATTTATCTACTATTAAAGTTAAGACAATACGATGATCTCTTTAAGGCTTTACAATATTATCTCAATAATTATTTATACGATAGCATTAATTCTACTTTATGCACTTGTTCTACCTTATACAGACGTGCTATTTTATTTAGCCTCAATATCCATTAATTTACTCCCATCCTTTGTTAAACATGAGTACGTTGGTATTAAATTTAAAGGTGTTACATTAATCCCTTCAAAATCTTATTTAGGCCTTTACGTACTAAAAAGTAAAAAGATATTCATTTCATCTATTGCAGTTGATATGCCCGACGTTTTTCTCTTTATAAAATATCACGAGGAAGGACACTCGAGACAATCTTTTGATATAATATACAAGATCTCCAAATTTTATCACCCTTTGCCTTAGCTTTTTACATTTTCGCAATTTCTTCATATCGTAGAAAATATAGATTCTTAATTAAATTTTTGGCATCATTACAATTGTTCCTATTTATCTCCCAATTTTTTGGATATCCTATCTTTATATTTTTAATACCGTTTATAATAGCTATTTCACCAATAATAGAATATGTAGTAATTGCGCTATATTTCATATTAGTATACATGATAATTATTAGTATCCCGGTATTATATTCTACTTTACCATTTTTAGTAGCATTTTTGCTTTATATAGAATACACAATACCTAGCTTAGCATATGAAATCGATGCAGATAGTTATGCGGCAATGAAACTAAAAGATAGGGCCCTTGTAGGATACCTATTATTTACGAGAAAGAAAAAGATCAGCACTGGTTTCATATCACGTATATTTAATTTACTTACCTTATTGGATTTTACTCATCCAAGTCCAGGTTATGAATATTTAAGATTAATGAAATTTGTAAGAAAAATGAAGAATAAAGACTTTTAGTATGGTATTCTCTATATCAAAAACTAGATAATCTTTATTAAAAATAATTCAAACTTTGCTCTGGAAAAACAGAATAGCTGCTATCAGGAATTTCCCAGCCAATGTTTTGTACAAAGAAGGTTAATGAAATGGATTATGAGAAATTGTTTATCCAGTAATATCGAGTGATTTATGAAGTGCTTCAAAAAAGCTGTTAAGGGCATTATTTCAATACAAAGCTTATGCAACCGGTTGAGGCTTACATGCTTGCCAGTGAAGTCCTTGACCTTAAGGTTAGTCAAGTTGTTGATGTACCTAACTGGATAGTTACTGTCTACTTTCCATTAGACACAATAGAAAAGTTAAGGAAGAATTGAAAGATTTAGTCTAGTTACGAATAGAAAGATTCTAGACCATTATAGGTATATTAATAACTAATATGGTATGTTTCACCACTTATCCTTCCTCTAAATAACGGAATATAAAGGAATCCGCTAGCAAGAGTATTCCAGCAATTACGAAGTCTATTCCGTAGCTTAGATAGTGAGTAATGTAACCTGAAATCAGTGAGCCTAAAAAGAGCGAAATACCAACTACAGTGCTGTAAACTCCTAAACCTTTACCTTGTTGTCTCTCTCCAACTATCTTGAAAATCATTGTGGTTGATGAAGAAGAAAAGAAGGAATAAGCTATTCCTGCTGCAATGGGATAAAAAACTAGACCGGAGATCAATATAGGATAACCTAAGAAGAAATACGCGAATACTCCTAGCGCTACATAGGATGACCCTCTCAATATGAGGGAAAAGTGTGCAACCTTACTTTCTGCACCGCCCTCTAGGAGTCTTGAGGAAATTCTAAATCCTAATATTTGGAATATCATTCCTACAGTTATTACCATAAGTACTTCAGACTTCTCTAACCCTTTAACGTAAAGTCCTGCAGGATAAACAGTATTAAATACTCCACTACTTATATAAAAAACAACTAACCCTAGGTAAAGGAGAGGTACGTAGTTTATTGGCTTCTTAGTAAGCCTATTGAGCGAGAACATTTTAAAACTGTGAATGTTAGGCAAATGGAGGAAAATCAATGGGAGGTGCTTTATCCTTACGAAGAAGGACTCCTTGTGTTGAAGCATTGCAGTCCTTTCAAAAGTTATTACGGGCTTAGGAAGTAGCTTTACACCGGCTATTAACGTACCTAAAGTTAGAATACCTAGAATTTCCTCAACCTCGTAAATCTTCAAAAATACCACTAGAAAAGTTGAGGAAAGTAAACCTAGGAGCATACCAATGGAGGAGAAGAAGGAGAATTTTGAGAATAGGGAACCCCAGTGTTTTTTCTCTGCAGACTCCATGACTAACATGTTGAAAGGGGTCGTTGATGCAGTACTCATAAAAACTAACAAGGAGTAATTTAAAGCTAAGAAAGAGATGGAATTAAAGAAAGGCATAAGAAGGAGAGGTATTGCAGTACCTACAAAGCTTGTGAGTATCTGCTTTTTCCTATCCATTCTATCTGCTAAAAATCCCCATATGATGGAAGCTGGTATTAGAACCGCATTACCGAGTGAAATTACGTAAGCTACGTCTATTGCATTACCTCCAAGGGTTAGGATTTGTAAAGTAACTAGAGTTGAAATAGGTCCAATGACCATGTTAAATGGTATTACGAGATACATCCACTTTGTGCTAGCTTTTATCATTCGACTTTAAACTTACAATGTTATTTAAAAGACTTATTGTAATGTTATCGACTACATTTAACCTTATATCTGCTTTTACACAGTGTAAAAAATCCAGAGAAAATTTTTACATCGATAAATATCTTCCCTAGCGGTTATGAATTATCATGGGAAAAAGAAATATTTGATAATTAACGTTTTTAAGAAAAAGGCATCAGTGATGCTTTTTAAAGTACAGTGCAACTATAGCTAATACTATAATTATTAGCAGTAGGAACCTTGGATTACTAAGCAATGCAAGAGGATTCCCTCCCTCTACTTTACCTCCTGCCCAGTTGCTTATCAGGGAAGAAAGCTCGCGAGCAATTGTAGGATTGCAGATCACTATCCCTAATTCTCTATTACAGTGTATTGAAGTATAATCAAGGTTTACACTCCCTATATAAACGTAGTTTCCTACAACTATTACCTTTGCAGTCATGTCAGGAATTTCTACAGCACCTAGCTGACTCTTTGCGCAATTATCTTCGCTATAAGTTGAAGTCACTATAGTCCTCTCATGACCTTCTATTGTTGGGTAAAACCCACTAGATGGGTAAAGCTCCTCCATTGCTATGTATAAATGCCCGGGCTGTGAAAGTATATTGGAAAGCTCACACTCGCTGTTTATTGGAGAAACTACTATCCCAGGGTAATTTACAGTTACCGGCTTACCGTAATAGTCGTCAAGGATTATACAAGCGAAAGCCCTGGCTATAGAGAAGTTACGAATATCTAAGTCAATCCCGTGATCCTTGTGGATACCGTAGTAAGTTGGATTTATTGACCCTAAAATTACCGTACAGTTGTTTATGATGAAAGCCTTTGAGTGAACGTATTGATACCCAGAGAGGAACTTAACGTGAACTCCAGAGGAGTTCAATTCTGATACTAATTGCTCTTCATCAGAAGGTATTCCACCGTAAACGTTTGCTGAAAGTACTACAAAAGCTTCTCCACCTTTCTTAACTGCATTAATTATTGCATTGGCTATCTGACAGCATGTAAGCTCATACACCTCAGCATAAACGTACTTCCCATTGTAAAGGCAGGATATTATATCGGTGGAATTGACTGGACCTAATATTATGCTAACTTGACAAGTCTTAATTTTAACATACCACGACGGTGAGGAAGAGTAGGAATGCATACTAAAAAGAGGAGTAGGAGAAAGTAGCATTAAGATTAGGATTATAATAGTTGTCTTAGGTTTCATGTTTAAGGTTACTATTAGTAGCTTAAATTATTATCTTAATACAATGTAAGGCTTTTAAAGTAGAAAGTAGAAAGTAGAATATGGTAAATAAGGTTACCGTAAAGGTTAGTGAGTCTACACTTGAGATGTTAAAGAAACTTAAGGAGGAGAATAATTTATCTTCAATTGATGATGCAATACAGTACTTGATAAGATTATATAGAGAAGAGAAATTGAAAACATTCTTCGGTATAGATAAAGAAAAGATAACTCCTTTTACTAGAGATGATAGAATTGAAGATCGTGATGGATAGTTATGCATGGATAGAACTATTCTTAGGAAGCGAGAAGGGGAAGAAGGTTAAGGAACTGCTCTCCTCTGCGAGTGAAATTATTACCCCTGACATAGTTCTTGCAGAGATTGCTAGGAAATATATTAGGGAAGGATTTGGAGAAAAGGAAGTTAAGGAGAGGCTAAAGTTTATAGAAGAGAATAGCATAATTATGTGTTTAGATTCTGAAATAAGTATAGAAGGAGGAAAAGCTTATCTAGAACTGAATACAAAATCTCAAAGGGAAGGAAAGAACAAGCCTGCACTAACGGATTCTATACTCTTAGCAATAAGCAGAAAGTGTTCCGCGAAAATTATAACAGGAGATAAGATATTTGAAGGAATGAGAGAAGTAATAATGATCTAAAGATTTCAAGCTCTATTCTCTATCTTCATAGGCCAAGTAAACATTGATATGAAAACTACTGCCAATGATGCGAATTCTATTCCGTCAACAAAGTAAGGTAATGAAGCCATTCCAAAAACATCAATAATTCCACCAATCACAGCTGATACTACACCACCAGCAACTGCACCAATATTATAAGCAGAACCCGTTAGGAACGCTCTAACTTCTGGAGGGACACTACTAGCAGCAATACCAGAAATCAAAGGCCAAAAACCTACAGCAAAAGCATAAAGATAAACGCCAGCACTCATTATTGGAATATCCTTGAAAGAGGAAATTATTGGCATTGATAAGAATGAAGCGACTAATAACCCTGCAATTCCTACGTATACTAATTTAAAGACCCCTGCAATGTAAGAAAGCCTACCGAAAATAATGTAAGAAACTCCCTGGACTCCATTAGCTACAGCCATTAAAAGTCCTACGTAATAATCAGGGAACCCTGATGCCTTAGCGAAATCAGGATAAATACTGAAAACTGATAAATATGCGATAAACATACCGCTCATAGCTAGTGAAGCCCTAATGAAATAAGGTGAATAATCCTTAACATTAACTTTCATTTGAGTAACTGAAGGTTTGAAATCCTCCGTAACTTTAAAGTAAATGTAAGGAACTATGATGAGGGGCAATGAACCGGTTAGCATGAAAATTCTATAACCTTCCAGAGAAGTTAAATCACTACTCATTAACATGAAAGTAACCCCGGTAAGCGCATAACCTAAAGCATAACCTGATTGAACTACACTGTTTACGAGCTGTAACTTCTGCTTAGGAGACTGTTCAATAGCTAGCACTGTACCGGAAGTCCACTGGGCACCCATAAAGACTCCTTCAATTGTCCTGAATACAGACATTAATGGAAAAGAAGTTGAAAATGCGAATAAAATCTGAAATATAGAGTACCCTGCAGTGCCTGCCAGTGCTACTATTTTTCTTCCTTTAGTATCAGCCATCTTACCGAAAATGCTTGCCCCTACAACCCTTCCTATCAGCCCAAGAGAGAATATTATAGTTAAATCTAGATAACTTAATCCTAGGATCTTATTTAGGAAAGTGTAAGCATATGTTATTAACACTAAGTCGTAAATGTTTCCTGCCCAGGCTAAAGTTGATGAAGTTACTGCGTGAATATACTTTTGCATATTTAAAAAATAAAAATGTAGTTTAAAAAACTTTTATTAAATCTCTGTATAGAGATAAAAAGTAATTTATAGAACTATTTGACAGCATTAATATATGTTATACTGGACATTTATTTAGTTTATAGCAGGTTATCAAAAATGTCACAAGTGTTAAAATTTTCTATTGTTTTGTATATATTAAAAATAGGAAATAATTGTTAAATGTTCGAGAATGTAAGCAACACTAATGAAAGCTCCTACTATGAGAACATTCTTAGAAAGTAGAAAGATATAAGCGGGAAAAATGAAAGTAGTAAACACAATAATTGCATAATAAGTAAAGCTTTAACTATTATGAATAAACTGTATTAATCCTCAGCTTAATTGAATCTTTCAAACTATGTATTGATAAATATTATTCCTCTTATAATTTTTACATGCAGTTAGCTTGGTTAAACTATTAACTTATGTATGGTTAAACATTTATACTTACAAGATAACAATAAAATATGGAAAAACATAGAGCAAGAGTTTATAAAAAGGGAATAATAGTTATTCCTAAAGATATAATGGAAAAATTGGAATAAGAGAAGGTACTATAATAGAATTAGTAGTTAATGGAGATAAAATATGCATAGAGAAACCAGCAACGCTCTTAGACCTTTTTGGCGTTGACGGAAATGATGCAGTAGAAATTGCTAAGGAAATAACAAAGGAAAGGAGGAACGAAGTTGAAAGAGAAATACGTTCTTGATGCAGGACCTTTATCCTTATTATTTGCAGGTAAGAAGGAGGTTAAAAAATATTTTGAAGATATGTACATAGGCAATGCAACAATCTATATGAGTGAGGTGAATCTTGCCGAATTCCTTTATCACTATATTTCAAAGAAAGGGAAGGATATTGCACTAGCTAGACACAGATATATTAGAAATTCTCCAATTATAATAGTATCTCCTGATGAAAAGATAACTGAAAATGCTGCATTAATAAAGAGTAAATATGCTTACTTATCCTTAGCTGATGCATACCTTATAGCTACTGCAAAGGAAGTTAAAGGAAAAGTTATTACTACTGATAATGATATAGAAAAAACTAAAGAAATTGAAACAATAACAGTTCCTTTGGATTAAAGTTACAGTGAAAGGTTACTATTAGTCAAAATAAAGGTTGTATAGTTCACTTGAGTATAATAATTTATTCGCTATATGAACAACGTACTAAAAATAAGTTATCCTGCTTCACATGAAAGTTCTTTAATCTTCTCGTTCCTTATGTCTGTCTATTATGTTTAAATATTAGTTTAGCTAGCTTAACTATAGTGAAGCCAGTTTGACTCTAAGAATTGAAGTTGGAAAGAAGGGTTACATAATTATTCCTAAGGACATCAGAGACCTCCTAGGTATAAAAGAAGGTGACAGGCTTATCCTGAGCGTTTATGATGGTAAAATTATTCTTGAGCCTGAAAGAAAAATTAACGTCAGCGAAATTTTAAAAAGACTAGAGGAACATCATGCTAGAATTTCATCTTATGCAAAAAGTGCAAAATTAGGAGACCTAGCAAATTCAAGCCTTGAAGAGGAGTTCGATGATATTTCTTGACGCAAACTTTATCATTTACTTAAATCTAGGGGTAAAAGAAATAGAAAATTTTTATATTAAAGTATTACAAGAAGATCAACTAGCCATAGATTCATTAGTTATAGATGAAGTAATTTACATTTCAAAGAAAAAATATAACGTAAACTTTAACGATACAATAAATTTTCTGGATGAGATTGTCTTACCCAATTCTTTAATCCTTCCAATACGGAAGGAAGATTACGAAACCGCAAAAAGCATAATGTTAAATTATAATCTAAAACCGTCAGACGCGTTTCACGTTGCAGTAATGCTAAATAATTCAATTAATAAAATTATAAGTGAGGATAAGGATTTTGATAGAGTAAAAGAAATTGAAAGAATTTGGTTGACATAACTAACTATGTTAGAAAATCACATTCCATGTAATAAGAAATCCAAGAGTTTTGAAGAGTATAATTTTAGTTCTTCCTCCACTTTTCTAACTTCGTCAACAAGCGATGAGTCTAAATTATAAGTTTCGACCCACTCCTTAACAATTGACGAATCAACCTCCTCGTGAAACTGAACTCCTAAAGCCTTACCTATCCTGAAAGCTTGAAAGTATTTTTCACTGTAAGCTAGTAACTTAGCTCCCCTAGGTAAGGAAAAAGTATCACCGTGTAGTTGAAATACTTTAATCTTATCATTGCCAAACAGACTCTTAAACTCGTCAAGTAAACTAACTTCTTGCACTCCCACTTCCTGTCCATAAGGACCTTTAATAACCTTTCCTCCTAATGCTTCAGCGATTATTTGCGAACCTAAGCAAACTCCTAAGATTTTCTTACCTTGAGCGTATGTATTCCTTACGAGCTCAATCTCCTTTTTTATGAATGGATATTTATCGCTCTCATAAACTCCCATTGGGCCTCCCATGAGTATTAACACATCGAAGTCCTCGTTTCCTTCGATTTCGGTAGCAAACTTTTCCTCAGCTTTAATCTTTAAATTTCCCAACCTTTCTACTGGATGGTGATATATTGCAAGAACTTTCATGATATAAACTGTAAGTGAAAGAATTTAAACTTTCAAGTTAGTATCTTGTTCTCCATTTTCTATCTTCATTTACAATTTTCTTAAGAATTTCTGCCTCTTCTTCAGTCAATTTAGGCGTCTTATTTGTTTTCACGCTATATTCTTCTCTCTAAAGCTTTTTAATGTTATAATTAACACCTTATTATGGATCTTGAAAAGTTAAAAATGGATGCCCTAGAAATTGAGGATAGAATCATTGAAATAAGGAGGAAAATACACGAGTACCCCGAACTTTCCTACAAAGAGTACAATACTGCAAAGCTTGTTGCAGAAACTCTGAAGAGCCTTGGAATAGAAGTTAAAGTAGGCGTAGGATTACCTACTGCAGTCCTCGGTATCTTGAGGACGTCAAAGCCTGGAAAAGTGGTAGCTTTAAGGGCAGACATGGACGCACTTCCAGTTGAGGAAATGACTGACTTACCTTATAAATCTAAAGTAAATGGAGTAATGCATGCTTGCGGTCACGATACACACGTTGCAATGCTTTTAGGTGCTGCAATGCTACTTGCAAAGAACATTGACATGATTTCGGGAGAAGTTAGGTTCATTTTCCAACCTGCAGAAGAAGACGGAGGATTAGGAGGAGCAAAGCCCATGATAGATGCAGGAGTAATGGACGGGGTAGATTACGTTTTTGGGTTACACATATCCTCAGCTTACCCTGCAGGAGTTTTCGTAACTAGGAAAGGACCTTTAATGGCAACTCCAGATGCGTTTAAGATCGTTGTTCACGGTAAAGGAGGTCACGGGTCTGCTCCGCATGAGACTATAGACCCCGTCTATATTTCACTCCTCATAGCTAACGCAATTTACGGAATAACTGCTAGGCAAATAGATCCTGTTCAACCTTTCGTTATCTCAATAACTTCCATTCACGCAGGTACTAAGGATAATATAATTCCTGACGACGCAGTAATGGAAGGAACTGTAAGGAGCCTGGACGAGAAAGTAAGGAGTAAGGCTTTAGATTATATGCAAAGGATTGTATCGTCTATTTGCGGAATTTACGGTGCAGAGTGTAAAATAGAGTTCATGAAGGACGTTTACCCTACAACGGTTAATGATCCTGAAACTACTGAGGAGGTTATGAAATTGTTAAGCCAAATTTCGAAAGTTGAGGAAACTCAACCTATCTTAGGTGCAGAGGACTTCTCAAGGTTCTTGCAGAAGGCTAAGGGTACTTACTTCTTCCTAGGGACTAGGAGTGAAAAACTAGGTTGTATTTATCCAAACCATAGTTCTAAATTCTGCGTGGATGAGAGTGTACTAAAGTTAGGTGCTTTAGCTCACGCAGTCTTAGCAATAGAATTTACTAATAAGAAATAGGTTTTCTTTTCACTTCCTCCCACTTTCCTTTATAAAATATCATTTTACCATTTTTTGCAATAACCTTACCCTTCCTTATAACAAACCTTGGAGGATCCATAAATCTGAGCAAATCTATCATGTCTTCAGCCTCGGTTATTAAAATATTTGCCTCAGCTCCTTCCTTTATACCGTAATCTTTAAGCCTCCAAGCTTTGGCTGAATTATATGTAATTAAATCTAAAGAGTTGTAAATTTCGTCTCCAGTAAGTTGGTCTAAATGGATTGCCATGAAAAGCACTTGTAACATGTTCCCTGCACCTAAAGGATACCAAGGGTCCATTATGCAATCGTGACCTAGTGCTACGTTAACTCCACTGCTTATCATCTCCTTTATAGGAGCATTACCCCTCCTCTTTGGATAACCTTCAAGCCTTCCTTGGAGTACCGCATTTATCAGAGGGTTAGGTACTACTGTAATTCCTGCCTTAGCAACAACAGGGAGTATTCTAAACCTATAAGCAGGATCCCAACTGTGCATTGCGGTAACGTGACCTGCAGTTACTCTCCACTCCCAAGAATTGTTTATGGTTTCTCTAGCTAATACTTCTAAGAATCTAGAATTTGGGTCGTCAGTTTCATCTATATGCCCATCCACGTCTTTATTATACTCCTTTGCCACCTCAAATGCAAACTTTATTGATTTAACCCCGTCTTCCCTAGTTATTTCATTATGAGGAATTAAACCTACGTTATCTGCACCTTCCTCAACTGCCTTCCTTAATACTTCATCGTTTCCTTTATCTGCGTAAATTCCGTCCTGAGGAAAAGCGGTTATTTGAATGTCAGCTATTTCTTTGAAATCTTCCTTAACTCTCTTTATAGCCCTTAAAAGTTTTAGAGACTTTTCTGTAACGTCGACATGAGTCCTTATCCACAAAGTACCGTAAGCTACCATTAATTTTACCGCAGTAGTAGCGTTCCTATAAACTTCCTCCTCAGTAAGCTTACTCCTAATTTCCTGCCATATCCTTATTCCCTCCCATAAAGTACCGCTCTTATTTTTAACTTGAGTAAATGCACTATCTAAATGGAAATGCATGTTAAAATAAGGTGGAATTACGAGTTTCTTTTCAGCGTCTATTACATCGTCACCCGTACACTTTCCAATGCAAGTTATTTTCTCTCCTTCAATTTTTATATTTACAATCCTCCCGTCAAGTAACTTAGCATTCTTTATTAGCATGAGGGAGAAGAGGAAAATTTAACTTTTAACACTAATCCTCCTCTTTGGCCAGGTTATTACGCTTACGAATACAAGCACTAGTGCTGATATCACGAAACCATCTATTGCTTTTGTTAACGCATCATAACCGTAAATTGAGGAAATTGCACCAAGGATAATGTCTGCTATGCCTCCCATTAAACCTCCCATGTTATATGAAAATCCAGAAAGGAATCCTCTAACATTCATAGGCACGGAGTCTGCTAAAAGTAATGGCATTACAGGCCAGAAGCCCGTTGAGAACGCAAAAACTACAGTTCCTAAAAACATTATATAAGTATTAATTAAGGAGGAGAAAATTGGTACAGAGAATGGAATGGAAACAAGCAAACCTGCAACACCTGCATAAATTAACTTCCTCTTATCAAATTTATCAGCGAGTTTTCCGAAAATTACAAAGGAACCTGCAAGTACAAGATTTGCTATAAGCATTAGGATTGCAAGAAAATATGGAGGCATCTTTGCATAGTCTAACGCAATGGTAGTATAATTACCGAAAACGGAAAAGTATGCAATAAACATTCCGCCCATTGCTGCAGTTGCCTTAATAAGAACGTTAAGGTAGTCATTATATCTTGGTTTCTCAACTTCAGCCTTTTTAATGCTTTCTCCAACCTTAAGTTGTATATAAGGGAGAAGAGCTAAGGGTAAAGAACCCGTGAGGAGGAATAACCTCCAATCACTTGCTAGGGATGATAAAAACAAAAAGTAGGTTAATCCTGTCAAAGCATAACCTATTCCGTAACCCGCTTGGTAAATTCCAGTAATAAAACCTCTTACACTCACTGGAGCTTTCTCATAAGCTAAAACCATCCCTGCAGTCCATGCTGCACCCATGAATAATCCTTCAAGCCCTCTGAACAAGAACAGTAAGATAGCGTTAGGAGAGAAAGCCATTAAACCTTGAAATAATGCATAACCTCCGGTCCCTATTATCATTACAGGCTTCCTGCCTATTGCGTCAGCGTATTTCCCGAATATCATTCCTCCTATTACTCTCCCTATTAAACCTAAGGCGAATAATATTGAGATATCCAGATAATTTAAGGAGAAGGCCGACATTAAGTAAGAATAAACGTAAGTAATTAGAAGTAAATCGTAAATATTACCTGCCCAAGATAATGTAGAAGATATTGTAGCATGAATGTACTCCTTCATTATTATTTAGTTAAGATCTTTACGTTTTTTAAACATATCTCACCTTCATGCTTAAAAGTATCAATTTCTCTAACCATAAAAGTAGAAGATAATTAAAAAAGTTTTTGATTTTTTAAACCATTAACGAGTTTTTCATTTAATTAAAGTTTATGAGAAAATCTAAAACCTTCTCGGAATCCCTTTTATATATTTCCTCGTAATTAACCCATTCCCCTCCCCTATAATTTGCTATTATAAGGACTGAAGAACTCCTTATACTGCGAATCTTACTTAGAAGGAAAATAGTACCGCTTTCCATATCAACAGCATCATCAAATTTTAAATGCTCTTCAGAATAAAAGTCATCGCTCTGGAACAGAGTGCCGTAATTAACTTTAAGCCCTTGAGATTTAAGAAAATTGTAAAGCTTATATGCCAACTCTAAGTCAGGAGATAATGCAGGAACTATATCTCCCCTTACCATTTGATATAGAGAACTTTTCTCGTGGTGGGTTACTCCTATAGGAATAAAATAACTACCAACTTTAATCCTCTCGTTTAAAGAACCTGCAGTACCGTACCTTATGAGTATCTTAACTCCGCTTGATATTAACTCATTCAGAATGAGAGAAGTCGAAGGACCTCCTACTCCGTGAGTTGAGATTACTACTTCCTTACCCTTCCTTTCGCCTATGTATATTAAATACCCCCTTTTCCTAATTTCCTTCTTAACGTCAGTGAATGAAGAAACTATTTCAGCAACCTCAGGCTCTTCAACTATAATACACCTTTCAGGGACTTTACCTTCTAAGACTAACATAAGAATTTCTTCTATTTTCAGATTTTAAGGGATTGCACAGGTTCCTTGCTGAAACCTTTTTAATTTTTAACTTCAGTGCTGTCATCCGTTTGTTAATACTTTAAAATTGATAGAGCTTTTTTAAATAAAATAAACAGTATTTAATGATAAAAATAAAAAAGTTTTTATTAAGATTCAGCCACTTTTTCCTAGATAGGAAATGTTCCTTACTCCAAGAGAACAGGAAAAACTCCTAATATCATGGGCAGCAGAGTTAGCAAGAAGAAGGAAGGCTAAAGGGTTAAAACTGAATTACGAAGAGGCAATGGCAATAATAGTTGATTACATCATGGAAAGCGCTAGAGAAGGAAAACCCATGAGCGAGATAATAAAAGAAGCACAAGAATTGCTTAAGGAAGAAGACGTAATGGAGGGAGTTCCGGATTTGCTTGATATAGTTCAAGTTGAGGCAACTTTTCCTGACGGAACTAAATTGGTTACAGTTAGGAATCCTATAAAGTCTTCATCTTCAATGAGAACCTTTGAGATAAAACCGGGAGAGATAGAAATTCCTGAGGACAGAGAAATTGAAATTACAAACTCGGGAGATAGACCTATACAAGTAAGTTCCCACTTCCACTTATTTGAGGTAAATAAGGCTTTAAAAATGGATAGGGAAAAGGTATTCGGTTATAGGCTAGCGATACCAGCAGGCACTGCAATAAGGTTTGAGCCAGGACAAACCAAGATTGTTAAAATAAGGAAAATGGGAGGAAATAGGAGAGTTACGGGATTAAATGGATTAACAGAAGGCTCATTAGACCACAATAAGCAGGAAGCAATAAATAAAGCAAAGGAGAGGGGATTCATGTGAAGATTTCAAGGGAAAGGTACGCTGAACTTTATGGTCCTACTGAAGGTGATAAAATAAGGCTTGCAGACACCAACCTTTATGTAACAATAGAGAAGGATCTAATAACAAAAGGAGAAGAATTAGTATTTGGAGCAGGGAAAGTTGCTAGGGACGGTTTAGGTTTACTTCCTACGGCTAAAGAAGAAGATGCAATGGATTTAGTTATAACTAATGCGGTAATAATAGACCCAATGATAGGTATAGTAAAGGCTGATATAGGAATAAAAGATGGAATAATAGTTGGAATAGGCCACGCAGGAAATCCGTTTACAATGGACGGAGTAGATTTCGTAGTCGGCTCAAATACTGAAATAATATCCGGAGAAGGATTAATTGCAACTCCAGGTTTCATAGACGCTCACGTCCATTGGGTTGCACCTCAGCAAGTATTTGACGCACTTTCAGCAGGTTTTACGACAATAATAGGTGGAGGAACAGGTCCTGCAGAAGGAACTAAGGCTGTAACTGCAACTCCGGGAAGTTGGAATTTAAAAATGATGATGCAGGCTTTAGACGAATTCCCAATGAACTTCGGTTTAACAGGAAAAGGTTCATCAAGTAGGATAACCATGGAAAATGCAATTACTGCTGGTGCGTGCGGTTTTAAAGTACATGAAGACTGGGGAGCTATGCCTAGAGTAATAGATGAGACTTTGACGGTAGCGGATGAATACGACGTGCAGGTTACTATACATACAGACACTTCAAACGAGAGCGGTTACTTGGAAGATACATTAAATGCAATTGGAGGTAGGACAATTCACGCATACCACGTCGAAGGAGCAGGAGGAGGACATGCACCAGACATAATAAGGATTTCTGGGGAACCTAACGTTTTGCCTTCTTCAACAAATCCTACAAAGCCTTATACTGTACATACTTATGAAGAGCACTTGGAAATGTTAATGGCAGTGCACCATTTAAATCCTAAGGTTCCAGAAGACGTTGCTTACGCAGAATCAAGGATAAGGGCAGAAACAATGGCCGCTGAAGATTATTTACACGACTTAGGGGCAATAAGCATGATGTCCTCTGATTCCCAAGCAATGGGAAGGATTGGGGAGACTGCAATTAGGACTTTCCAGTTAGCTCACAAGATGAAGGAACTTGACCTAGTAAAGATTGAAGATAATTTCAGAGTTTTAAGGTATTTATCGAAGATAACCATTAACCCTGCAATAACTCATGGCATTTCAGATTACGTAGGTAGCTTATTACCCGGTAGGATTGCAGATATGGTGCTTTGGAATCCAAAATTCTTCCCAGTAAAACCTTACATGATAATTAAGGGAGGTGCAATAGCCTGGGCTTTAATGGGAGATACTAACGCATCAATTGCCTATGCTCAACCTGTAGTTTACAAACCTATGTTTGGCTACTATTCAGCCCCAATGGTTTCGTTTTTCTTTACTTCTCAGGAAGGAGTAAAGGAGGCTTCAAAAATACTGAGGAGGAGAGTTTTGCCAGTTAAGAATACGAGGAAGTTGGGAAAGAAGGACATGAAGTATAATAATGCATTACCTAAGATAGAAGTTGACCCTGATACTTATGAGGTTAAAGTTGACGGAGTAGTTCCTAAAGTTCCTCCTGCAAAGAGCTTACCTTTAACTCAGCTTTACTTCATGTGGTGAAAATGATGCTGGTTAGAAAAGTTGGGAATGAGAAGGATTTCAAAGCTGAGAAAGTTACTACAATTTATGCAGATAGGCAGTGCTTTGAGAGGTTGAGGTGTAAAATAATAACTGAGGACGGCAAGGAGATGATACTCAATTTGAGGGGAACAAGCTTAAACGATGGAGATATTTTTGAAACTGACGAAGGTACACTAGTTAAGATAAAGAGGAAGCCGGAGGAAGTAATAGCCTTCTCCTTAAATGACCTAATTGAGGCATTTAAGTTAGGATTTGAAATAGGTAATATGCACATGAGAGTAATGTTGAAAAACAATGAAGTGACTATCTCTACGGAAATGGGTAAGGATTTACTATTGCAAAAATTGAGAGAGTATAAACCTTATACAAAAAGAGAAGTATTCATACCGAACCTAGAACCTACGGTGGTGATGATAAATTTTTAAGTTCCAATTCTTTGATAGCGCTTTCCCTGTAGGTTCATTCAATTACTCTTCAGCAATTGAGGAAGCTTATGCTAGAGGAATTAACGTAATAGATTTCATTAAGGCTGTATATAAAAACGTAATACTTAAGGGTGACTTAGTTATGGCAAAATTAGCATTTAAAGAACCGGAAAGAGCTGATAAAATGCTGTATGCTTCAAAAGTTACTAAGGAATTAAAAGAAATGACAGTTAACATGGGTAGGTCATTAGTTTGCCTAAATTTATGTGAAGACGAATTCTTTGATAAAGTAAGGAGGGGAGAATCTCCGGGCACTTATCCTGTGGTAATGGCTAGGTTATGCAAGTGTCTAAAAATTGATGAGAAAGATTGTTTAGAAGGAATTGCGTACAGCGAATTATCTCAAATGGTTTTCTCAGCGATTAGGTTGGGTGCAATAGACTTCGTCCAAGGGCAGAAATTAATGCTAGAACTTTCTTATGAAGATTATGAAGAGTTTGAGCCTTTTAATCCTGTTCAAGATATATTATCAAAGCTTCACGAAAATAGGGAACCTAAGGTGTTCATGTCATGACCAAAATAGGAATTCTAGGACCGGTAGGTTCTGGAAAGACCAGTTTGATAGAATTTTTAGCAAAAGAGTTTACTAAAAGAGGTTTTAAAGTGGGAATAATTACCAACGACGTAGTATCAAATGCAGATGCAATGAGAGTATATGAGGATTTGGTAATTAAAGAGAAGGTAATACCTAAAGAAAACCTTGTAGGAATAGTTACTGGAGGGTGTCCACACACTGCAATAAGGGAAGACCCTTCGCTTAACTTAAGGGCTATAGATAATTTAATTAAAAAATCTGGGGAGCTAGATATAATCCTAATAGAGAGCGGAGGAGATAACGTAATGAGTACGTTTAGCCCTCTTTTAGCTGATTATACAATTTATGTCATTGATACTTCTGCAGGTGATAAGTACCCCGGAAAAGGGGGACTTGGTATTATGGAAAGTGACCTCTTAGTAATCAATAAGATAGACTTAGCCCCTTACGTTAATGCAGATCTTAATAAAATGAAGAAGGATGCAGAAGTTGTAAGGAAAGGTAAGCCAACAGTTTTCATAAGCCTTAAGACGGGAGAAGGTACTGAGGAGTTAGTAAGAGTATTAATGGAGGATTTGAAAGTTGTTGGGCTACTTGGAAGTTAACGGCGGAATATACAGGAAAGGAACTTTAAATGCTTATAGAATAGGTAAAACTATAATTTTAGCAAACCCTTCAGAAGTTTTGGCTCACGATGATGAGATAAATATAAAGATTTTAGCTAAAGATGACGAAGTGATAACTGACCAAGGTTATACTAAGATTCTTTCTAAAAGTTCGGTAAGGATTAACGTAGAAGTTGAGGGAAATTTTTCTTACATTCCTCACCCAATACTTTTTTATAATGAGGCTAACGCGGAAATTCGCAGTCAGTTTAAAGTTGATAAAGAGGCTTTAATAATCGAGGCTTTTACTTTAGGTAGAGAAGGACATGGAGAAGTGTATAAAAAGGGGAAAATAAAGGCCGTGACAGAGGTATATTCTGGAGGAGAATTAATAATCTACGACGTTTTTAGGGTAAATAATGACGACTACATAAGTCCTTACATCATGGGTAATAATTCATTATTAAATATATATAAAGTGAGGGGAAAGGAATTTGACGTCGAGAGAAAAATATCCAATTCCAAAGATATTTATCTAGAGATTAAAAAGATTCTGAATTATTATTGGTGGTAATTACTCCGGCGGTATTTCTCTAAATACCATGTCTAGATCAATTCCTTGTTTTCTCCTAATATATTTTGAGATATAGAATACTGCAAAGAGGAAAGCTATAGTCCCTGCTAGTAACGCGTAACCTAATGTAGTGTTTGCTCCTAAAGCTGGGGGCTGAAATCTCTCCTACATATACGTTATATCCTGCATTCGCCCTAATCGTTATATTAATTTCTTTAGCCTCAATATATAAGGTTAAGGAAACTAAGGAAGTTAAAGTTTTTAATCCTACCTCATAATTCTCAGCATGGATAACTTGGACGGAAGTATTTTGGATGCTCCTAAAATACACGTTACTCCTCCAGGACCTAAATCTCAAGAAATATTGAAAATTCAGGAGGAAATGGAGACTTCAGCGTTAAATTATCCTAAATATTTTAACATAGCAATAAAGGAAGGTAAAGGTTCAACGATTATTGATGCAGATGACAACGTTTACATAGACTGGTTTGCAGGAGTTGCAGTAGTTAATCTAGGTCATAGGAATCCAGAGATAGTAAATGCATTAAAGGAGCAGGTAGATAAATTCTGGCATTACATGGAAATACCTTCGGAAGTTAGAATAAATTTCTTAAAAGAGATAAGGAGTACTTTCAACTTTAACTCAAAGATTCTATTTACAACGACAGGAGCAGACGCTGTTGAGGCTGCAGTTAAGATAGCAAGGTGGAATACTGGAAAGAGGCTTATCTTGTCCTTTGATAACGCATACCACGGAATAACTGCAGGTACTTTAGGTTTTACAACATTTACTAAAAAGTTCCAACCTTATTACGATAATAATGTAATAACAGTCCCATATCCTTACGAATATAGGTGCCCCTTCAAGGACTGTCTTAATGAGGTTTTATCCTTAGTAGATTATGAAGTAAAGAACCACGACGTTGCAGGAATTTTAGTTGAACCCATACAAGGTGAGGGTGGTTACATTGTTCCTCCTAAAGGCTTTTTAAAGGGATTAAGGGAGATAGCTGATAAATACGACTCATTGCTAATAGTTGATGAAATACAGTCTGGAGTGGGAAGAACTGGAAAGATGTGGGCTTATGAATGGGAAGGAATTACTCCTGACATAGTTACAGTAGCTAAAGGCATAGGCGAAGGAATACCTATTTCTTTAGTAGCTTACAGGAAAGAGCTTGATAAAATTCCTCAAGCTTTTCACTTAGGTACTTATAGGGGGAATCCTTTAGGTTTGGCTATAGGTAAGGCTACAATAGATTTTATTAAAAAACATAATATATTAGATAGGGTAACGTCTTTAGGAGAATATGCAAGGAAGAGGTTTGAGGAAATAATGGAGGATTACAAGGGGTCATTCGACGTTAGAGGTTTGGGATTTATGATAGGAATAGAGTTTTCTGATGAGAAAAAGAATCCAGCGAGTGAATTTACTCTAAAAATGATTAAAAACTTGCTTAAGAATGGAGTAATAATGTATAAGGCTGGGACATATAATAATGTTTTAAGGTTTATGTCTCCACTTACTATACCTAGAGAACTTCTTGACAATGGGTTAGAAATATTCGAGAAAGTGATAGAAAATAAGTTCACATCTTTTTAGCTAATACGCTTGCCCCTTCGTATAGGACATTTGCCGCAAGCATTGTGGTTATTTCGCTTACGTCGTAAGGTGGAGAAACTTCAACAACGTCAAAGCCTACTATATCAAAATTAAAACTCCTCACTACTTCTAAGATTTCGAAACTAGTTAATCCCCCAACTTCCGGTGTCCCAGTTCCTGGAGCAAATGCGGGATCAACTACGTCTATATCTATTGAAACGTAGGTCTTTCCTGATGGAAACTCTTTCTTAACTTCCTCAAGTCTATATTTTAAATCCCTTATTGTGTAGCTCTTAATTTTTAACCTCTTTGAGTCCTCAACATCTTCCCTTGAATATAATGAACCTCTAATTCCCATTTGAACTACTTCGTTTAATAATCCTTCTTCTAAGGCTCTTCTTAACCAAGTTCCGTGAGTATATTTTTTACCCCAGTAAGAGTCCCAGAAATCGTAATGAGAATCTAAGTGGACAAGGTTTATTTTACCGTATTTTTTATACATTGCCCTTAATACTGGAAGGGTTATAGAATGGTCTCCTCCTGCAATAAAAGGAACTGTACTGTGAATTTTATTTAGATCTTCCTCTATTATTTTAAAAGTATCATCTATATATCCGGGAATCACGTTCACGTCTCCTGCATCACACATATTAAGCGTGTCGAAAGGATATACATCTAAAAATTGGTTATAAGGTCTTAAAAGTCTGGATCCCTGCCTTATTCCCATAGGCCCAAATCTAGCTCCAGGCCTATAAGTAGTCGCGTCGTCAAAAGGTATTCCTAAAAATATTGCCTTAACTCCGCTTAGGTCTTCACATATTGGTAACCTTGCAAAAGTTGATACTTGAGTAAACCTTGGAGACTTGAGGGAATCCATCTGCCTCATTTAACCTCACTAGAAGGATTCATCTATGGGCATATTAGTTTTTACCTCTTTAGCTTTCCTTATTCCCTCTTCTGCCGCCTCTAAATGCTTTCTAATATCTTCTTCAGTATGTTTAATAGATACTGTCCATTCCTCATTAAATCCTCCCATTGGTATTACACCGTTTACTAAGGTAGTGTAGAAGTAAGTAAACCAAGGACTGAAGTCTAGGCTTATGAACTCCTTATAATCTTTAGGCACTTTGGGACTGAAGTATACTGAACCGCTCGGTCCCCACCTATAGACGCTCAGTTCAACTCCTAGATCTTCTGCGATCTCTATGTAACCTCTTTCAAGCATTTCGCTTAATCTGTGCATGTAATAGAACGCTGATTGTGTAAGTATTTCAGTTAAAGTAACTATTGAAGCTCTAACAGAGAGCGGATTTGCGTTAAAAGTTCCGCCGTGAGCTACTTTTCCTGGACCTAATAATTCCATTATCTCTCTCTTTCCTCCTATTACAGATAAAGGTAAACCTCCAGCTATTGCTTTACCTAGTATTACTAAATCGGGCTTAACGTTGAAGTAACCTAAAGCTCCAGAATAGAATTTACCTCCGGTCTTCGTCTCATCAAATATTACTAGGAATCCTCTTTCTTTAGAAAGTTCAAATACTGTCTTAAGGAATTCTTCATCTGTAGGAATCAAGCCCATGTTCATTGCTACCGGTTCCATAATGACAGCCGCCACATCTTCTTTAGCTACTTTTTCAAAGCTTTCTATATTATTCCAATCAGTAACTATAGTATTTGCTATCACTTCCTCAGGGATTCCTAGTGATGACGGAACTTTATTCCCTGGCTTTAACGGATTTACGTTAACTAAAAGCTGATCATGACTTCCGTGGTAATGTCCTTCGAATTTTATTATCTTCTTTCGTTTTGTGTAAGCTCTAGCAAACCTTATCGCGTGCATGGTTGCTTCAGTTCCTGTGGAAGAAAACCTAACCATATCTAGATTGTATCGTTGGGATATCGTTTTTGCAAGCTTCCCTGTTTTGTAGTATTCAAATCCTAGGATTGAACCGTCCCTTATTGCCTTTTCTGTTTCTTCTGCTATTCGCTCGTTTGCATGACCTACTTCCAGTACTCCGAAGCCTAAGTTAAAGTCTATGTACTCGTTCCCATCAATGTCCCAAACCCTACTCCCTTTACCTTTAGTTAAATATAAGGGGTAAGGGTCGAAATACCTATAATTACTGCTTACTCCGTAAGGCATGTACTTTTTATTCTCTTCAAAGAGAACCTTAGATTTAGGTGTCTTGGCAGTGTAAAGACTCAGCATAAATTTCACCTACAAATAGAATTTACTGTTTAGGCTTAAGCATAAATAGAAATACGAAATAATATAAAATACTTAAATTTATCGATACGATTTTAGGCATTATTTTCGTTTCCAATTTTACCACCTAATAATCCTCTACATAAAAAGTATATAAGTATTTCCTTAAAATATATTTAAAATTACGTCATAGATTATACATTAAAAATAATTCTTTATATCTTATAACGGGAAGCTAATAAAAAGAGTTTAAGAAAACACTCTTAAAATCTTACTTCATTTAATTATTATTAACTGAATCTTCAATTTAATTCTTACTATATGTCCCTATAAATCTTCAATTCCCAATCAGTCACTGACAATAATGAATCTTCTAGTTCCTGCCTCTTTACGCTTAAAAACTGTTCTCCGACTTTACCTAAGAGCTCCCTTAGCTTTGACGATTCAAATTGCCTTAAAGCATCCTCAAAAGTTAAAGGAACACTCTCAAATTTCTCTTCAAAGAAAACGTCCTCATTTACAGGCTCTGGAGTCCTCATCTTCATAGATATCCCGTCAAGTCCTGCGGTTATAAAAGCTAAAAGAAGGAGGTAAGGATTAACTGAAGTATCCGGTAATCTGAACTCTAACCTCTTTTCATCTTTAGATCTAATTTGAGGAATTCTAATAATTGATGATCTGTTATTATATCCATATACAATCTTTGTTGGAACCCATGTTCCCGGTACTCTTACCTTTCTCTTGAAAGCGTTCAACCTTTTATATGAATTTATTGTAGGAGCAGAGAATAAGGTTAAAGCTTTAGCGTGGTAAAGAACTCCAGCAAGGAAGCTCATTCCTTCTTCCTCTAATGTTATATTCCTTTCTCCTTTCCATATACTAAAGTTCAAGTGAAGACCGGAGCCTGCAACTTCAGAGAATGGCTTTGGCATAAAGTTTGCTTCAAATCCATATTTTCTTGAGATTAATTTTGATATTTCCTTAAAAATAATAAACTCGTCAGCTGTACGTAAGGGATTCTTAGGTAATAAATTAAACTCATACTGTGAAGGACCGCATTCTTTTATCGTCTTTATAACGTTAACTCCGTTAGATTTTAGCACGTCCTTTATCTCGCCAAGCAATTTCATAACGTCGTAATATCCTTTAAATTCGTAACATGATGAGTCTCCTAAAGGTTTTCCGTCTTTTAGTATATAAAATTCAATTTCAAAAGAAGATTTAAACTCGTAATCCGTACTGTTAAGTAACGTCTTAAGCCTCTGTCTTGGATCGTATTCCCATGCCTTTCCTTCCCTTGTGTAAAAATCCCCCAGAATGAGTGCTTGATCATCATACACAGTTAACGAATTCTTGTCTGGAAAAAGGAGTACATCCTCATATCCTTCCATTTTGGTCACTGAAAGCGTGTTCATTGTTGTGAAGTTCATCATTGCTGCAGGTATTGTAATTCCTAACTTCATTACGTCCTCAAAATCATCAGGATCTATGGCCTTGCTTCTTATTACTCCGCCGTAATCTACATAGTCTGCTCTAATAAATTTTAAATTTTTAAAAACTTCATTCATAAAAGACCTTACATATAAATAATAAATAAAGATTTCTTTTCATACAAACCTAAATTATAAAAACTTTTTACCTTTACCGATAAATATCTTTTTAATACGTATAATATATTTCACATCTTGGTGTTTAAATGGAGAATAAGAAAACCTTATTTATAAGGGAATCCTCGGGGTTGGTAAGAGAAGTAAGTCCTTGGTCGTCAATGTTGGCAACTTTTGCACTGGTTACCGGAGGAGTTCCAATATTAATTATATCTTGGATGTGGTTAGCACCAGGAATAAACTGGACTTTGGCATATTTAATAACCCTAGTGCCAACTTTAGGCATGGCTTTCTTATTTTACATTGCAGGAATTTCAATGCCTAGATCTGGAGGAGATTACGTCTTCAGTAGTAGGGCGATACATCCTGCTGTAGGATTCATTAATTATTTCGGATTATTCGTAGCATTTGCTCTTTCTCTTGGGCTTTACAGCGAGTTAGGAGCTAAATGGTTTGCTTACTTGTTTTCTGGACTTGGAATGTTTTTAGGAAACAGTCAATTAATTAGCTTTGGATGTTTCTTTTCCGGAACTCTAGGAAGTGTAGTAGTAGGAGTGATAATAATAATAATTTCTGCCGTATTGGCAATGTCCAGTAAAAGCGTGTGGAAGTTTACATTGATAAGCGGTATTGTAAGTTTTGTTTCTACTGCAGTTCTCTTCTACGTCTTGACTACAATAAATCCTGGAGAGTTTTCCTCTACTTTATCAAGTTTTACCGGAATTCCACACGCTTATCAAAGCGTAGTATCTTTTGCAAGATCTTGTGGTCTATCTTTTGTGGCAAATCCAATAACTGCAGCAGTTTTAGGAATTCCAGTTATTTGGTATTATTACACATGGTATAATTTACCTGCTTCTTGGTCAGGAGAAATGAAGAATGTAAGAACTAACGTATTATATTCTATAATAATTGCATTACTCATAATTGGTGTATATTATATACTTTTCACTCAACTTAATATTAATGCATTTGGAGAAAAATTCTTAACCTCTTGGGGATATATATCTTGCAACGGACTTAATGATACTGTTTACACGTCCTTATCATCAATAAGTACATTCACTCCGTTCTTCGCACTCTTAGTAAACAAGAGTATTCCGCTGTATATCATCATGTTTATAGCCTTCTGGTTACCTAATTTCTACAGTAACCCACCATTAATAGTAGCATTAACTAGGTACTTATTTGCGTGGTCCTTCGATAGAGTAATGCCCTCTTGGATGGCAGATGTAAATGACAGGTTCCATGTTCCATTAAAGGCTACGGCCTTAGTTTCAGCAATAGGTTTTGCAGGAGTATTATTATATGCCTTAGTCCCATCAATTTCGATAGTCGACGTCACTGTAATTTTCGAAATAAGTTATGCAATCTTCGCATTATCAGCGGCATTAATGCCGTATTTAAAAAGGCAAGTTTATGAAAACTCTGTTCCAATAAAGAGGAAGATAATGGGTATTCCAATAGTAACATTAATAGGCTTACCTACCTTTGCCTTCTTAGTTTATGCTACTTACATAACTTGGGGAAATCCAATACTATTACCAATAAATATTCCTACAATAGCTTCGTTGGCAATAATTTATGGTATTGGAGGAGTAATTTACTACATTGCTACCAATCTTAATAAGAATAAAGGAATAGACTTAGGTCTAGTGTTTAAAGAAATACCTCCAGAGTGATAGTAATGAAAGTAAGTATACTCGGTGGTTCTGGACTAATAGGAAGAGTAATTACTAAAGAACTAATGAAAGATCACGACGTTACAGTAATTGACATAATAAAACCACAGTACGACGTTAATTACGTTTACGGGGATTTAAATAACGTTGATGAGGTATCAAGTAAAATTAAAAATTCTGATTACGTTATAAATGCTGCACAGTATTATTTTAATTTAAATGCAATGAAAGCTTCACTAAAGGCTGGAGTAAACTACATGGATTTAGGTGGACTTTATTGGATGACTAGGAAACAGTTGGATATGAACAAGGATTTCGAGAAGGAAAATTTACTAGCATTAGTAGGCATGGGAGCAGAGCCGGGAATAACTAACGTCATTGCTAGGTATTTTTACGAAAAGTTCGGAACTCCCATAGGAATTAAGCTAAGAGATGGCTGGATAAATTATAATGATAATATTGACTGGAGCATAGACACACAGATGGACGAAATGACTTTAGACGTTCCGGTACTCGAAAAAGGCGAATATAGATATTATAAGCCTCTTTCAAGGTTTGAGGACGTTGAGTTCAGCATAGGAAAGATAAGAGTTTACTTAACGATTCATAGTGAATTAGCAACGTTTCCTTCATCTTTTGAAGGAGTGAAGTTTGTAGACTGGATGGAAGGAGGTAGCGGGTTTGACAATGTAGCTTTCCTCTCAAAAATATTTGGTGATGATATTGAAGTTTTAGGAATTAGGAGTAGGAAGTACTTAAGAGAGATATTAAAGGCTAAGGGGTTTTTAGGGTATAAGGATGAAAAACCTAATGAGGTTGAGGCTTGCAAGGTAATATTCGAATATGATAATAGGGAAGTTTCAATGGAATTTAACTCAGGTCCTAAAGACGAGTTTGACGGGACTCAATATATGACGGGAATTTCACCGGTAATAGCAGTAAACATGAAGGTTAAAGGTGAAGGAGTATTACCTCCAGAAAAAGTTGTAAACGCTGATGAGTTCATGTCGGAATTAAAGAGAAGAGGAATAAAAATGATATATCAAGAAAGAGACGATTATTAAGCCAGATCTTTTCATGTTTTTGAACTCTGATATAATTACTATAGTTATGCTCTAAAAATACTATATTCATGGAGATTACTTAAAGTTGTATTCATGTGAGTTTGGAATAAAAATATTTAAACTTATAATTTTCAGTATTAAGTTGGATGAGTGCATTCAAAATTAGGCTTCTCTGCTTCCTTTAATTCCCTTTCTTTAATTTTTCCAGTACTTCTTCAACTAAACCATTTACTAAAAATAACTTTGCTTTTCCTTTAATGAAATTAAATCGTGAAGGAGCTATTTTCGTGAGTATTATTGCATTGGTACCTTTTTCAAGTGCAGATTTTAGCATGTATACTCCTCTTGTAGTACCTGCATTTAAAGCTGGATTATCATATCTTTCAACTAGTTTTACATTATCTCCTTCGATTTCATAAATTAATATTTCCTTTCCATCACCAGGAGTATCAACTTTTCAATTAGTTGAGGAAATAGCTACTTTAATAATTAATAAGTCTAATGTCAATTTAAAAATTTTCCTTATAAAAAGTATATGGAATTATAATATGAATACATTAGTTTCTTAAGCAGTCTAATTACTCTTTCTATATAAGTTCACTACATAAGTCCATCTAGATACTTAAAAATAAGAGTATTATGAGTATATTTAAGAATTCCGAGATAATAACGCTTAAATGAGGAGAAAGGAGCAGACCAAGATGCATAACAATGCCATTAATCAAACAATAAGGTCGTAAGGGTTTATCTTATTACCATTAAGTATTACTTCTCCGCTCTTATTTGTATAAGCTATTATTTTTCCCTTCCTAATTACCATGAACCTCGGTGAGAGGGTAGAAAGCTGTTCTCTTAAACTTTTTGCGTCTAAAATAACTATGTCCTCTGAAGGCTTCTTAGAAGTAGATAAAACCCACTCCTTTCTAGCGTTTTCCGTGATTAAATTAATTAAATCGTCCCTAAATTCAATCTGCTCTAGTAAAATAGCCATCCAAAGTGACTGAACCATGTCCCCAAATCCAAAAGGAAAGAAAGGATTCTGAAAATCGTCATGACCTAAGGAAACAATTACTCCTTCACTTAACAATTGCTTAATCCTAGTTAAGCCCCTCCTTTTAGGATATCTATCAAACCTACCGTTCAAAAAGACGGTAGTTAAAGGTGAACTAATTACAGTAGCATTCCTCTTTTTTATCAACTTAATTAACCTATAGGTATACTCATCACTGTCAGAGTGAATTGAAGTTAAATGAGATAATGCAACGTGGTTATTCCTCAGTCCTAGTAAATGCTCCGAAAACCTTGTTGGCTCATCTCCTTGATCTATATGCGAGTCTATGCTTTTATTTAACGCTAAGGATAGTGAGGAAATAAGCTCTAAGTGCTTCTTGCTAAGATCCTCATTATCTTCCCCATCTGGCTTACCTCCTATTATATCAGAGATTTCAATAGCCTTCTTGAATTCCTCCTCATTACAGTTAAAAATCCCTTGCTCTGGAAACGCAACAACTTGAACATCAATGAAGTTCTTCATTTCTTCTTTAGCCTCTACTGATGCTTTAACTGAATTAATGTTCTTTGAACAAGTATCTGCATGAGTCCTAACATGAGTTACCCCGTTAAATATTTCCAGAATTAGCGCCTTTTTAATTCTATTCTTCAGATCTTCTACACTTATGGAATCCCTTATCTTAGCCCACCTTTCAACTGCCTCTTCTAAAGTTCCGCTTTCGTTCTCTCCAGTTTCTTTGAAACTCAAAGCGTTCTCTAAATGGACATGCATATCAAAAAATGAGGGAAAAGCTATCCTACCTTCGGCATCTATTACAGAGTTAACACCGTCATCCAGTTTTATGTTAGTTAAATTAGCTCCCATCATGTTAACATTTCTAATTATAGTCATCTCTTCAGCAACTCTCCTTTTCTTCTTCCTTTCACATCTTCCTCAAAGACTAATTCTCCCCTTAAGTAAGTTCTTACTACCTTAGCCTTAAACTTTACACCCTCATAAATTGAATGGTCCATTTTACCGTGCCAATCCTTAACTACCCAATCTTCCCTCCTTATTACGGCAAAATCCGCGTCAGAGCCTACAGCAAATCCTTTACCTTTAATTCCGTAAAGTTTTATTTGGTCTTCAGAAGTTATCTCAGCTACGTGCTCTGGTGAAATAAAACCGTCAAACATTAAGTTCATTATTGTTGGGACAAGGAACTCAGTTGAAGCCACACCATTAGGAACTTCTATGTAACTCAATGCCTTATCTTTATACACTGACATGTATCCAGAATAATCGCTTCCAAGAGTGAATATACGCGTAAGGTTATCTACTAATTCCTTCCTCATTTCCTTACTCCTTAAAGGAGGAGACATTATGAATCTCTTTCCGTCTGGTCTATAATAATAGCTTTCATCGAAAACCAAGTAATGAGGACAGGTTTCTCCGTAAATCTCTGCACCTTTCTTCCTCCAAGATTCGATTATTTTTAATGAATTTGGAGAAGAAACATGGACTATGTAAGCTTTTGCCTTTGTTAAATAAGCCATCATTGATACTCTATTTACAGCCTCTTCCTCAACTTCTGAAGGCCTAGTTAATGCATGATAGACTGCTTCATCTCTATCTCCATACTCTTTCTGTAGCTCATCTATTACGTCACCGTTTTCAGCGTGTATTGCTATAACTCCTCCGAGTTCTTTCACTTTTCTCATTGCCTTCATTATGTTTTCATCATCTAACTGCATGCTTCCCTTGTAAGCCATAAAAACTTTAACGCTCTTAACTCCTAGACGAAAAATTTCATCAAGGTATTTTATATGCTCCCCTTGTCTTACAATTAAATGAAAGGAATAGTCTGTCATAGATTGAGCGGAAGCTTTCTCTATTTCACTCTTAGCGCTGCCTACAGGATCTTCTTTTGCAGGATCTATGAAATTAATGAACGAAGTTATTCCTCCAGCTAAGGATACCTCGCTTCCGCTCTTATAATCGTCTGCAGTAGGTATGACTTCTCTAGCTCCTAAAAATCTGGAATTGAAATGAGTATGCCCATCAATAACGCTGGGTAAAACGTAATATCCTGATAAATCTACTACTTCATCCTTTGGCACAATGTCCTTCTTTATTTCCTTAATCTTACCTTCTTCTACAAGAAAATCAGTCTCAATAATTCCTTTAGATGTAATAACCCTTGCGTTCTTGAATATCATTTTGACAACCTACATGGAACTTTATTGCATTCTAAACCTAAATCATTTATTGCATTTATAAATGATGCATAACCTCCGGAAATGCTGTTTTCTCCAACTCCCCTAACTCCAGTAGGAGTGTTAGAAGGTGTATGAAGTAGCTCAAGCTCAAATTTAGGAGCCTCAACTGCAGTTGCTATTGAATACTCAAGCTCATCTTCCACACTTTCCAAGAATGACCCACTTATTGCCTGTAATGCTCCTCCTATTAATTGTCCTTTTACAACTTTATCGTCTCCAGTAATTCCTACGTCAGCAATTACATAGGTATATAAAGGCTTAATGTTGCCTAATTCATCTTTACTAACTACCATAATTTGGCCGCTAATAGTCCCGACAAACTCTGGAGTTTCGTAGCATTCTTCTACCGTTAATTCCTTTAATTTCCAGGGTTCCTGCCTCATTATTTTAGCAATCTTTTCCCAGTTAAGGTCTTCATCTATCTTTCTAGCTATTTCCTTCAATTTTCTTACGGCCAATATTGCTGCATTTCCTGCAGTGAGCATGGATCTGCTTGCCCAAACACCGTAGCCGTTAATGTTAGTTTTTGCTAATTCCACCTTAATCTTATCATATCCAAGCTCCTTTGAAACTAATTTTCTTATAGAGTTGTCCATCCTTTGACCTTGATTGGTTAGCGTTGTTTCTATAATTATCCATCCATCTAAGTCAAGCCTTGCCCTAACGCATTCGTAACCGGGAATTAAAGACTTCTCATGCTTAACCATGATTTCAGAATTTGGTGCAGCATATTGTACGTAAAAGCTTACTCCTATTCCTTTTCCGTAAATTCTTTTCAATTCATCGTATTTTTTACTCAACCTATCTATTACTCCTTCTACGTCCCCTACGTCGCCGTCTAATTTTTCCTTGATGTTTAGCTTTCTCACTTCTATTGGAGAAATTTTAGTTCTCCTAGCAATTTCATCCATTACCCTTTCCATTACTAACATTGCCTCTGGCCTTCCAAAACCTCTATAAGCTCCTTGAGGAGGCTTATTGCTTACCTTTACTATTGCGTTATAGTAGAATTGGAAATCATATAGGCTTTTCATAGTCCCAAGTGTTACGAAAAGGGGAGAAATTCCGGTAAACGGCAATAAATAAGCTCCTGCATCATAAGTTATTTTATCCTCGACGTACTCTAGCTTTCCGCATTTTCTGTATCCAACTTTCAGTTCGTGGACTTGGTCTCTAGCTTGTGAAGTCATTACGTTTTCCGTCCTAGTCTCTACCCATTTTAGATTTTTACCTAATTTATAAGCTAAAGCTATTACCGAAAGTTCTTCATAATTTACATCCTGCTTTAGTCCAAAACCTCCTCCCACGTTTGGGACTACTATAGATATCCTATTTTGCGGAATTTCCAACATTTCTGAAATAAGCATTTTTACAACTGTGGGGATTTGAGTTGATAAATGAATAATTAACTGGTCACCTTGATTTTTTACAGCAACTACTCTGGGTTCCATGCTATATGGAGCACTCCTGTTAAAATCCACTCTCAAGGTGAATTCGTTTTCAAACCCAGCCTTACCTCCGTTACTTTCTCTGTAAATTATGTTATCGGGAACTTCTTCATATATTGAGCCTTCAAATGGATCGCAATTTATTTCAATCTCTTCAACTTTATCAAAGGCGTCATATCTGTCCTTACCTATTACAATTCCTAACGGCTGAAATTTATAGACTGCCTTATATTTAGGTAATAATGGAACGTCTGGAATTCTTAATGAACTCCTATCGTAAACTGTGGGTACCTTAAACTCTTTTAGATCCTCATAAGTAAAAGCTCTGCCGGATATTGAGAACTTTGCCTGCTTTTGCTGAGACCTTATGAAGGAAACATACTCATAACTTCCGTCGTTTGTTATATCGTCTACATAATTTATTGTCCAAACCATCTTAGAGTCTTTTTCTCTAAAACATCATATATATACTTTACTTGTAATGTATTTGCATAAATGAGTAAGGATTTATCTAATTTGATACGCTTAAATTTACATAATTAAGTAAATGGAAATCTTTATTTTAACGGTTTAGAGCATTTTCTTATGCGTATAGCACTTATTCAAACATACATGAGCTGGGATAAGAAGGATAATGTGGAAAGACAAATAGAAATGGTTAATAAAGCAGCGGATAACGGTGCGAAAATAATTTCTCTTGATGAACTATCAAACACTGTATATTTCCCGTTTGAACAGAATCCTAAATACTTTGAGCTTGCTGAAGGTGAAAGGGATTATACTATACAGAGGTTTAAGGAAGTAGCAAAGGAGAGGAAGGTTAACATTATTGTTCCTATATTTGAGAGGGATTCAAATACTCTTAATTTTTATAACACATCGTTTATAATAGATGATCAAGGAGAAATTGTAGGTAAGTACAGGAAAACTCACTTACCTCAGGAAGATAAGTTTAATGAATACTACTTCTTCAAGGTAGGTGACCTAGGTTTTCCAGTATTTAAATTGAGCGAAACTAACGTTGGAGTAGTAATCTGCCACGATAGACATTTCCCAGAGACTGTAAGGGCCGAGGTAGTTAAAGGTGCTTGGCTTATATTCATACCTTCAGTTGCGGCATTTAAGGAAATCTGGGAATTAGAGCTAAGAGCTCATGCGGTATTTAATACCTCTTACGTTGTAGGGATAAATAGGATAGGCAAGGAATACCCAGAACAGAAAGAGGAATACTTCGGCGAGTCAATGGTAGTTTCCCCAATGGGTGAGGTAATAAGCAGAGCCGGAAATAAGGAAGAAATAATTTATGCTGACGTCAGTGAAGAGGAAGTAGCAAAGGCTAGGATAAAGAGACCATTCTTAAAAAAGAGATTAAACACTTACGGACTCTGAGTTATCGTAAACTATTTTACCGTTACTTATTACCGCCTTCCTAGGTTTTATCTCAATCAGAACATCTTTAACGCTTTTACCTTCAAATATTACAAGGTTTGAGTTCATCCCTTCTTTTAATCCATAATTGCCTATGTTTAAAGCCCTTGCCCCGTTATAAGTCATTAGCTTAAAAATTTCTCCAAAATATTGTGAAAAATACATGTAATCCCCTATCATTAAAGCAAAAGAAGCCTTCAACATATCTCCGTCGCCTATAGGATTTAAATGGTTTCGAATATCGTCATGACCTAAGGCAACGTTAACTCCGTTATAAATCATTTCCCTAACTCTCGGAATTCCCCTCCTTTTTGGATAGTCGTCAAAAGCTCCAGAACCTTCAAGCTCTGTTATTGGAGATACTATTGCACTCACTCCTGCTTCCTTCATCCACCTCATTAGTCTTAAAGCGTAATCCTCGTGATAAGAGTGCATCGCTAGGAGATGACTTAAAGCTACCTTATTAAGGTACTTCCTCCTTAAAGCTTCAGAAATTATTACCCCACTAAACCTCGTGGTAGGGTCATCTGAATAGTCTGCGTGAAAGTCAATTAATAATTCCTCCTCCTTGGCTATATCAAAAATTTTCTTTACCATCCTAATTCCGTCCTCTACTGAAGGTTGTAAATGAGGCTGACCGCCTATACCGTCAACTCCTAAATCTATAGCCTTCCATATCCTTTCCTCCACCTCGTCGTTAAAGTAGTCGTAACTTTGAATAAAGCCTATGATCTGGATAAATATCTTATCCTTAAATTCCTCTTTCACCTTCATTATGCTATTTAACCTTTCCCTCCACTTTTTGCCGTCTATCATTACGTGAGTCCTTACGTAAAGAGACCCAGATTTTATATAATACAAGACGGATTTTCGCATGAGAGAATATATTTCGTCTTCTGTTAAGTTTTCCTTGCATTCCATCAATGATTTTAAAGCCTCTTCAAATTTTGGAGTAGGAGCTTCCTTACAAAGATCTAAGAGGAAATTACTATCAATATGTGCATGAGCGTCGACCAGAGCAGGAGAAACTATTCTACCTTCTAGGTTTGTTCCTTCGCCCTCTATATTTTCTGCAATTTTTACTATTTTATCTCCATTTATTTCAATATCTATTTTCTTACCTTCCAGAGTCCTTAGGTTTTTCAGTATCATTAAAACACCAGCTTACCGGGGTTAAGTAAGTCTTCTTCATCAACCTTCCTTTTGAACTCTATCATCTTCTTTAACCTATATTCATCAACTCTATCATTAACTTTATATGAATGGAGATTGAAAGTATAACCTTCAATTTCCGGAAGTTTATCATAGTCTAAAAAATAGGTATGAGAGAATAATTTTCCTCTGGACCTGGATAATTCACAGGATATCATCGCATTAGCTCCTTCCACGCTGTTTAGCTTTTCTAAAGGAATATCCAGCGAATTGTAGCTCACCTTAGTTTTATTCACTGCAGTAAAATACGTTCCTGCAAAGGTGGTTATTAAATCCTTTAGAGAAGCTTCTTCTCCTTCACCGTAAATTCCAGCTATTACGTTCCAGTTACTCCATTTTCTTTCAGGCTCTATTAATTCAGCCATGGGCTTATTCCTTATGCTTATGAATTCCGCACCGTCCAAAATATTTAAAGAGAAGTCCATTGCTTCATTTAAAGACCTGAAAGATCTTCTGATCACCTTAACCTTACCTTCCCTCTTTACAGTCCTCATTTTTATTTTAGTTACAATACCTGTAGTTCCAGCAGACTGCACAACTGAACGAACTTCATTCCCACTGAGAGAGAAGAACCCTTTAGGAGTGTAAACCTCGACTTCCTCAACGTTATCCCAAACAGCGCCGTTTCTTAACGATCCGAAACCTAAAGATCCACCTGCAACATAACCTCCTATAGTAGCCATATAAAAACTTGTAGGAATTGTTGGTAAATCTTCTATTCCTACTTCATTAAATTCACTGCCAGGCCGGGTTACTAAATAACCTCCCTTTCTCTCAAATCCCTTAAAATTGGTTATATCCACCACGACAGTACCTTCCTTTATGGGGATTGTTTCACCTAGAGTATTACTTCCTGCCCCTCTTACGATTATTGGGAAATGGTATTCCTTGACGAGTTCCATTAATGCTCTTATTTCCTCTTCATCCTTTACTTTAATTACTGCCTTAGGACTTTTCCTTATTGAAGATAAAGTAGGAGATAAATATCCGTAATCTATTGAATATTTTTCTAAAATCTCTTTATCGGAATATACTTCAAAGTATCTAGATAAAATTTTCTCCACTTCTAACATACATTAATTTATTATTGAAACTTTTTATAAACTTTACTTAACCAGCTCTCCCTTGAATGAGTCTTCCTTAATTTCCTCATCTTCAATTACTATTTTACCGTTAATTATTACAGTCTCCGGCTTACCTATAACTTCATATCCTTCATACGGAGTCCAATCTGCCATGTGAGTGGTATTGATAGAAATCCTCCACTTCTTTTCTTGATTATAAATAACTAGGTCGGCATCATAACCTTCCTCTATTTTACCTTTATTTAAACCGTTAAGCTTTCCAGGATTTTCGCTCAGTAACTTAACTGCAAGGCTTAAAGGAAGTCCTCTTTTTATGAATTCAGTTATTATCATGGGAACTCTAAGCTCCACTCCTGGAAGACCAGGAACTAAGTCGGGAAATTCTTTATGCTCTTCTTTAACCTCCTTATCAAACCAGTTATGGTCTGTAGCTATCATGAATACTTTATTTATCCTACTCCATAATTCTTCGGGATCCCTAACAGGAGGAGATGTAACGAATAAATAAGAATCCTTCCTATCGTAAACTTCCTTGCTTAATATTAGATGGTGAAGAACTACCTCTCCTAACAGTTTCCCTTCAATTAAGTCTAAAGTCTTACCGCAACTTATGTGAGCTATAACTCCTTTATCCACAATAGCCCTAGCCCTTAATACTGCAGATAGCTCACTTTCTTCCGGCCTTGTTAATAAGTGTAATTTAGGTTCTCCTCTTTTTCCTTCAGATAATGATTTTATCAACTCCTCGTCTTCTGCATGAACCATTATATATCCATTAAACTTCTTAACCAGATCGTTTATCCTTGATAACCCAATAAGTGAGCTTTTAATTCCGGCATACTCTATCATCATGAATTTTACTGATCTAAATCCTTGTCTCAACGCATTAACCAGGTTTTCAGTAATGTCGTTAGCAAATATATGGAAGGAGTAATTTACAAATGAGTCTTTAAATTGTTCTATCCTCTCCTCCATGTTCGGTGATCTGTCAGAAAACGCAAAGTCTATTACTGTAGTAGTCCCTCCAAGTGCTGCTGCTATAGTACTTTTCCTAACAGTATCCGAAGTGGGGACTTTTAAATATCTTTTAAAAATGTGAACGTGATTATCTATTCCTCCTGGTAATAATAACCTACCTTTACCGTTTATTACTTCGTCGTTTTCTTCAATATTTTTACTTACCTTAACTATTTTACCTCCTTCGATTTTAACGTCTCCTTCAATAATTCCGTTTTCCGTTATTATCTTAACTTCCTTTATTATCATACAAGACCCAACTCCTTTATTTCCCCTACAGCCCTCCTTAGGTAATGCCTATAAAGTATCGAAGCCTTATCGGCTTTAACGTGAATCTCCTTCTTTAGATCAAGGTAATACTCATAAGGCTGTGTTTCAAGAATCTCCTTATCCTGTAATATTATTTCATCCTCAAATTTCCTAATCTTTTCCTCACTTACGTCAAATGCATAATTCATGAAAATCCATGCGAAAACTACGCTTTTATCTTTACTCTCTGGCTTTATTGTAAATATCATTGAAAATACCCTCTCTTTATCCTCCTTTAAAAATACAGGAATAAAGGCCTCAATACTTTATACGTGTATGCGAAATATCTTCCCTCTCCTATTCCATCAGGATTGGGTTGCCATATTGAAATGTTTTCAGCTATTACACCGTCCTCTGTAAGCGTCGCTTCATATTCCGGGATTTTAGGATAAGAAGGACTTCCTAAATACCCTTCGTGAACGTAAGGGAAATGAGAGACGTCAAGGAGATTTTCCAATACTCTGAAAGGGTTTGCGTTAATATAATAAGGCCCGCACTTGATTTTCCTAAAGCTATCATCATTCCACTCCTTAATATACGGTATATCTTGCCTAGGTTCTTTAATCGAAACCCATATAATTCCATATTTCTCCTTTACATAATATTTTTCCAGAGATACGTTAATTTTACTACCTATCGAAGGCACATAAGTTAGCTTACCGTTTAGGTTATACCTCCATCCGTGATAAGGACATTGAATTTCATCACCTAGTATTTTACCCTTAGAAAGTTTTGCTAACCTATGAGGGCATCTATTACTTAGAGCTACTATCTTTCCTTCTCTCTTTATAATTAGGATATCCTTACCTAGAAGATTCGTGTCATAAATTTCTTTTGCTTCGTCTGAAAAAGCTATAGGTAACCATTCGTTATACATAATAAAATGAACGAGTTAAATTTTAAAAATATGGCGGTTTAGTCCTCTGAAAAATTTTTAGTATAGAAGAAAAGATTTATCATTCTAAACTCCTGGGCAATAAAGTATAAATCTTTGTTGGATAAAAAGTTTTTATTAATCTTGGAAATTATTGTTTAAAAATGATTATCATTATTAAGGAAACATTTGTTATGTAAAAAAGTTTTCATTAAAATGACTGTACTACTAACGATTTATATGAACAATATTTAATAGTAAATCCATTTAGATATATAATTTTAAGTAATATCCGTGAAATACTTATAAATAAATCTAGCTATCACTTCATTGATTAAAATGAGTAAAACACTCTTCGTTAGAGAAAGCTCTGGATTAAAAAGGGAAGTTTCAGCATTAGATGCAATAATGTTAAACTTAGGAAACATGTCAGCAGGTGCAGCACTATTTACCGGCATAAGTCCTTACATATCCCAAGGAGGAGTAATATGGATTGCTGCGATAATAGGATTAATCTTAACAATACCTCAAGCACTAATGTACACTCTTCTGTCTTATAGAATACCTAGGACTGGAGGAGACTACGTTTGGATCTCAAGAATGCTTAATGGACCTCTAGGAGTTGTGATGGCTTTTGCATTAATGATAGAATCTACTGCATTCTTTGCACTAGTAGCTTTCTTCTTCTCTTCAGCTGTAGGAAGTGTTTTATGTACTATAGGTAAAGTAGACGGGATATCCAGCTTAGTCTCACTTTCTTCTACGCTTCAATTACCAGTATACTCTTACCTACTGGGTGCAGTGCTTTTTGGCGTAATAATTGCATTAAACATTTTCAAAGCAAAATGGGGTTATACAATAGTTACAGTCTCTGGATTAGTGGCACTTGCAGGTACTGTAATTGCGATGGGAGTTATTGCAGCAAATTTGGGAGACTTTACTAAAGCAATAACTCCTTACTTAAGTGCTGAAAGTATATCTCCTCCTTCTAGTTACTCCGTTGCACCTTTCAGCTGGTCAGCAACTTTTGCAATTTTGCCTTTGCTTGCAGTATTCACTTACCCTTGGATGCAGGCAGTTCCTGCGGTTGCCGCCGAATTGAAGAAAGAGAAATATGTAGCTTATGGCATATTCGGTCCTTTAATACTTACTGGCTTGCTTGTTACAGTAGGTTTCCTATTGCTTTATCTGGGAGGAGGTTATGCATTAACTACTTATGAGTTCACGAATAACGGTTTCGTTTACACTTTCTGGACTGTGGCAATGGGATTAACGTCGAACCAAGTATTACAGTGGATAATAGGGATAGGACTATTAGTGTGGGAATTTGCAATACTAGCTTATGGAGTAATAGTTTTTGCTAGATATATATTCGCAATGGCTTTCGATAGAGTATTTCCTGAAATATTTACAAGACTGAATAAACAAGGCTCTCCAGTGTTTACTCACCTCTTCGATTTAGTATTAACTCTGGGCTTTTTAGTTGCACCAATAATTTCATCATCAGGAGCAAGCGCACTTTACGGTGCAATAGTTATAGGTATGATATATTTCTTAGTAGTGAGTATTACTGGAATAATTCACGGTTTAAAAGAAATGAAAGCCTTAGTACCGATTGCAGGATTCTCAGCCGGTTATTTTATCTTCCTAACTTATGAAGCAGTGACTAATCCGGCATTCAGCTTCGTAACTTCCAGCGGTGCAGTAAATCCAATAACATTAGCATTTGTAATAGGATCTTTTGTAGTTGGAGGAATAATATATACCATTGCATGGTACACAAATAAAAATAAAGGTATAGATATGTCCTTGGTTTATAAGGAAATACCGCCAGATTAAGTCTTTTAGCCTAAAAGTTGGAAAACATACAACGTTAAAAACTATTAATCAAAGAAACGTAATATATATTATTCTTTTATTTTTTCCTTGATATTTCTCACAAATATTAACATAAAGATTTAAGTATAAGTTATTGAAAGTATTCATATGGGATTATTTTCGTTCGGTAAAAAGTCTACTACACACAGAAATCAAGTAAAGATCTTATTTACTTCCGATCTCCACGGGTCTAACGTTGCGTTTAAGAAATTCCTCAATGCAGGAAAGATGTACAAAACCGACGTGCTGATAATAGGAGGTGACCTTGCAGGAAAAATGCTAATACCGATAGTTGATCTTGGAAGCGGAAAGTTTGATGTGCAAGGAGAGATAGTTGGCAAAGAAGGTTTACAAGAAGTTGAGAATAGCTTAGCAAACAAGGGAATATACTATGGTGTTATGGATAAGAAGGAGTTTGACGAAGTTCAAGAGGATAAGAGAAAACAAGATGAAATATTTAAACAAGCAATGGTTGAAAGAGTGAAGGAATGGGTAAATATTGCAGAAGAAAGACTAAAGGATACCGGAATACCGCTTTACGTTAATTTAGGTAATGATGATCCTGAGTATTTATTTGAAGTACTGAAGCAGAGTGACGTGATTAAAATAACTGAAGGAGAAGTTGCTGATATTAAAGGTTACGAAATGCTGACCTACGGTTACGTTAATCCTACTCCTTGGAATACTCCAAGAGAAAAAAAGGAGGAAGAGCTATACAGAGATTTAAAGAGCTATTTAGAAAAAGCTAATCCAGATAAAACAATAATAAACTTCCACGCTCCACCTTACGGAACAAACCTGGATAACGCTCCACTTTTAGATAAGACTTTGAAACCAGTAGTTAAAGGTGGTGAATTAGTATTTACTCATGTAGGTTCAACTTCAATAAGGAAACTAATAGAAGAATTTAATCCTTTACTTGGACTCCACGGGCACATTCATGAATCTAGAGCTTTTGATAAGATAGGGAAAACAATAATACTGAACCCAGGAAGTGAATTTAGTGAAGGAGTACTCCACGCAGCTTACATTGTATTAGAAGACGGGAGAGTTAAAGCTCATCAATTCATAATAGGATAAACTACCTTTTATACTCATTATTTTCCCTTTTTTAACATAACTTCCTTCTCCAATTCTTTCTCTATCTCATTAAGATATTCATCTATGAACCTACCTTCATCGTCTATAATATTAACTCTCCAAGGGTCTATTACTCCTTTCTTCATCAGCATTTTTATTTCCTTGAATATTTCTTGGGCCTTAAAATTAACCTCCTTGTATTCCTCCAATAACAAAATTAACTTTTGGTTTAAATCGTCTTCCATATTTATATGTAATAACTAAGAGCTTATAAATATTTAACTTAGAAAATTGGAATATACAGAGATAAAATAATTATAAATCAATTTAATAGACTTTAGTATCATCAACTTTCACGATACTTTTAACCTGTGATAGTATTTCCTTACCATTTTACGCTAGGATATATGTCTTAATCCTAGGTACGTCACTTTCATGAGTGAAAATAGTTAGGAATATTTTATAGCAATTTCCCAAAAGTTTCGGTGAAAATGAGGTGAATACATTCAATCTCTCTAATAAAATACAAAGTTATTAAATAGATAATAATAGTTAATATCTTGTTATGGAGTTTTTATGTAGAAGACGATAAAAAGTTGTACTTAAATTATTATAAATGTAGTACAACAATTTATCGATAGAAATAGGGAGTTAAAATTCCTAGAAGTATAAAGAAGACAATGCACAATTAATAATTATTTACGGTAAGAGAAGGATAGGGAAGACTGAGTTAATAAAGCAATTCATAAGAGACAAAAAGGCGATCTACCATTTATGCACTTCTGATGGAGTTTTAAATAACATGAATTCACCAAAGGAGAAATTTGCAAAATTTACTGGAAAAACTTTAGATCGCTTAACGTTAACTTAGATGAGCTGTTAATTTATTTTGGTGAAGAAGTTAATGAGAGAGTAATCCTTGCACTGGACGAGTTCCAGTATTTAATGGAGAGCAATAAGAGTGTACTTTTGCTTGTCCAGAAGCCAGGAACCAGAAGCTAAAGGATACTGGCTCCAGCATTGGTATGATGGAGAACGAAGTATTATCCAAGAAGTCCCCTCTTTATGGTAGAACCAAGAGCTGGAAGGTTACCCAAATTCCTTTTCCTTACCTTTCTCAATTCTCTCCTGAAAAGGGAATAGAAGATTTAATTATGGAGTATAGTAGGGAGAGTCCCATTTTATATTCTTCAGCTAGAGAAAAGCAAGAGTGTTGAGGAGAATATAAGAGAAAAATATTGAGGAAGGAAAACATGCTTTACGACGAACCGATCTTCCTTCTAAAGAGTTTAGGGAACAGAGGGTTTACATGAGTATATTAAGGGCTATTTCTCAAGGGTATAATACAATTTCAAAAATATCAGAGGTAACAAGAATTGATAAAGGCAACTTGACAAGCTATTTAGACAGACTGGAGAGAACGAAATAATAAAAAGAGTAATTCCTTACGGCATGAAGAGGGGGTGATATGAAATTAAAGATGATTTCTTCGACTCTTGGTTTAAATTCGTTTACAGTAATTTGAGTGACCTTGAGATAGATAATGTGGAAGAAGCGATGAATAGGATAAATTTAGATAGTATTATTCGTTTAAATTTGAGAAGCTTATGAGAGAACTTATTAAAGAGAAAATTCTTGTTGATCTTCCATTTAACTATGTAGGGAAATACGTCCACAAGGGAGAGGAAGTTAATATAATTGCTGAAGGTGACGATGTAATATTCTTAGGAGAAGTAAAGTGGTCTAATAACGTTGATGCTAATGAACTTGTTGTAAAAATGAGGAGGATAATGGCTAAAATAAATGATAAGGGCAAGAAAGAGTATTATGGAGCGTTTGCAAAGTCTTTCAGGAGATGCGAATGAGTTATGTGCTATGATTTAAAAAAGATCGAAGGAAGGTGAAAAGTGATAAAAGAGAGGAGCAGTTTCATCGTGGTTAATAATACAATTTCTTAGACTGTTTAAGTATTATAACAACGTTTTTCCTAACAGGATCGATTATAATAGTTACTGATATAGATCTTAAGAAACTCAAAGAATATCAGAAGTGTTATCAAAGTATCCAACTTCTCTAGGCAAATACGTTGATACTGGATATTAAACAACTACCTGCACAACTATAACTATTTTAAAGCTACTTAGGTATTATACTTTCGTGAAGAGGGCAATAGTAGTAGGAAGCCTTATGCTTACAATATCACAGTGGTATTCATTCTTCCTAGTTTCACAACTTTCACTATTCATTTTCCCCATTGTTTCCGGAGTAGTTATATTCGTCCTAGGTTTTATAGGCAGACCTTTAGGAGGTATAATATTTGGACATATAGGAGATAAAATAAGCAGAAAAACTGCACTATTTTTAACATCACTTTTGCTGATACTCTCGTCGATCCTAGTCATTATCCTTTACAGCTGTTATTCAGTTCTAGCTTTCAGATTATTCCAAGGCTTAAGCTTAGGCGGAGAGTGGGGAGGTGCAAGTACCGTATTAATAGAGTCTTACAGCTCATCTAGATACAGGGGATTTATTGCGAGCATTGTCCAACTTTCAGTGCCTATCGCAATAATCTTATCCTCTACCACTATATTCGTCCTAACGCTAATTAACCTAAGCCTGTGGAAGTTCTCACTAATACCCATAATTTTGCTTACTTTGCTCTCTACTTACTTAATTAAAGACGTGAGTATTTCCGGAATGCATATCTCAAAAAAATTACCTTTAATAGAAGCAATAAAGCACGATTGGAGGAACATACTCAAAGGTATAGGAATAAAAATAAGCGAAAGCGCAATCTTTTACATTTTCACATCTTACATTTTCTCAAAAAATCCCTCAGCTTCTACGCTAGTTACCTTATCAATTTCTCTCCAACTATTTATGATTCCTCTTTTTGGTTATCTAAGCGATATAATAGGAAGGCGGAAAGTCATTATAATAGGAGTTCTCCTAATTATACCTGGAGCTATACTTTTCCCTGGATTAGCAGGAGAGTTAATTTTATCATTATCCGACTCCGCACTTTATGCACCTCAGTCAGCAATACTGACTGAAATATTTAATAGGAAATACCGCTTTACCGCATCAAATTTCTCTTACCAGGTTGCAAGCCTAATAGGAGGTGCTTTAGTTCCTAGCGTTTTAAGGCTAACGAACTATCCAGTAGTGCTAGTTGTGCTTCCTTACGTGATAATAACCTTGGTAAGCGTTATTCTAGTTAAGGAAACTAAGGGAAGGGAAGTCTAAGAGTGTCTGGGACGCCGACGAGATCATCATAAACGACTAGCATGATATACCTTCATCCCCGTTTGATTATAGTTGTTATCACTATCATGAAAGCTATGAAAGACATTAGGAAAGCAAAGATGTAAGCGTAAGAAAAGCTTATTTGGTAAAGAAATCCCATAGCTGAATTTCCTATTAGTAGTCCTATACTCCTTCCTAAAGATAAAGCACCCATTGAAGTCCCTACCTCGCCCCTAGTAAGCTTTGATATAATTGTAGGTTCAAACGTTTCTGTAGATGCTACCGCAATACCCATTACCGCTGATAAGGGATAAATTCCTATTAAACCAAGAGGAGAAAGGAAAGCAAAGCCTAGTGAAACGAGAGATGCTAATAAATAACCTAAAAAAGCTAAAGCCTTATACTCACTTAACTTTAGCTTACCAAAAACGTAACCGAAGATTGCTGAAGAAGCTAAAAATATTCCGTAAGTTATTGTCGCAAGGTAAAGCTTGTGAGTAAACTCCGCTGTAGTAATTATAGGAAACCCAAAACTATATTGGCTGAAAGCAAAAAACATTGTTGAAATTACTATTATCCATCCCTTCCTTACCATAATTTTAGGTTTCCCCTTTCCTCCTGCCTTAACCAGAGCTAGGAAGATTGTAGAGATTACTAAAGGTACGGCTGTAAAAAGTAAAATTACAGTAGCCTTTATTCCTAAGTAAAGTGCTATGCTCAAGTAAGTTACTGCCAGTGCAGCTCCTCCTATGTCTAATGCGTGGAGTATTCCGTAAGCTTCAGACCTCTCACTTTCCGTAGTAACTTCACTTACCATTGCCCTCCTAGCAGGAGTCCTAAAGTTCCTGAACCACCAACCTAACATAAATAGAATTAAAGCCTCAACATAGTTTACCGCTAATCCCGTAAATGATAAAATAATTATGAGCGAATTTCCCAACACCCCTATCTTCTTCCTGCCGTATTTATCAGCTAAATAACCTCCTAAGAGTGACATTAAGCTTCCTCCGCCGTAATTTAATGACTCAGCAATTCCGTAAATGAAAATGGGTGCATGAAAATAAAATACTAAGATAATTGGAAAGGAAGCTACTGCCGCTTGATACCCTAGGTCTGCAAAGAATGCTGAAAAAGAAATTTTGAGTACTTCTCTCCTATTTGTAAGCATTGATTAAAGATAAAGATGGCTATCTATAAATTTACTGAATTCTCACTTCTTCATAAAAATCCTCAATGTCTCCTCTGAATAATAACCATGAGTCAGTGAGCCTTTTATCTCGGGTTGATATTTAGGTATTACCCAGTACTTCATTAATGGAAGATAAATTACTCCTGATAGTAGGAATGACAAAATCCAAGCGTTATCTAAGGCAATACTCTCACCTGGATATGGTAGATAAATTATTGCTGAAATGATGAGAAAAGTTATTACTGCTGCAGGGTTTATTCCTTTCCAGTATTTAAACCTACCACTACTTAAGAATACATCAGCAAGGTCGAACTTGAACCTCCTAATTATTGCATAATCAAATATTATTACTCCTTCAACGCTTCCTAATAGACCTCCGTAAGTTAAAAGCCAATTATTTATATAGCTGTAAGCATTACCGTAATAACTCCAGGCTCCTAAGGCTAAGCCTATGGCAATTAAGATAAGAGAGCCCCTAAACCAGGTTAGATGCTTTGGGAAAGTGTTAGCTATATCATAAGCCGGTCCTACTGCGTTAGCAAAGACGTTAACTAAGAAGGTTGCTAGCATAAATCCTAATAATATTAATATGCTAAGAGGAGAAGGCATATGTAGAGAAACTAAAACTATAGGATCCCATATTGGTTGTCCGTAAAGTTCCAGTGAAGTTGCTGTAGTCATTGTAGCTAATACTGCAACAGCTAACATTAGGAAAGGCATAGGAATTTGCCCTATAGTCTGGGAGAATTGATTTTTAGCAAACCTAGTATAGTCAGGCATTGTTAAAGCCATTGTTGCCCAAAATGCAATATTAGCATTAAGAAACGCTAATATTGATAGTAAAGAAGCGTGAGTAGAAGGAGATAAACTAAAGAGATTTACAGACCAGTTAACTTTGCTCATGAAATAAAGCCATGCTGCTAAATAAGATAAAAGGATTATTGGGCCTCCTATTCTTGCAAGCCATTTTAATATAGGCTGAGATTTAGTCACTGGAGAATAGTAAAACACTATGATCTGCAGAACTATGACAGCAACGAAAGTCCCCCAGAATATTTGTGGGAAGTCCTTACTCAACACAAAAGGATAATCAGAATAATGACTTACAGTATAAGCTACAATGTTCAATTTCCCAGTTAAGATAGCATACATGGCTGTGGCAGCCTCAGTAATTATATAGCTCTCTATTCCCCACCAGCCCGCACCTATTATTGCCCTTATCCAGCTTGGGAAAATTGCACCGTAAGTTCCCCATCTAGATCTGGTTAACTGGGGTTCTGCTAGCCCATATCTAGCCCCTCCATGAGATTGAATAATCATCGGAATTAGAACTATGAGATTCCCAAGAAATACGAGAAATATTGATTGCAGAACATTCAATCCCATTACTATCCCTATACTCGCTAGAGTCCAGCTTGGAATTATGAAGATCATTGAAGTCCATATTGAAAAATAAGTGATAGGACCCCAATTCCTATTCTTTACCGGCACTGGATGAACGTCTGCGTTCCATAAGAATTTTTCATTTGGGAATACTTCCGTTAACTCAACTTGACCTTTCTCAGGATAAAACCTCGTTATAGAAATCCTGTCTATTACTTTCTCCATCTCAGCCCATAATGAAAGATCTACCAGTTATAATGTTTATCGCTCTTAAAGAGCAGTAATATATACTGCATTAGCCAGGCGTTCTGTGGAGTAATTGTATCTAAGCGACGTTAAATTTACCTTTAATTCGATGCTGATTCAGAGTTATAAAAGCTGATGGGTTTAATACCTAAAAATTAACGTCCGTAACGAAACATTAATGAGGTAAAAACTCATAGAAAATTAGCTTAAGACTTTCAACTCAACAGACTGAGGAACGTCTAACATTGATAAAAATAAGGAGACTGGTATTACGTTCTCTTCCGCCTTATCCTTGCTCAAAATGTAAACCTTTTTCATTCTACCGAGGATTTTCCTTTCAGCCTTAACGTTACCGAACTTTACATCAAAGCCTATAAGCTCTTCACCTTTTATTACCGCATCTACCTCTCCCTTAGCTTTAGTATAAAAAGTGTCATAAAGTCTAGATAAATGAGATATTACCACGCTCTCAGCTATTCTACTTTCCTCCGGAACGTTTGTCATCGTCCAAATGGAAAAAGACCTATAAATGAAGGGGTCAATGAAATAGAATTTCTTTTCCTTCCTACTAAGGACGTTTCCTTGTAAATCTACCTGCTCTAATACCTTAAGTAAATACAATTTCTGGAGTAATTCAACGTAACTTATTGCAGTTTTCACAGTCCCTACGCCGAAAGACCTTGACAAGGTATGGTAACTGAATTCGCTAGAAGTCCTTTCAATTATCCCTTTTATTGTAAGCTTGAAGAAAGTCTCACTCCTCTTTAACTTGTTCACCTCACTAACTATGCTAGAGATGAAATCATCTATTGTGCCTTCACTTACTTTACCGAATTTCACGAAGTCCCTTATCGCGTTAGGAAAACCTCCAGTAATTAGATAGTCCTCAAATAGGTCGTTGAGCTCACTAACTAGGTGAATGTTTTTCATGAAATTTGATAGCACGAAATCTAATCCGCCTTTTTGGACTTTAACATTAAATAATTCTGCATACTTTGAAAATGACAATGGCAACATTAATAGATTTTTACCTTTACCTCTTCTTCCTGGAAAAGTTTCTATTTCCCTCTTTGCCGACATGGATAGAGATCCCGTAACTACTAAAACGTCGTTCTTGAAATCTCCTTTATCTATCCTGCTCTTTAATGCCCTATACCACTCTCTAGGATAAGTTATCTCATCTAGGAAAATAAATGATGAAGAAATATTATTGGCTTTTCTAAATTTAATATACTCCTCCAGTACCTCGTCCAGTTCCTTATAATCTGCCAACCTGTCACAGGAGAAATAGAAGATTGCCTTAGGATTTGCGTTCTCCTCTAATAACTTCTTTACTAGAAGTATCAATGCTGTGGATTTGCCTACTTGTCTTGGGCCGAAGATGAAATTTAGTGAGTATGGAGATAAGCTTACTTTATCGATAACATCCGGAGTCCATTTAATTTCTGCCTCATTGTACTTCATATATAACTCTACCTCTGTTAGCCTATCCTTTGAAATCCACCAAGGGTTATATTCTTCAATCATTGTGTATTCAGACTCCACAAGTATTTAAAAAGATTGTTTACTCAGACTCCACAGAAGCTTAAAAATCTGAACAGCTCTAGAAAAACGTTAATTCGATACGTTAGAATTAAAGGAAATTCGTCAAATCAGTTAAGTAAACTATTTATTTTAAGGTGGTAAATACTCAATTCGCCTCGGAGTCTTGATGAAGGGGTAAACCCTGGAGCTCTAGTGTAAAACCGGGGCAGATGAAGGGGAAGGCTTATATAAATCCTTAATATACTGAAGACAAATGAGAAATTATGATGGAGGAAGAATTTGCTAAATTTCTTGAAGAATATGCTGAATATTTAAAGAGTAAACCACCATTAATAGACATTCCTCTTTCTCCTAAAGAGTTGCTAGCAGAGGCTTCCAGGATAAGGGCTAAATCCAGAGTTAAATTAGAAGGTGGAAAGATTGTTATTTACTTAGATAACGGTAAAACGGAACATTGGGCACACCTTGAAGGAGAAATAATAATAACTTTTGATAAACTTTACAGACCTTTGAAAGTCGAGATAGAAATAAAGGATACAATGGATAGCGAAAAAGTACTAAAGAACTTAAAGAACGAGAAAATTTCTGATATAGAATTTTTAATAGATGACGGATTTATTGAAATCTACTTAGCAAAAGGTGATGCAGAACATTGGGCACACCTTGAAGGAGAAATAATAATGGCATTGGACGAGTCATACAAACCGCTAAGGCTTGAGATAGAAATAAAGGATACAATGGATAGCGAAAAAGTACTAAAAAATGCTGGTCTTCTCTCCTCATCTTAAGAAGCACCTAGAGGATATCAATAATTACATGAGGAAATTTAACACGGATGTAGATCCTTTAGGACAGGAAGTTTTATCTTTCCTAGAAAGAGTAAAAGGTGTACAACAGGTCCCTAATCTGAGGTTAGGAGAAAAAGAAAGATGGAGAGTTATAGTACATTTTGACCCTTGTGCCAAAATAAGGTACGTAATAGCCAAGATTGATGATAAATTGATACTTGTTACTGCACATCCTGATCCGGATGCTGAAAATTTTATAGAATTCAAGTGAATATCTCTGTTATTTTAACACTTCACTTGAGAATTTAAGTGAAAGCTCGCCCGATTATTGCAAACCCTTAGTTACTAAGGTTTTTAATGACTAAATCTTTTACATATTATGGACAAGTTTGAGTACCTTGAAGATTTAAATGACGAAAGGACTAAGTCCTTCATAGAGAAGGAAAATAAGAAGACCGAAGAAAAGCTGGGCAAAAGAGCAAAGGAACTTTACCCGAGGCTTTTAGAAATTTACAGAGAGCCTTACGTCCTTAGCATGTTTGCATACGACGAAAATAATCCGGCAATCTTACTTTATGGAGAGAAAAACCAAGTACTTTTAGGTAATAAAGTAATTTATACTCCGCCTAAAGACTACGTAGCATCTCTAATCTGGAAGGTTTACAATTCTAAGGAAATAGGAGTTAGCGTACAGAAGAAGGGTAGCGATAAAGTTACAACATTCCTAATTTCCGAGAACAGCGTGAAGGAACTCGGGGAAATGGTGGAATCTCCGTTCTATTTTAAAGGTGAGCTATGTTACGTTAAGAGCTACCGTTATTCTCCACCCCCTGACGGAGGAGAATATCCTACAGATAGAGTATTTTGCGGAGATGAAATCGTTTACGGTAAAGATTTGAAACCGGGAGAATTCGTGTCAATCAGGGTATTTAACGACCTTATTACATTAACTAGGAATAAGGGCTGGAGATACAGCGAGCTTTACGCAGGTGAAGATTTTAATTCCCTAAAAAAGATTGATGAAGGCGAAGTAATAGATGTTATTGATTACGTTAACGGTTTAATTTACCAGAAGAACGATGCAGTATACCTCGACGGTAAGAAGATTCTACAGTTGGATTATCCCGTACTGGGAGTGTCCTCTTTAAAAGATTCTCTGGCAGTTGAAGTTATAAAGGACTATAGGACTCCTTTACTCTTTTACGACCTTAAAGGTTATAAGATAGGAGAAGAAAATCACGACAATGTAGAGTTTATGGACAGCGAAGGGTCTTCCCTATTTCTTGTAGAAACCTCCTTCAATTATAAGTTTAGAATATCTAGAAAGAAAGGAGAAAAGGAAGAGGAAGTAATAATGCAGTACGGTAATTACGACGTGACGGTTAAAGACGTATACATAAAAGGTGACGTGTTACTTCACGGCTTTCTACTTTCTAAAGTTAATAACCCTAAGGGTGTTATAGTTTACGGCTACGGGGGATTTAGAATTTCTTTATTACCATCTTTCCCAATGTCTACTAGAGTTCTGTTAGATGAAGGATATTCTGTCCTTATAACAAACTTGAGGGGAGGTTACGAGAACGGAGAGGAATGGCATAAGGATGGAATGTTGCTCAATAAGAAGAACGTATTCAAGGACTTTTCTGAATTTCTAATGACTGTTAAAATGATGGGAGGGAAGACTATTGCAATGGGTGGAAGTAATGGAGGACTTTTAGTAGGTGCTACTGAAAATGAGTACCAAGACCTTATAGACTGTGCAGTAATAGGTCATCCTGTTCTGGACATGTTAAAATACGATAAACTTTACGTTGGAAAATATTGGGTTGAGGAATACGGAGACCCTAACGATCCAAAGTATAGGGATTACCTACTCTCTTACAGTCCTTATCACAACTTAAAGAGGAGCTTACCAAAGACTTTTGTTTACACTGGAATTAATGATGATAGAGTTCACCCGGCTCACGCTCTAAAGTACGTTGCTAAGTCTGAAGAGCTGAGTAATGACGTTATGCTCTTTGTTAACGATTCCGGCCATTCAATAGCTGATCCGGAGTCTGAAGCTAGGGAGTACTCTTATGTTATAGCTTTCATTGAGGAATGTACATCAAACAAATAACTTCTTTGCTTCAATAAGCATTTCTTCTACCTTTTTTATGGAGACTCTAACGTCCTCCACGGAATATTTTCTCTCGTGAAATCCCCATACATGCAAATCGTAACCAGCATTCCAGCCGTCTAAAACCCAATAACCCAGTTTTTTAGAAAGCGTTTTGCTAGCCTTGCCTAACAAGTAGGTGTACCATCTGCCTTCTTTCAAAAACTCCTGGTATTCCTCGGTCTTAAATTTTTCTGCTAACGCCTTCACAACTTCTTCGGCTACTTTGTAAGCTTTCTCTGAGGCTTGAACTGCGTCACCTTTTTCAGCATACTCTTTGCTTTCCTGCATATACTTTTCAGCTAAACTTATTCTTTCCTTACTACTATCTTCAGGATCTTCCTTACTTAAAATATCAAGTAAAGCTTCAGTAACATCAACTCCTTTTTTCTCTAGCTTTCTTATTACTTCTTCTAACGACATTCTATTTTCCATTTTTTATCTCTTCGATATTAACTTTTTCTTCATCTATAGTCACATAAGGAGTCTCTCTATACACTTTAGCAACAACGTGAGTACTAGTCCTTTCAACTTCAGGCATATTTATCAATTTTTCTAGGAAGTTCTTCATAAAATCTTCCCTATTCTTGAACCTAGCCAATACTACGAAGTCCATATCTCCTAGTACAAAATACACTCCCCATACTCCAGGCAATTGAGAAAGTTTTTTACCGAGGCTTTCGTGATAGTCTCTCCCATACCTTGCTCTTACGGTGGTAATTACTAGATAATCCAGGTTTAAACTTGATGGATCTACGTAAGTAAAATATCCTTTTATTACTCCTGTTTTCTCCATCTTTTTAATCCTGTAAGCTACTGTAGACTTTGGAACTTTCACTTCTTCTGCTATCTTTTCTAAAGGATATTTTGCATCATTTTGAATCAACTTAAGTATCTTTAAGTCTACTTCATCTACCATATTATTAGAGGAGTAATTTAACTTTTATACATTTCGTAGGTATGAATATTAGACCTTGTGCAAATTACTTCCAATATAGTCGTAAATTATACAGTAATATAAGGGACTAATCAAGATTGTTATATATTTTACAACCTATCCTTTAAAACATTTAAATTCTATCTAAACTTATTATTAACGCATGAATACAGAAGATGTCATTAAAACTGTTAAAGAACACACTTTCGGAACTTGGAAAGTCCAAAAAGGTTGGAATCCTTTAAACGTTGAGAAGGCTGAAGGAGTTTATTTTTATTCTGGAGATAAAAAGATTCTTGATTTCTCATCTCAGCTGGTTAATGTAAATTTAGGTTACGGAAATAAGGAAGTGATAAAGAGTATAGAAGATCAATTGGAAAAATTACAATACATATCCCCTGCGTTTGCTACAGAAATTAGGGCTAGGGCAGTAAAATCTCTATTAGAAGTAATGCCCGGAGACCTAACTAAGTTCTTCTTCTCAACTTCAGGTACTGAAGCTAACGAGGCTGCAATAAAAATAACAAGATTCTACAAAGCGCCGTCTTATAAGGTACTTTCGAGGTATAGGTCTTACCACGGCTCAACTTTAGGTTCATTAGCATTAACAGGAGATTATAGAAGGTGGTACGCAGAACCTAACGTCGCACCAGGAGTTGTTAAAATTCCGGAACCTTACTGTTATAGGTGTCCTTTAAAGTTAAAATATCCTGAGTGTAACTTAGCTTGTGTAAATTACGTTGATTATGTAATAAAAAATGAGGGAAACGTTGCAGGAGTTATTGTAGAGCCGATAACAGGAACTAACGGAGTTATAGTTCCTCCTAAAGAATACTTACCAACTTTGAGGAAGATAACTAAAGAGAACGACGTTCTCCTCATAACAGACGAAGTAATGACTGGCTGGGGAAGAGTTGGAGAATGGTTTGCAGTAAATTTGTGGGGAGTTCAGCCAGATATTTTAACTACTGCAAAAGGCGCTTCAGCCTCTTATGTACCTATAGGAATAACTGCAGTAAGTAAGGAGATTGCGGAATTTTTCGAAAATAAAATGTTTGCACACGGTCACACTTTTGAGGCTCATCCTATTTCGTTGTCCGCTATACCTGCAGTTGTTGAAGAGTACAAAAGGATAGATTTGCTTTCTCACGTAAAGGCTATGGGAAGTTACCTAGGTGAGAGGTTAAAGGAATTAAAGGAGAGGCATAAGAGTATTGGAGACGTGAGAGGAGTTGGATTATTTTGGGCTTTAGAGTTTGTTAAGGATAATAAGCAGACTCCTTTCGGAGCTTATGAGGATAAATATGAAGGTAAAACTACGGAAGTTGATATCTTAGCTAAGAAACTTCTGGACGACGGAATTTACGTATTTAATGGACCTTCTTGGTTTGTAGTTTCTCCACCTTTAATAATAAGGAAAGAGGAAATTGATGAAGGTATAGAAAAATTGGATGAAAAAATAAAATATTTAGATGAAAAATTTTCTGGCTAACTTTTAATTTTCTTTATAAGCTTCTCAGCTTTTTCAGTATATCTAGCTAAAGCATTTCTCAAGTCCTTTGTACTCATTTTCTTTTGGTTTTCTCTCAAACTGTCTATCTTTTTCATTAAGTCTGCGAATTCCTTTTGAATATCATCAACTTTTTTGCCTTCCTTCTTAGCTTTTGCTAATTCTGAATTCATTGTATTATGAAGCGTAGTGTAAAGTTTGTTAGCATCGTTTAGTACATCGTCCTTTGCGTTATAGGCTTTCTTTTTTATTTCCTCCATGATTTTTGAAAGTTCTTCAGACATAGGAGGAATTTAAGTATGAAGGTTAAAAAACTAAAGGTTCTCTTCTATTACTCTGTAAGCGTTTCTCCAGAGGATTTGATCTTCATGACCTTCAATTACTAATTCCTTTATTTTAGTTATTTTCTCGAAACCTTGAGGTACTTCTGAAATTCCCAGAAAATCTGTACCTATAGCAACGTAGTCCCAACCGAAGGATTCTCCTATGTATTTTATATTTTCTATGAGACCTTTTATGCTCTTTTCAGGGAGTGTCGAGGTAATTGCAGTAATTCCTATTACTCCTCCTCTCTTAACAACGCATTCTATTTCCTCATCATCATAATTTCTTACGTGATCTTTCAATTTTCTTGCATTACCATGGGAGATTATTACTGGCTTAGAAGTTATTGAACAAACATCAAGTACAGTCCTTTTGCTTGCATGAGCTAAATCGATTATCATTCCTAATTTATTAGCTAATTTAACTAACTCCTCTCCTTCTGACGTTAATCCGTAATCTCTCCTAGAAAAGCAAGATGAAGCAAACTTTGTGTCGTAATTCCATGTTAAGCCTACATTTAGGAAGTGAAGTTCCTTGAGAATATAGAGATCTTCGAATTCCTTTAAAGAGTCTGTGCCTTCTAAGGAAAGTAAGAACTTTATTCCAGGCTTTTTTAGATCTTCTTTACTCCTTATTATCTTAATATGTCCTGTCCTTTCTAGGTAGTAGTAGTCTTTAAGCTGAGATAATAATACATCAAATGAGAAATTTGATGAGCTTGTATAAAATCCATATCTTAAAGATAATTCTTTGCTTCTTTCACTTAATACATCAATGTGAGGAAAAATGGAAGAGAAAATTATTGCGTTCTTATCAACAGTCTTTAGCATTTCAATACTTGACTGCTCTTTTCCGTGGATAATGTCCTTTCCTTCTTGAGCTGAATATGCAAAATCTTCATGGAGATCTACTAGCACAATAAGATAATCCATTCTCAGAATTAAAGCGTTAGTATGATAGAGTTTTTTAGAAAGAGTTTAATTAAACTAATACAATTTAAACTTAAAAAACTAATTCATACATACTCAGTCCTATTTAAACTATATAATAAATTTTAAAAAAGAGATCGTTGAAATATATATTTGATGTCGTCTCAATCTGCTCTTCAACAAATATTGGATCAGATAGATACGAGAAAATTGAACAAATTTTACTGGATAATAACAATATTAGCTGCGATAGGAGGATTCTTATTCGGTTACGATACAGAAGTTATAGGTATAGCGTCAGTTTTTGTTCCTTATCATTTCACAGGATTTGTTTATGGATATGAAATAGCTAGTGCTTCTTTAGGAGCAGCAATAGGTGCAATAATAGCTTACTTTTATACTGACAGATTTGGAAGGAAATCCCTACTAATTGCAGACGCTGCGATATATACTGCGGCAGCAATCCTTTCAGCCTTAACTATTAATGGGGCGATGCTCCTCGTAATGAGGACAATAATAGGAATTGCTATAGGTGCAGATTCTGCAGTAGCTACTGCATATATCACGGAATATGCACCTAAAAATAAGAGAGGTTCTCTAGCAATAATACAACAGTGGATGATAACTATAGGAATATTAGGCTCATACTTTGTAGGTAGCGCAATACTCTTTTTTGCCCCAGGATTAGCTTACACTGTAGATTGGAGGTTAATATTAGGATTAGCAGCAGTACCAGCAGTAATAGGTTTAATTTTCAGATTTATGATGCCGGAATCTCCGAGGTGGTTACTCCTTTCTGGAAAGATTGATAAGCTAAAGGCTTCATTAAAGAGGTTCGGAGTAACAGTTAGCGATGATATAATTAACAAGGCCGTAAACGAAGTAAGATATGAAGAAAGCCAAAAGTTCGATACCGCGACTAAGAGAGCATTCTTAGTTGTTGGATTATGGATAATCTTCCAGCAAATTACCGGAATAAACGTGCCTTTCTACTACGGACCAGCTATAATCCTTAAACTACACCTATTTGCCAGCACTTCTAACCCTGTCTATTCTGAAGTATACTCAGTCTTAGCTGCAATGACTCTAGCAGTAATAAACACGGCCGCTACATATATAGCCTTCAGATATATAGACCGCATAGGAAGGAGAACTTTAGCAATATCTGCTTACATAGGAATGCTTGTCTCAGACTTAATTGGCGGATTCTTAGTAATGAACGGAATTTTAATAGGCGCATTATTTGCATTTGCGGGATTCATAATATTCTTCGCCTATGGAGTTGGAGGAACTGGATGGCTAGTTCAGGCAGAGTACTTCAAAACCGCTATGAGAGGAAGAATGGCGGCATTAATTGCACTCTTAGACTGGGTAGCAAATTTTGCAATAATTGAAGTCTTCCCAGTAATGCTTTCCACTATAGGACTTGCAGGTTCAATGTTTGTATTCAGTGCATTGGATGCAATAGCACTAGCAATAGTATACTTCCTATTACCGGAAACTAAGGGATTATCTTTAGAGCAGGTTGTTAAAATGTTCGGCGAGACACCGGTTTCACAACTGAGAAAAGGAAGAGAACTTGTATTAAAGGAGGAGAAAGAAAAGGAAGTAGCGAAGTAATTCTTTTTCTTCCTCTTCTTTTTTCCTTCTTCTATATACTTTGTATAAACTTTATAACCTATATAGTGCTCCATACATTATGCGTAAGTATTGGCTGTTCCTAGTATTTTTTGTTGCTCTATCGATCTTAATAAAAATATTTAGTGAGGACAATGGAATAAACGTTTACCTTTTTGAATTAATCAATTACCATCAGCTTGACATCTTAAACTCCTTCATGATTGCCTTGTCAAAATACGGTAGATGCTATGTTTGGATTCCTTTGAATGCATTACTTTTAATCTTCAAAAGAACTAGGAGGACAGGAATTACTTTGGCAGCGTCTTTTATCCTGGCAATAATATTAGGGGAGGCTAGTAAATACATAATGGCCGAACCTAGGCCTTTCTATTTTATTCATGCAAATTTACTTATACCAAAACCGCACGATTATAGCTATCCTTCTGGACATGCATTAATAGTTGGAGATGGTGCTGCAGTTCTAGCTTTAACTTCTCCTAAGTGGTTATGGATTCCTCTCTTAATAGAGGCTCTGCTCGTTTCTTATTCAAGAGTTTACGTCGGAGTTCACTGGCCTGCTGACATATTAGGAGGTTGGCTTTTAGCTCTTTGGATAGCTTACTTTACTGTTGAAGAAGAGAGTAAAGGTTTACTTTCTTCAATAGAGAAAATATTCAAGGTTAGTTAAAAATTCTTTTTATCGAGTGTGTTTTACGTAGTTAAATTCACTAGTGAATTTAAAGCTATAAATGCCTTTAGCATAAGTTGGAATTTTCTTGACATTTAATTTCTTTAAGGTATAATTACTTATTTCTCTCCTCAATAATAAGTTTGATAAAGATAAAGGACTAGCTATAGCATCTATTAGCATTATAGGAATCCAATTCTCATTCACTCCGAATTCTGCTTATATTCACAATTGCTTTAACAAAGTAAGCAAAAGACTGGATTTTCCACTTCTCCTAGGCCCTTTAATAATATTGTAAGACCTTGTTTAGAAACTAATTCAGTTAACCTCTTAAGGTCATTTTCTCTACCTTAGCTCTGGAATAAATCTCTCCTTATCGCTAAATATCTCGGTAAAGGAAAACATTCTAGAAAATCTCTTTTACTGATCTATTAAGGGTTTTTTATGATAATCGAAGAAATGAGGAAAAAAGGCTTTAAGAAGCTTACAGGACCTCCAGAGGATTGGTTAAAAACTTTCACTTCAATGGATTGGGGATTTAGAGAAAAAGAAAGGCTAAAGAAAGAATGGGATAAAATACAGTCAGGAGATATATTCATTTTCCATTCAATGAAACCAGAGTACATTTCAGTCGATTTTCTACCTACAGGTATTATAGGAGTAGGAGTTGTGGGAGATAAGAAAATTGGGATTGATGAGGAGGCTTACTTTGAGGATAAGAACTTGAGACCTTTAAGGATAACATTTAAAGAAATTTGGTGGTTTGGAGAATATGACAAAATTTCGAGAGAAAAATTCCCTGAAAAAGCAAAGAAAGGGACAGATTTCCTGATTAGAGAGATTTACTACCTATTAAAAAACTGCATAACTTTTCAGGAAATGAGAGAACACGACTGCGTTATTTCTACACAAGGAGCAATACAGAATGTTAGCAGAGAAAAGCAGTTAAAGTTGATAGAACTTATAAGACCTAGACTGAAGGAACCGATCTTGAACAGTCATTAATACTTTCGATCAAGTCCTTTTCTTTTTAAAATTTTCTTCGTTACATGTATAGTTATGCTGTATCGGAAAGGCATGAGAAAGCGAAGGATGTGTATATTTTTGTAGTTGATAGTGAAGAGAATCCTTTAGAGTCTTACATAGTTAAAATCGAGGTAGGAAAGGAAAAAATTAGGGCTTCTTGTAGTTGCAAAGGTTTTGCGTTAAAAGGCTATTGTAAACACATCAATATTTCCATGAAAAAGCTAAGAATTTACAGGAGATTCTACCTTCAAAGCTGGGAGAGAAGACTTAACTGCGATCTTATGGATGATAAAGAAGAAGACTGATGTTACTATTAAATCGTAAGGAAATGGAATAACGTCATAAAGTCCAAAAGGACTGATATAAGACAATATTAACGTTCCAGAAAGCAGAGGTATTGCCCAAGCAGAGAATTTGCCTTCTTCTGAAGTCAAAATAAGAAAAGTCAGCACGAGAGTATCTATAATAATAAAAGGTATGAAGTACCAACTTGCTGAAGTTAACGCAGAAGTTTCAACGTAAAGCTCATATGAATTCAATAACGTTATTACTCCACTTAAAATTCCAGTAACTCCTCTTTTATATGCAGAGAGACCTAGAATAACTAACGTAAAAATGTAAAATAGTGTTGAAAATCCTGACCAATAAATTAGTAACCCTGCAAATATTGTAGCTAAAGGTGCTAATATTCTCAAATTACTTAGTAAGTAGCTCCTTTTAATATTAGGAGCAATCCTCCTCATTGTTTCTACGCCTATTCCTCCCATTATATACGTTAAGACGGTTGCAGATGATGAAATCCCTACTATTTGATACCATGAAGGAATAGGGAGTAAAAATAACGCTGATGCTATCAAAGATATTATTAGTGCAAATATTGGTATTCCTTTCTCATTTATCTTAGTTAAATTACTTGGGAAATAACCGCTCTTAGCTGATGCATAAAAGCTCCTTGTTGTAGTACCTAGATATATTATTCCAGTCCCTGCAGGAGAGATTATTGCGTCAAACAAGAGAATTCCTACCCAGAAGGAGAAAACTATAGGCAACATCTCTATTACGGAAATTAAGGGTGCATTTGCTAAAGGTGAATTTAAAAGTCCAGCCCAGTTACCGTCAGTTTTCACTACCCCTAGAAATCCTAATTGTAGGGAAATAAAGATCGCCATGGAAATCAGCAATGATGAAATTACTGCAAACGGTATATCCTTCTGAGGGTTCCTTCCTTCTCCTCCGTATTCTATTGCTTGTCTAAAACCTAGATAGGAGAAAACTATCCCTGACTCAGGAATTGCGTAAAGCATTCCGTTAAATCCTTGATAACAAGCAGTTTTACCAAAAACTACGTTTGCAGGGTTGAAGTAAGCTAAAAGAATGACAGCTGTCGTAGTAGGTATAATAATTTTCCACCAACCTATTCCGTGAGATACTCTGCCCAAGAATTTTACGCCATAATAATTAACTAGGAAGAATATTATCAGAAGAGCGTAAGTCACTACTATACCTTCCAATGTAAGCTGATTTCCTGATGTTAATGTAGGAAAGAAATGAGAAATATAAGTTGTAGTAGCTACAGCCTCTATAGCAACAGTGGATATTGCAGAAATTATGTAACTCCATGCCATTATGAAGCCTAAAGTGGAACCATGAGTATAGTGAGGATACCTTATTATTCCTCCAGACTCAGGAAGAGCCGAAGAAATTTCGGCATAAGCTAAAGCTATTATTATCATCATTAAACCTCCTATTATCCAAGATGCTATCGAAAGAGGTCCTGCATAGGCTGCAGCAGCTAAAGGAGCGAATAACCAACCCGAACCTATAATTCCTCCTAAAGAGAGGAAAGTTAATTCCTTTTTTGTAAGTACTTTTCTTAGAGACACAATAAACTGTGCTTAAGTACTCTGCTTAAAAGTTTAAACTTTACAGTTAGTTCTAAGTTATAACGATATGCGATTAAATTCTACAAGATCTGTATCAATTTTATAAGTTAATATTTTAGAATCGAATATACTTGACTCCTTTCCACAGAGGTTTCTCTGTAAATAAGTCATAGCTCCTAACATCAATCCTTTTACATCTCTCATTTAGTTTATGTAGTTGAAAATTCCTCACTTAAGGGGCTTTCATTTGTGTCATATATGTTCCCATTAAGTCCAATCGAGCTAGGAAGGAGGCGTCATTCAGAGATATTGAAAAAAGTAATTAAGCACAGAGATTATCCCCCGCTAACTTTTCACTCTCTTAGTCCAAAATCCGTAAGCTACTACTTCTCGTCCGAATAATAATGGAAAAATTTGCAAATAGGTCTCATTTTTAATTTGGCAATTAATCAATTAGAGCAATATCATTAATAAAAACTATATTTCAGGAAAATCTTATAAATGTAAGGGTAACCCTTAAAATTAGAGAATATGATAAGTATTCAAACTTTGTTAAATCCTCCACAAGGTTTAACACTCGGTGAATACTCTTTTTTCATATACTAGGTTTACTCCACGGAATAACACCTGATGAGCACGCTTGACCTATAACTTTCTCTTACGCTGTAGGAAAGTACTCTACTAGGGAAGGAATGAAAGCAGGTTTCCTATTTTCTTTAGGATTCATTATACAAAGAGTATTCTTAACTACATTAGGTTTCCTAGGACTTGCTGCAATATATAAGGAGTACAATCTTGACGGACCACTATATTTTGTTGTGGGTATTGTAATGGCTATTGCAGGCTCTTATATATTGAAAGGAAAATACGTACACTTGCCTATAGATGAATTACTACGCGAGAGAGAAAGAGAAGAGAGTCTTCACGATGTTACGTTAAAAATGATTATAGTTCACGGACTGATTGCAGGTTTTGGTTTCGGAGCTTATGCTACAATAATAACCTTCTTCTTAGCTCCTCAAGTACCAGGATTAGTATACGCCCCGCTACCTGGCGCAATGTTCGGAATAGGAACTATGACAATGCAAATAATATTAGGTTCTGTGTTTGCAAACATAATAAAACTCAAGGGATTAACTGAAGATGACGTAAGACTAATAGGAGTAAAAACCGCAGGCAGAGTGCTTTATTACGGCGGTATGGTTTTCTCTATAGTTGGACCTATAATTGATTGTTGAGCAATTCCTACCGGAAATCCAATACCTAATTTAGACGCAATAAATATAGGTTTTCTCTTAGTAGTTAGTACTGTAGGTACAATAGGTATAGCTAGTATAGTCCAGGTTTATAATGAAATTAAAAAGAGAAAAACGAATAAGATTGAAAAGAAAATTTAACTTTACAGTAATTTCACTTTATAAAGTGAATAGTATGTTTATTCAGTTTAAATTTTGTTAAATCTTAAATAGTAAGTTAAATTTATTTAAATCTTTTTAAGCATGTTCATAAAACTCTAGTAGATTTTTTATATGATGGGTTCTAAGAGTTGGGTATGCCAGGCTTAAGGAAAGAAATAGGATTCCTTGAACTATTCATTATAGGATTAAGTGGAGCAGTAGCAACTGCAGTATTCTTTAGCCAAGTTGAAATGACAGCCTATGCAGGTCCAGGAAGTTTAATATCTTGGATTATAGGAATCTTACTTTACTTCACAATAGGATTAACTTACATAGAGCTTTCACAGACATATGCTGAAGCTGGAGGTCCTTCAAGGTATTCAATATATTCCCACGGAGTAGTAACGAATTTAATTAATGCTACCGCAGATCTCATATGGTATTTATTTATTCCACCAATAGAGGCTTATGCAACGATAGAAGGATTGGATTTCTTCTTCCCTCAGCTACTTAATTCTCAAGACTATCCAACTTTACTTGGAGCAATAGTAGGAGCAATAATATTGGTAGCTTATATTCCTTTCAATTACTACGGCATAAAACTTTTTGCAAAGATAACTGCTGGCTTCGGTAGTATAAAGATGATATTTTATGCGCTACCCGCTTTAGCCTTATTAGTATTTTTCGCTAGGCCTTCAAATTTCACTGCATTTCACGGCTTGTTACCTTTCGGAATAGCTGGAATATTTGAAGCAATGCCTTTTGCTATGTTCGCCTTTGGAGGAGCAAGAGTAGTCCCAGATTTTGCTGAGGAAGCTAAAAGGAAGAGAGATTTAATTTATGCATTACTTTTCACTATACTCGGGCAAGCAACTATATACATACTTTACGACGTAACTTTAATAACTACAGTTAACTGGAAAGCTTTCGGAATTGGACAGGGTAATTGGGCGGGCTTAAGCAATGTAGTAGGAAATCCTTTCGTTATCTTAGCCTCATCTTACGATTTGAAAATATTTCTCGTCATAATACTATTAGCGGCAATACTAGGTCCTTTCCTTACTGGGTACATATATATGGGCAGCGGGAGTAGAGTATTATTAGCAATGGGAAGGTCAAACTTCATGCATAAGGCGATGAAGCAACTTCACGAGAAGTATGCAGTACCTTATTGGGGATTGATAACTTTTGCAGTAGTAGGAGCATTAATAACTTTCCTGTTTGCTCCAATACCTAGCATTTATGGACTAATAGACGATAGCGTAGTTGCTGGTTATTTAGGTTTTGCAACAAATCCCGTTGCTTTGGTAGTACTTAGAAGACAAGGAGCTACAAAGTACAGAATTCCGTTTGGTAATGCAATTTCAGCAATAGCCTTTGTAGGTTCCTCGCTTATAGTGTTCTGGTCTGGCTGGCCTGCTGTTCCTTATTCGGTATTTCTACTGACAATAGCTGCATTAGTTTTTGCCACGATAGGAAGAGCAACAAAAGACTTCCCAGAATCTATATGGTATATCACTTATATAGGGTTCCTAACTTTAATGACTTATATAGGAAGTGATGGAGCGCTGAGTATCATTCCGTTTATCCCAGCTACGATAATAACCGCAATAGTATCATTAGCAGTGTTCTATCCTTGGGGAATACTTTCGGGCTTAAAGAAGGAGAATTACATAGAACACGAGAATGAAATTACAGAATAAAACAATATATCTCTTTTATTATTTGTTTTAGCCTAGTACAAGGCTCATCACCCTATCGATTTTTTCGCTGAAAGGTACTCCCTTAACTTTTAAGTCTATTTTTGAACTATTCATCAATATCTATTTTTAGATCTCTTATTTAATTATCTCACTCACATAATTCGTTAAAACTGTTTAATATTTCTCCTTATTTTTCTTGAAAGCATCTGTCATTATTTAATCTATAATGATTATACTTTTGTTATTGTTTAACATTTCTCGTTTTTAAAAAGGGAAAATTAACGATAGTTAATTTTATATAGATAGTTCATGGAGAATTTTTAGCATCTTCCTTCCGTTATCTAACATCCAAAGGTCGTTATTAAAAAAGACGTATACCTTTTCTGGATTAAGAGAAATTGCCTTCTTAGCATCTTCAATTAGTTCCTCTTCACTATAGTCATAAAAGTACCAATTATCTCTGCCATGCATTCTCAAATAAACAGTTTTGGAGTTATTTATTATGTAAACTCCTATTGGAGAATCAATGGAGACAATTGTCGCCTCTAGGTTTAGCTCTCTGTTAAACCAGCTTTGATCTCTGAATTCTACAGCCATCTTTCTACCTACTTCTTTCTCAAATTCCTTAACTCTCCTTAAGTTTTCCTCAGAGTACTTAAAATTAGGAGGAAGTTGAAAGAGGTAAAAATCAGGGTTTAAATCATGAAAGATTTCTTCAAATTTCTTCCATATTTCAATATCCTTTAGTCTCTTTATGTGAGTTATTATCCTATTAACCTTGACTGCCCACCTTATGTTGAATTTCTTCCAGGATTCTACTTGTTTCTTTGTAGGAAAGCGATAAAAGCTGGCATTGAGTTCAACTGCATTAAATCCAGAGTTTTCAACGTACCACTTTAAGTTCTTCTTAGGATTCCAGTCGTACATCCAGCCTGAGGTTCCAACATATATTTCCATAACAATATATAGTAAAGGTGAAATTTGAACTTCGCTAGTAAGCTTTTTATTCATAAAATAGTAAAGAAATATTGAGGAGTATTTCCTATGAAAAGCCTATCTAACCCGTCGGGGTTGGCCCGAGGGGAATGAGGATAGGTAAAGCCTAGACTCCTCGGGGTTGGCCCGAGGGGAATGAAAGACTTTTAATGAGTATGTTAGTTTTTCTTACAATGAATAAATATTATGTTTTTGTTGATGAATCTTATGATAAAGAAGTCTTCGTATTAGCAATAGTCTGGACTAGAAGTCTTAAGCTGGTAAATAGTATAAAAAGAAGTACATTGAAGAAGTTAAATAAGGATGAGTATAAATTTCATTTTTCAGATGATCGAGATGAAATTAAGAGGATATTTTTATCGAAAATTCTAAATGATTCACTAAATTTCGGAGTCTTGACGTTTGATAGACAACCTAAAAGATGCGAAGAGTATGTAAAATATTATATTATAGATGTGACAAGAGCATTACCTATTTCAAATTCCCTAATTTATATATATGTTAAAGGGTTAAATAAATGGATAGGTAAAAATTGTAATATCAAGGCTGAGGAAAGTAAAATTGGTATTCCCAACAGTAACTTAGTCTGTATTAGGTTTAATTATAAAAAAGAAGAACGAGCTGGACTAGAGATTGCGGATTATATTGCGTCTTTATATAGAAAATGTAAGAACAAAACAGAATCATTGGAAAGTTGCAATCTACTGGAAAATAAACTAAAATTTATAATAAGATATTATGAAACCTAACTTTATTGATAAAGGTATAAAGGTATCTTCATTTCGTCTTGTGTTAAACCGCCATGACTTCCCCTAAATTCATGCTTCCTATCATCATCCCAATAAATAATTATACTATCATCCTTAGGAATTACTAGATAATCAGGCTTATTTTTACTGCCACCTATCATCTCCTCAACTTTTCCTCCTTCAATTACGTTCGCTCCGTACTTAAGGAGGCTTTTTGGAAATCTACCTTTAAACATTAAGCTCCTATGATCTCCATAAGGAGGGAAGTCCATTTCTTCCATAAAGTCTTTATCTTTCTTTAAGTCTACAATATTTGATATTTGAGTATGCCCGTGGTCCGCAGTAACTAGTATTGAGTATTTTTCCTTAAAATAAGTTGAAATACAATCTATCTTCTGAACTACGTCTCTTGCAGTACTTAACGTAACCTCATGATAAGGACCGTAAAGATGAGAAGCTGCATCAACGTAAGGAATATAGAAGAAAATGAAGTCATTACTCTGCATTTCAAGTGCTGTCTTAAACTTATACAGTCCATCCCAGAAGGTAAAGTAAGGAATTACTTTTAATCTACTCATCATGCTCTTTGTAGCAACATCAGGCATAATAAATAAGGAACTAGTATTTTGAAAATATGTATCAAGTTCTATACTCTCATTCTTTAACTTCTGCATTAGGTTTTCTATACTCCCATTTTCCTTATTGATAATTCTCCAGCCTAAAATTCCGTGCTCTCCAGGCTTCTTTGCAGTTAGTAATGTTGCAAAAACTGTTACAGTTATGCTAGGAAATATGGAATTTACCTGAATAGGATTTACTGAAGTTCTTATATCTTTAGCTAAATTCCATCCGAGACCATCAACCAAAACGAAAGCAAGTTTATCATTTTTTATTCCTAAGGAATCTAGATCTTTTTTGTCCTCCTTTAGAACAGATTTTATTTCCCTTGATATATCATATAAGTTCATAGTTTGTACTGCAAAAAATAAAATAAAAATATTCTCATTTATTAGCTATTTAGTACTATATATAGTATATGAAGTTATACTTGGTTATGCATTAAAGGCCAAGGTAATACAGTATATGTAACAACACTGTGCATATGGTTCCTTGTTAGATGCTTTGTGTACTGTTCCATGTTTACCCTTGACCTTCAGAGTCTGAATAAGTATTCTCCTTAGCTTCCATTTTAGATTTTGAATTTCAGTAGTGCCTTTAGCTGTAGGAAGTTGTATTAAACCTCAAAGATCTTAATAACTGACATAAGCGTTATACGAGCTTTAGTTAAAGCACTTGATCCTTCAGCTAGTCCACTTTTACTTTCAACTAATCTAGTTTAGTGACCTCTACTAGAAAACATAACTGTATAATCAACAGACAATTTCATAACAAAAGATAAAATTCCTTGATACTAAAAATTCATGTGAACTGGAAAATAAAAAATGAATTACAGAAAACTATTCAACAGCTCTCTGAAGCAAAAAAGTACTTACCAGAAGACTATATGATCTCACATGAAGTGAAAGAAGAGGAAGAAGGAGAAAGTAAAATTGAAATTGAGCTTATTAATGATTTTAAGCCCTGCATAGAGCCTTTAAAATTCGAAAAAGAATTTGATAAAATTTCTTCTTTAGATTCGTCAACAAGGTATCTAAGGGATATAAGTGTTAACCTTGTAATTTTAGGAATGTCAGTGTACAGTAACAGGAAAGGCTTTATTGATTTTCCTTTGGTTAAAGATATTCCTTACATAGGAGTTAATACTTACAGAAGAATTCTGGAGAAGATTAACTCATTGTACTTTATTAAGACAAGGAATAAGCTAAATTATCCCTTTGATGAGAATTATAAGTTAGACGATGTAGCCGATGAAATGAGGACTGAGGCAGAAAACGAAGGCTTAAATGAGGTAGTTAACGGTCACGATTTAGTAATACTTGACGGACCAATATATCCTACTCCTCTAGAGTTAACTGAGGAGCTAGATTTGAGCAGTACTTCTAGACTTTGCCACCAATTGGCTTACGCGTCATTAGTTAACGATAGAATTTCTTTACTTAAGGATAACGTAATAGGTGTAGTGAAAAGACTTGAAAACTCTGGAAAACTTTGGAAGGAAGATAAAATCTTAGAGGAGTTTAAAAAGCTAGGAAAGAACATTAAGGGACTCAAAGATCCAACAATTCTAGAACTGATAGATTATTATTTCTGCAGAAATTCAGGAAAATATTCTTATGCTTGCTTCATAGGGCCTTTCAAAATAGATTATAACTTGCATGTAGATGGACCTAGCGATTGTAATGGAAACGGTTCTTATACGTACTTAAGTAACGTTCCTCCTAAATACGCTTATTACGTAATTTTGAGGAAACCTTATGTTACAACTACTTATTTTAGGATAGAAGGACTAGACGAGAAAACTTTGGAAAAAGGAATGAGAACAGTACTCTCTCGTCTTTCTGATAGGCTTATACCAACTTTTATAGAGCTTGTCGATAATAGAGCTAAAAGGATCTCTGCAGGGCTTTTCATTACCGCGTATGAGATTGCTTCTTCTTATTTAAGCATAATACATGACGATAAATTAGCTTACGATACTACTGTATCAGAGTTTTTAAGGGAATCCCGGCAAAATTCAGCGAATTTATTATAGCTAATCCAGGAGTTGCATGAAGCAGGAAATCCTCGTATTTTTCAATGCCTAACCTTTTAATAACATTTATATCGTTCCTCATCACTACTTTTGTGTTAGTCAGCTGTAAAACTAATGGATTAAGATCGTCAGGCATGTGAGTGGCTAATATCATTCCCATTCTCCTTACTCTGCCTAATCTCATTACCTTGTTTATTAACTCTTCTATAATGTCTTTAGCTATAGTCTCACTGTTTCCTTGAGGAAAATACTCGTGAGCCTCGTCCATTATTATTAACGTTAATTTGTTTTCCTCGCTTTTCCTATTATATAGTTCTGTTTTCCAATTAAATATGTCTTCAAGTATCTTATAAGCTATAGTAGCAACTGCCTCAATAGAGGCTGAATAATTCATTACAAAGCTCAAGTCGACTACGATCTTATCATTGAGCTTGAAAGCATCCTCAGGCTTAAAGTTTACAGTTCCTTTAACCGTAAAAATCCCATAGCCGTCATATGCCTTTAGCGTCCTGGTTATTGCCTCCTTAGTAGAAGGTGCTAAGTCTAAAGCTTTCATTGAATCTTGAAATGCTCTACCTAAATATACTGTTAACCCATCTTTATTGAATGAAGCATAACTTTTTGATATGTTTTGGCTCTTAGTAGTTAAATTTAATTTAAACAAATCAGACGGCATAATACTAATTTTTCTCCAATCCTCAGCTAGATATGTGGGAGTTACTCTATACATTAATATTTCTGAAAGAATTCCGTCATCAATATATCCTCCGAAGATATCGTGAAGGTTAACTTTAACGTTCTCTAGCATTTTATCTATCAAAGACTCCCAATGCATTGAAGCTCTAGAAGTAAAATATGGAGTAAGCTTATGGAAATTCTTAATATTATCAAAGAAATTAATAGAATATGGTATTACATCAACTTCAGTATCGTTACAGATTAAAGCTCCGCTCTCATATTCCAAAACTTCACAGTCGTAAGTTGATGAGAAAATGTCGAGAAAATCCTTAGTTGAGTTACCCATCTTTGAGGTTACAGGCATTAAAACCGTAAATTTCTCCTTCTTAGAAATAAGGAAATTTACAAAGTCTCCTTGCCTATCAAAAACGAGCGTTTGCTTATTAATATCCTTACTATAAAGGATAGACTTTAGAAGCGTCGTCTTCCCAGAACCAGTAGTTCCTAAAACTAAAGTATGGTGAACTAAAGCTTCCTCGTCTAACCTTACTTTAGCGTCTATTTCCTCCCCTCCTGAGAATATTTTACCTATTACTATTCCTTTCTCTGGAATCCTCAAAACTTTCTCTAAGAGGGAAGGATTAGGTATGAAAACTGGGCTTTGAGGATCTATTGGAGTAACTGCAGGTCTTACAATTCCTTTCTCCTCATCAATCTCTGAAATTGGATAAATCCCGAGAAAAGTATCAGTGATTATTGATGCTGGATCCCTCCTAGAGGTTATTTCCCTTATTCCCATTTCTGCTAAAACGTCAGACCTTGAAATGGAAACCACTTGACCTATTATAATTACTGGACGAAGGATAGTCCTTATTGCTAAATACTGGCCTCTACTTACGTTACTTCTCATGTAATCTTCGAACGATATGTCGACGCCAATTAACTCCTCTTCTTCTAACCTAACAGTCCTATACCTTGTTACCCTGCCTATTAACTTACCTTGGCTTTTTGCATCTTCCTCAGCATTATTTAACTTATTTTCCAATTCCTTGATAATTCCTTCTTCGTCCAAATTTCTTTCTTCCATAAATTTTTTATTGATTGTTGAATTATAAGTTTTAAATCCGCGATAGTAAGCATTCTAATTCATATTTAAAATCCTTGAGCCTAGCTTTCATCTTTTCTGTATCTTACACCATCTCATGAAAGCCTAACGTATGAAAATAATAAGCGTCCCTCCAACATTTCAAAACATTTTCAGATAAAATAATTGAAAGCCTTCTAGAAGCTTTATATAATATTTCACTCTTCCAACCATGTTTTCTTATTACTTCATTTATAATGCAATTTAATCCTTTTTTACTACTAGGAGTTTTATTCCTTCCTCAACAGCCTTATAATACTTCTCACTAGACTGAACAACATCACCCTTCTCCAAAAGATCATCAGCTTCTAGCATTAACACGTCTGGGACTGTTAAAACTCCTATCATCAATTATAGCTAGAACTAAAGGTAAAAATTAATTACGCTTAAATTAAGCCTTTTCGCTTATCCATTTATGAGAATTGCTATAATAGGCGCAGGTAAAATAGGCTTCACAATATTATCAGCACTTAATAAAATGAGTAATGTTGAGTTGATAGCTACTGGAAGGAGCGAAACTACGCTGGAAAAAATTAAATCAATAAGAGTTGAAGCTACTTCAGATAACGATTATGCAGTTTCCACTTCGGACTACGTTATACTCAGCGTTAAGCCACAACACTTTCCTTCAGTATTAATGTCCGTAAAGAGCTGGGAAGGAAAGAAGGTTATTTCAGTAATGGCTGGAGTAAGAATTTCAACGCTTTCTTCCCTCCTAAAAGGAAGTAAGGTATACAGAGCGATGCCTAATATTAATGCATTTGTAGGCAAATCAACTACTGCTTTAGCTGAGGATAAAGACGAGGTAGTTGAGAAAATATTTTTACAGATAGGTAAAGTATACTGGATAAATGAGGAATTAATGGACGCTTGGACTGCTTTAATAGGTAGTGGACCTGCGTTCATAGCTGAAATAATAGATGCACTCTCGTTAGGGGCAGTAGAATGCGGAATGCCAAGGGATTTATCTTACAATGCAATCCTTGACATGATTGAAGGTACTGTAGAACTATTGAGGAAATGCAAGCACCCCGCATTACTTAGAGATCAAGTTACAACTCCTGCTGGGACTACAATAAGGGGATTAATGACTATGGAAAGTGAAGGGATAAAATCCGCATTAATAAAAACAATTGAGGCAGCCTATAGAAGATCAATGGAAATTGGTGAACAAATAGATAAAAAGGTCAGGAAGTAGAAAAAGAAGATAGTTTCTCTTTTAATTCCTTAAGGCACGATTTGCAACAAGCATAATAAATCTTCTTTCCTTTTCTGAAAATCAAAGGTTCTCCTTTAATTAATGCACCGCAATAATCACACTTTACCTCAGACGAAACTTTAACTAAACTCCTTTTCTTGTGAGAGAGAAATATTTGGAATTTATGCTTAATCTTCTTCAGTTTTTCCTCCAGAGAATCGAGATCCTTAGCTTTAATTACGCAAAGTATATTACCATCAATTAATTCAAAACATTCTCCTCCTTCTACGTCCTCATCAGTAATTACGAAAGCTGTTACCCCTTCATCGTAATCTACGGTAAACTTGATCCCTTTCTCTTTGAGAGAGCTTATAATCCTAGAAACTGTTACCCTGCTTATCCCTAAGTTTTTCCCTATTTCACTTGCCGAAAGTCTTGAATCTTCCTTTAACAACTGTAGCACTTTGTACTCTAAATTACTAAGTTTTATTTCATTTGTTTCATTATTCACGAATTACATTTACATCTTTATACTTTATATCCCTTACTTTATAATACGCATCTTATTGATAGGAGTCGTATCCTAGCCCTTGAGACTTCATCCACTTAAGGAATTCATCTTTCCTGCTCATAGCGAACCTGTAAGCTAATTCTTTTATGTCATAAGCGTTTTTGACACCGCTGGTTAGCCTTTCCACTAACGTTTCTAGCTTTTCTTGATCAAATCCTACATCATCTATTAAAAGAACATTATCATTTATTATGTCTTCTCTAACCTTATTGTCCACTGGAACTCTACTTATTACTATTCCTCCCCTTCTAGGTTTATATATGGCATCATAAAGTTCTATTACTTTATACTCCTTTATCCTCTTCGACTCACCTTCAGAAAAGGACGGTAAATCCTTAGCTTCAACTCCTAGTATTTCTGCAAATCCTTCGTAAAGGCCTTTCAACCATCTTGCCCTCCATTCGTTACCGCTTAAAGGTTTATACGTCTTTAAGTACCTCCACCTCTTCCACCAATTTAGCAACTCCTTATATTCTACAATATAGTCTGGCCTTTTGATGGGTATATCGCCTTGTGTGTCTACAATATTTATTTCAGTTCCTTCGTATATTAACATGTCTGGCCTTACTAGAGAATAGAATTTCCATACCTTTTCTAAATCTCCTCCATCTTCCCAAGTTATAGGCCTAGGGGCTTCAAGGAAGAAGCTAAACGATGATACTACGTTTCCTACTACGACGTTAGGCGGTATTATACCAGATTTTTGTTTCCCACTCCTGTCAAAGTCCAAATATCCATGCTCAGGATAAATTAACTCGTAGTTTCCCTTCTCTGACAGGAGTAAAACTATTGATGCTAATCCCCAAGATTGGTAAATGGACCTCATGTTAGAATTGAAAGAACTCATTATTGCCTGCCTTCCCTTTACTATAAATTCCTCAACTGAAAGCTTTCCCCTTATTAAGTCATGATAATAAATGAAAAGTTTCTTAACTAAATGTCTTCTTGGGTCTTCTAAAAAACTCTTCATTTCCCTGCTAAATAACGTTCCTTTTATTTTCAATCTCTCCTGTAATTCTTCAAATACCTTATATAACTCATTAATCCAAATTTTAGCTTCCCTAAGTTTATCCTGCATTACTTCATCAACAAATTCGTACTTTACTTTCTCTGTCCATTCTGGAACGTTTTTACCGTACTTATCTATGCCGTAAACTTCCTTTAGTTTTTCCTCTATCACAGTATTACCTAGTAGAAAAACTTAAAAATATTTTTAGTTAGCCTTCTTGTTCATAGCAATTAATAATACAGCTAAATTTACGTGAATATGATTTAAAAATATAAAGATTAAGCAGGATTATAATGAATAGTTATAAGATTTCTACTGGCGAGATTAAAAATTTTTCTAATAACTTATATTATTCCTTATAAATAACTTGAAATTCCTCTTTCTTGTGGATAGAATTAATAAAACGTTTATAATAAATAACGGCTTCGCTGCTTTCGGCTTGAATTTGATAGACATGACATTACTTTGGATTCTTTATTTAGCATTAAAGAACCCCGTTCTCTATATCCCTGTTGCCTCAGCAAAGCCTATAGGAACTCTTTTGCTCTCTAACATAACAGGATATCTCGCAGATAAATACGATAGGAAGAAATTATTTATAATAACAGGAGTTTCCCACAGAGTTTTACCTATTTTTATAGTATTTTTTGTTTTAATTTCTTTTAATCCTTTCTTAGCGGTAGTATTATATATTATAAGAACTGCTTTATCTATAGTTACTACAAACACAGTAACGCCTTCATTCATTCAGAATTTACCAGAAAGTGAATTAAAAAAGGTAAGTTTCTATAACAGGGCAGTTAAGGAAGGCTCTACAGTAGTTTCAATATTAATCTGGCCTTTGCTCTATGAGATATATACTGGATGGGCTGTTATCCCAGGGATAATATTTGCTACAATAGGCTTTGCTCTAGTTTTAACCTTACCTTTAGGTGACAAGGAAGGAAAGAAGGTTAAATTTAGAGAAGCATTAAAAGAATATAGAAGAAAAGAAATCTTCTTTGTCTCAATGACTACAGCAATATCTCAAGGAGCTCTCGGAATGGTTTACTTATACTCTGCCGCAATAGTTCAAGTGCTCCACGGTAATGATATTCAGTATACATTAGCCCAGCTTGGATTTTATTTAGCCTGGTTAATAGGACCTTGGATAATGACTAAGTTCAATAATGTAGTAAAGCTTGCTACAACTAGCTTTGCAATGTATTTCCTAGTATTTTTAGTCCTCTTCTTAAAGGATCCTTGGTTAATAGGCATAAGCACCGGTGGTGTAGGAATAGGTGACGCGTTAACTGAGATTATTTGGATAAAAGCTATGAGAATGGCAAGAAGAGAGCTTATGGCAAGCGTTATGGGAATTGATGAATTTTTCACTGCAGCTTCCAGACTTGGATACGGAAGTATCGCAGGAGCTTTATATGCAACAGATTTTCTAGCGGTCCCAATTATAGGGTTAATTACTATCGCAGGAGTAGCAATAGCTTATACAAAGAATGACTCATGGAAAATGAAAATATGACTTTAAAATTCTTTGATTATCTTATATTGTCATGATAATTGATTTATCTGTACCGATTGAAAACGGAATGCCTTATTTTCCAGGAGATCCAAAGCCTGAAATAGAGAGAATAGACCGTGAGGATTACGTAATTCACAAATTAGTTTTATCAACTCATACTGGTACTCACGTCGATGTCCCCTATCACTTCATAAGAGGAGGCAAGAAACTCGATGAAATAGATTTAACAAAATTTTCCGGTAAGTCATACGTTTTAGACGCTGAAGGTAAAGATCTGCATTCCTTAAATCCTCCTTCTGCTGATATTCTGCTCATATATACTGGGAGCAGTAAACAGTGGAAGAAAGGATGGGACATGACCAAATACTCCACAATAGACGAGGATTTTGCAAAGGTCATTGTTAGGAAAGGTTATAAGCTAGTTGGAATAGATTCACCAAGTATAGGAAATTCTAAAGTTCATAGAATCCTCCTGTCTAATGAAATTCCTATAATTGAAAACTTGTCTTCTAATCTGGAAAAGATAAAAGGAAAATTTGTTGACTTTATTTCTTTACCTTTACCACTCAGTGGTACTGACGGCTCCCCTATTAGGGCTATTGCAATTGTGAAAAATGATGAAATTCGTCCTGAGAAATGATGAATGAAATAATAATTCTGTTAGCCTTTTTCTTATATTCGTCCGTATTTATCTCGAGACTTTTGCCCTCACACTCAGCCTTAAGTAATTTGTCCCTTAAATCTCCCATTTCCTTTGCGAGTTTAGACAGTTCCACGTTTTTGTAACCTAGTGACAATATGAGATTCCTTGAAGTCCTAACTATTTTCCTCAGTTCGTGAAAGTCTTCGGCTTTACTTATTCTTTTCTGAAGTAAAATAACTCTGTTGAAAACTAACAGCCTACTACCGTAAACCTTGAGAAGGAAACAATTACTCATTGTTGCCATTTTATTTGCTACCCTTTCAGCTAGTCTGTCTCTATTAGGTTGGCTGCACACGACGTCCATATCTCTTATTACTCCTAGTTTGTGTATAAGATCTTTAGCTTTAACTAGGCAATCTGGATTTTCATAGGCTGGGTATAAAGAATATAAAACGTCAAAGTATCTCCTTAGCTTAACTCTCCTATCATGTATTTCTTCCTTTGAAATTCCTTTAATTTCTAAGGCTTCTCTCAGGTTTTTATTAGCGTAATATTCAGGTCTCAAGGTTTTCAATTTCGCTCACTATTTCTTTGTTTACATCATCAAAATTCCTTGCAGTATTTATTATTTTAGATTCTTTAGAAAGATCTATAAGATAATTTTGAAACATTTCAATGTATTCATTATAGGCACCGAATACATCCTCTTTAACGCATATGTCTATTCCAGCACTTAAAGGATCTAGGTATCCTCTCTTTTTTATTATTCTCTTCATTATTTCTTCTGGTGTAGAAATTAATGAGAAGGATATGGAAGGTTTAGGGAAAATACTTAGAACATCAGTCATCCACTCCTTCTCTAAGCCTCTTGAAAGACCGTATGCCATTAAGGTTAGTACGTAACCGTCAGCTAGGGCAATAAAGCCTGAATCTATAGCAGGTTTAATCACGTTCTCCATTTGGTCAGCTAAATCAGTAACATATGCTAAAAATAACGTCCTTCTCTCAAAAACAATTTCCTTCTTAACCTGTGCAATTCTTTCTCCTATAAGTTTGGACATCTGTATTCCAAAGTTAATTACTCCATAGCCTTCCTTTTCAAGATATCTTCTTACTGCCTCTAGATGCGCAGTCCTTCCTGAACCTTCTATTCCTTCAAATGCTATTATCAAGAACTTCACCTAAAACTTTCCTTATTTCTATTTGGATTTCCCTTGGAGTCTTATTACCGTCTATTACGACAAAATTCTCTTCCTTTGCCATTTTATCGTAAGCGTCCAATATCATAGACTGATATTTTAAAAATCCTTCCTCTGCGGGCAAATTAGTGAAGACGTCGTATCCAGCTTCTTGAGGCTTTATATTCCTTCTAGCTTTCTTTATCCTCTCTAATGCTACTTCTGCTGGAACTCTAATGTAGAAAGTTACGTCTGGCTTTATTGCAAAGGAATAAAGTTTCTTAACCCAATCTATCTCAACTCCCCTAACGCTGTCCCTTGCATAAGCTGTGTAAATATATCTATCGCTTATTACTACGAATCCAGTCCTAAGCATCGGAAGGATATATTTCTCATACCTATCAGTAAAGTCTGTTGAATGAATTAAGCTGAAAGTGATCGGAGTTAACAAGTTCTTCTTCTTAGCCTCTTTTATAATATCATGAATCCATTCTGAAGAATTCCATTCTGTTAAATATGCATCTCTCTTCATCTCTATCCAATCTTTTAATAGGCTAGCTTGGCTCGATTTTCCAGAGCCATCTATTCCTTCAAAGGCTATTAATATACCTTTCAACTACTCCACCTAACACCTAAGGGATACTTTTCTACTGTTTCTTTAACTATTTTACCATATTCATATAACTCTTTCTTTTTAAAATCTAAACCTGCTGATTTAATATTCTTCTTTTTAACTTTACCTTTACTAGCTTTGCATATTAAACCTATAGTAAGTATTTCACTCTGTGTAAAGCCCGGAATAATTGCAGTCCTAGTCATTCTATAGCAAGCGTCATAAGGGTTAAGATACTCAGACATCTTAAAAACAGAAGAAATAAATGCAGAAGCTCCGACGTAAAACGCTAAATCTCCTTTAACTGTTTTCTCTACATCATTAAATACGTCCCAAGGAGGGTCTAGATAGTGATAAAACGCTATTGTCTCTAACCATTTATTTTTATTCAGTTTAACTCCTTCAGTTAATACTCCTTCTCTCATGCCGAAAGCTGATACCATCACTTTATCTGCTCCGAAGTGTTGTAATAGTTCGTCAATTATTACTGCTCCAGAATGAATAGTGTAAGCTCTTTCCTTGCTAATCCCAGGAAGAGCTGATCTCTCTTCCGCGTCTAATGAAAAGAGTACCTTAGCATATTTGCTTATTTGCGAAGAAGGAACTACGTAACCGTGTATTGAGTTTGAAGGAAAGCCTGAAATTCTCTCATCGAGCTTTGCTAATGCTCTCATATTTCCTCCTGAACCCACAATAACTTTGGAAGGAGTAATGGAAAGCGTTGAAATTTCGTCCTTAATTATTTTCCTGATTTCCTTTTCTGAATAAGGAGACAGTTTTAATGCACCTATTGGCAGTTGATAAACCTTTGTAGCATTACCTCCCTCGATCTTAGCTATTTCTAGAGATCCTCCACCTATTTCAAAGATTATTGCATCGCTTAAGGGCAACGTATTAGTAATCCCTGTGGCAGAAAATGTTCCTTCTTCTTCTCCAGAAACTATTCTTAAATCCTCTCCTAAAATTTCAGATAGTTTGTCTGAAACTTCCTTTCCGTTTAAGGCATATCTGAAGGCACTTGTACCTACGGCTTTAACGTTCTTTATCCCTTTAGCATTAATGAGCGATTTAAAAGATAGGAAAGCTTCTTCTGCAGTCTTTATTTTCTCATCAGAAATTCTACCGCCTTCCTTAACTCCTTCGCCTATCCTTACAAAGTACTTTAAAGATCCTAAGAGCCTAAATGTATTATTTTGAAAAATATCATAAATTGAAAGTCTAAATGAGTTATAACCAGCATCTATTACTGCAGAAAGCATTCAAACCAGCTTTAACACCTTTTGAGTTAAAAGCATTTTGATTACTCCTTTACCTTCTGTCGGGTTGTAATCAACAATTGCAACTCCGCCTTTCTTTAGTTCTACGTTTCCTCCCGTCATTGTTCTAACCAGTGAAGATAAATAAGGTTCATGACCTACTACTAGCAATGTAGTATTATCCATTTCCTTAAGTTTCTCTACAAATGTAGAAGGCTCTTGATCAGGAGATAATTCGTTAAAAGTCTCTATTTTCTTATCATCTATACCCATTTCATCTAATATAGTTTCAGCTGATTGATAAGCTCTAATATAAGGGCTTGTAAAAACCTTATCAAAAGCGTAATCTAACTCGTCTAGAAAAGATGCAACTCTCTTCATCTGCTTTATACCTTTCTTAACTAACTTCCTATCTTTATCATCTTTACCATCCATCTGGGGTTCAGCTTCCCCATGTCTTACTATTATTAAAGTTATCATTAATAAAGACTGTAAAGTTACGAATTTAAGAGTTTTGTCAATATTCTCTATAGATAAATAAAATCTATATATTCTCTATTTGCACTCCTCATCCAACGTCTTAATGCTCATATCATCAACGTAATCTATTACACAAAAGAACTCTAAGTAATCTTCAGCAATAATAGCATGTTTAACTTGACTATCAATAAAAATATAATCTCCATCTTTTAGCTCTAACTCCTTGTCCGAAACACAGACTTTACATTTTCCTTTAGTTATTATAACAGTTTCTTGATATTTATGTACATGCATTGGTATTACTCCATTCTTTTCAAGGGAAAACTTCCTCACAGCATAATGAGCTCCTTCGTCTTTGGTTATCAACCATTGTATTTTGGCTCCTTTAGAACCTTTTATAGGTACGTCCTCTTTAGAAACTTGAGAAATGTTTGATATGTAAAAATCCATATAAGGAAAAAGAGAAAGTAAATAAAAAATTTATACCTTGACGTACTGTTCTTCCATTGAAGATTCTTCTAATGGTTTGTCCTTAGTCTCAGGTATGAAGAAGTACGTTATTCCAGCAGCTAAGAAAGTTAGCAAGCTAAGTATCAGAGTTAATCCGTCAACTCCTACTGAAGGCAATATAATTGTAGGAACTACTAACCCTGCAAGTGTTGCGCCAGTTCTTCCTGACGCTACAGTGATAGACTGGACTGTACCTCTGACTTTCGTTGGAGCTAACTCAACTCCTAACATTCCTGCTGCACTAATTGATCCTGGGCCTGCTTGCATGAAGAAATCATACATTCCATAAACTATTAATGCCAAAAATGCTGGTAGCAAAGGTCTAAAGAAAGAGAAGGACATTAAAGATCCTGCCATACCTATGAAACCTAATATCTGCATTGGCCTTCTTCCTAGTCTATCAATTGTAGATAATGCTAAAAGTCCTCCTGGTACTGTGAAACCGAATTCCGTAATGAACGAAAATAATGCAGGGTTAGTGATTCCTACGCTATTTGCTATAGTAGTTGGCCCAAATAATATTCCAGTATAAGCTGATAGGTCAAACAAGAACCATAATGACGCGGCCGCTAAAAAGATCTTACCTTGTTTCTTGAAGTATTCTGCAAAGGAGTTAGTGTCCTTCAAGTTTTCATTTACTTTAACATTTTTTCCTGCAACTTGCTTAACTACATTCTCAAAAGCTTTCATATCTCCTTTTATTCTTGCTAAATACCTTGATGTCTCAGGAATCTGTCTCCTTAGGTAAATGACTGAAGCAGCAGGTATTGCTCCAGCTGCTAGCACTACCCTCCAAACAGTACACAACGAGTATCCTAAGCTGGTTAATGCTAGATAAATTCCTGCAGCAACTGTTGCACCAAAACCCCACATTAATCCAAAGCCTAAAGCTATAATCTTACCTCTATCCTTAGCATTTGCGTGTTCGGCCATTATCATAGGTGAAAGTACGTAATCTGCACCTACTCCTAGACCTAGAAGGAACCTTGTTAAAACTAGTTCCAGGGGAGTTGAAACGAAAGCCTGCATTACTGCTCCAACGCTTAGTAAAGCAACATCAACACCGTAAAACGTCTTTCTACCTCTATTTGATAAAATTCCGAAAATTATTGCTCCGATAGCTGCACCTATTAGCGCTGATGATGAAACCCATCCTTCCCAAAAATTGTATGCAGGGGTTTTAGAGTGTAGACCGAAACTTGTTAAAACTGCAGCTATTACGATCCCTATGGAGGATAAATCGTAGCCGTCAGTAAATACTCCCATTCCTGTTGTTAATAGACTTTTTATGTGAAACATACTGAAGTTCTTTTGATCCAAAGGTTTGAATACATCACTTAACTTCATATGCCTATGTAATAGTATCATTTTTTAAATATTCTCGACATAAAATCAATAGTACTATATTCATTTTTATTAATTATATAATCTATATAGATGATAGAGGTAACTCCTACTCTAGATTCCTAAAGATGACTCAATAACTGATATCATTCCATCTATTATTCTCTCCTTAACTATTGAGGCGTTGCCCCAGGAAAACAATGATGGTTCCAAATAGCAAGATAGGGCGCATTTGTTACAGCTCTTGTATTTCTCCCAATCGTAACTCTCCCATAGGGATTTGACGTTCATCTCCCATATCTTTTTACTCCCGGCATACTCATTGAGCACATAGCAAGGTAAAACTACCCTTCCTTGAGGATCTATATTTATAGTCAACCAAGGTTTGCATATCCAAGGAATTCCTTTATACCAGGAATTTAGTATTGCCTCAAAATATTCCTTAGTATTCATTATAGGTTTACCTTTCTTCTTCAACTGAAGAAGTTTTTCTAGAACCTTCATTAGCCTATCTCTTTCTGGGCTCATTTTATCTGCAGTAGAATAATCATAAGCTACCTGAAAATTAACTAAGACCTCAAGTTCCTCTGCAAGCTCAACAATTTTCTCAGCCTCGTCAAGATTTTCGCTTGATAAGGTAGTAGAAATCGTTAAAGGTACTTCATCTTTGGCAATTTTTATTCCTTCTAAAGTTTTATTAAAAGAACCTTTAACTCCCCTTATTTGATCGTGGGTTTCTCCTATTCCATCAAGAGAGACAAAAACGTAATCTACGTATCTTTTTATTTCGTTGAATCTAGCCTTTAACAGAAGGCCATTAGTTACGATTGAAGTGTGAAACCTCTCATGAGATTCCTTTAGTATCTCAGGCAAATCTTTTCTTAAGAGAGGCTCGCCTCCTTCAAATCCCATGAAAATAACTCCTAATTCTGAAAGCTTCTTTAGCATCATTTTCTCTTCTTCCAGCGTAAGTAGTTTTTCGTCTTTCCTTCGCCAAAAAGGACACATCTTACACCTTAGATTACAAGAATAAAGTAACTTATGCCCTGCAATTATAGGTAAATTCTTCCTATTAAATAACCTTAAAAAACCAGTAGAAATAAAAGGTTTGATTTTTGCCATAATATATCATTTATCATGCAGTCATTTAAACATATTCTCCTCTTTAGAGAAAGAAATTGCCAATAACGCTAAAGATGCAGATCCATACTTCAATATATCTTCATCTAATTTAAACAATGGACTATGAGTGGGATACACACAATCCTTTTCCTTGTTTTTAGTGCCTATAAAGAGGTAACAGCCAGGCTTAACTTGAAGATATCGTGAAAAATCATCTGCTAGCATAATAGGCTCTGTTTCTACTATCGGCTTCCTTAAATTACCAAGTATCTCAGTAACCTTTGAAGTAATCTCAGGGTAATTGACAAGCGGAGGGCAGATGTCGCTAAATAAGACTTCGCAGTTAGCATTAAAATTCTTGCAAAGAGAGTCAACAACATTTTTTATTTTAGATCTAACGTTATCTATCGTAAAAACATCAAAACCCCTTATAGTACCTTCCATCACTGCCTCATCAGGAATAATATTGCTCTTTGTACCTGAGTGTATAGAAGTAACTGAAAGAGTAAATCCTTCCAATGGATTAACAATTCTTGAGGTTAATCCATGTAAAAGATTAATTATTTGAGCAGAAATAAAAATAGGATCTAATGTGGAATGAGGAGAAGATACGTGACCTCCTGTACCTCTGATTGCTATTTTAAAATTAGAAGAGGAAGGCATTAAGGCCCCCTTTCTAGTTGCAAAAAATCCTGAAGGAACAAAAGGTGATATATGCAAGCCAAATATGTAGTCAACATCATCTAGCTCATGGTTAGAGATTACTTCCTTCGCTCCTAAATCTTCTTCTTCTCCTGCTTGAAAGATTAGCTTAACCTTACCTACTAATAAGTCCCGATTTTTAACTAGGAGTTGTGCAGCACCCAAAAGCATTGCAACGTTTGCGTCATGGCCGCAGGCATGCATTACGCCATGGTTCTTCGACGAGTATTGTAAATTAGTCTTTTCAGTTATTGGTAAAGCACTCATCTGAACTCTCAGAGCGATAGTCTTTCCAGGTTTTCCACTGTCTATTACACCTAAAACTGTAGTAGACGATGGCAGTCTTTTAGTCTCTATTCCTAAAGACCTTAATTTTTCCTCAATTAGTTTTGAAGTATTAATCTCCTGAAAGGGAAGTTCCGGATTTTCATGCAATATTCTTCTAATGCTTATTATTTCGCTTTCAATACTTGCACTATCTTTCAGAAGTTTCTCTGCAATCTCTGATATATTCATGCAGAAAAGATTAAGCATGATAATAATAAATTCATTCTAAATAAACTGAAATAGCTAACGTTAATTTTTGTTAATCATGATAAATCATTAAACGTCAATACTTGTGACCGTTCTTATAATCTCCTTATTTATTAATTATATCCCTGTTAAAAGTTAGAAAAACAGTAGAACGTATAAGTTTGGCAGAAAACATCTGCAACACGTCGAGACTTTTCAACCGTAATTTTAAAGAAAGATTCTTTACAATTTTTATAATTCAATCATCTTCTTCTACGCTTACTTTACAAAACTTTAATGAGTAAATTGCAGAAGCTTTAGCCTTGATTTCATCTTTAAGCTTTCTTGAATAAAAGGAGGTAAGTTCTATAACGGTTATTTCACTTGTAACTAAATTTTTCATATTCATAATTTTCTTAGCCTTTCAAAATTGGAATCCTCATCTACAATGGATAGAATTATGCAAGTATCTACATAATAAATTTCACTCATACCTCTCCTCCCTTAAATCTGAAGTGTCCAACTTCTTGTAGGGATAACCCTCCTTTAACCATTTATTTACTAACACCATTATCTCCTCCTCTTCTCTAATTCTTAATCCCTGCTCTTCCATACTCAATTAACAGCCTCGTTTTTCACTTAGCAATTCCAAGTTTAATTATCTTTTCAATAATTTTAGCTACACTCTCGTTAATTTTAATAGTAATAGTTACATTTGTCATGCTATTATTTGGGTATGTCTCTATAATATCTATTTTTAGAGAAACAAATTGAAATCGCAATGGATCCGTGAATCGTCCTATAACAACTTTTATGGATATTTAAAGCATATTATCTGCTAGAAATAAATTATTTTTATGCCAGTAGGACAGGAATTAAAGGAGAAAGGAATAGATATACTAAGATTTACTTGGATAGGACTAGACGGATACATTAGGGCAAAAGGAGCTTACGTGGATCACGTTGATGAAATGATTAAGTCAGGAATAGGGTTAACTAAAGCAATGTTCAGTTTTACGCCAATGGATACATTGTCACCTTATGGTTCTTTTGGACCGGAAGACGAAGACGTATTTTTAGTCCCAGATCTTTCCACGCTTTCAATATTTCCACCTTCAGCCACGGTTATCTGCAACTTGTTCTCTAATAGTAAACCTTGGGAATACGATGCAAGAAATTCCTTGAAATCTGCTCTGGATAAAATCAAGGAAGAATATGGATATGAATTTAAATCATCTTTTGAAATAGAATTCTATCTAGTAAAGGATAAAAAGCCTTACGATGACGCAAAGTGTTTTGATCCTTCAGCTTTCTATAATAATCCAATAATTTCAGAAATTGCGAAACTTCTAGATGATAATGGAATAGACATACTAAGGGTAATAAAAGAATATGGCCCAGGACAGTACGAGTTTGATATACTCCACAAGGACTCCTTAAGGAGTTCAGACGAAGTTGTGATTTTCAAAGAAATCGCCAGACAGATAGCTACGAGACACGGAATTGAGGCAAACTTTATGCCTAAACCTTTCAATAAGCTCGCGGGTTCTGGACTTCATCTAAATTTGAGTATTTGGAAAGATAACACTAACGTGTTTTACAACGAAAAAGACAAGTTAGGCTTAAGCGAAATAGCTTACAATTTTATAGCCGGAGTCTTGGAGCATGCTAAGGCTTTAACTGCAATTGCGGCACCTACAGTAAACTCCTATAAAAGACTTGTCCCTGGATCTTGGGCTCCTACAAAAATTGCCTATGGATATAATAATAAATCCTCAATGCTCAGGATACCTACACCTTACCCCGGAATGACGTCTGTCGATAGGAGAATAGAGTACAGAGTTCCAGATCCTTCTGTTAATCCTTACTTACTTTTAACTGCAGTAATTCAAGCAGGAATGGACGGAATAGAAAGGGGTTTAAAGCCTTCTTCACCAGTAAACGAGAATGCCTACTTCAGGAAGGACATAGAAGACTTACCAAGAAATCTTAGGGAAGCTTTACATGAGCTAAATAAGGATTCAACGTTCAAGGAGAGAATTGGAAGCAAAATGCTCGACGAGTTTATAAAGGTAAAAACTGCAGAAGTCGAGGAATATGAAAGCTATGTAACGGATTGGGAATATGAAGTCTACAGAAAACTTTGAAATAGTAGATTCCCATTCTCACTGGTTCTCAGCTAAGGTTATGAGTGAAAAAGAGTTCATGATAGCTTCTTCAGAATCGTGGAGGGAAGAAGAGCTATCTCCTTCCTTATCTAGTAGAATAATTGAAATGAATTCCTGGAGACCCTTTTATCTGATGTTAAGGAATTATATGAAGAAATTGCTTGGTGAGAATTTTATTGAAGAGAGAAATAAGAAGATAAAGGATGATCCAGTAGAATACGTTAAATTCCTCATAGAAGATGCAGGAATAAAGGCATTCATTATTGATGAAGGATTCGGCAAAAAAGAGCAGGAAATCCCTGTTAAGTACAGACTACTTTTTAGAATAGAAAGCATAATAAATGATAACCTCTTTTCCTTGCCTTTCAATAAGGCAGTAGAATTTTTTGAAGAAACATTGAGGAATAAAATTAGGAAAGAAAACTATGCAGGATTTAAATCTATAATTGCCTACCGGACGGGATTAAAGATTATATGCAATAAAGACCTAGCTAGGAACGATTTCTTAGATGAAGAAATAGAATGGTTCGGAAGGAAAGCTAAGGGGTTTAGGGATTATTTATTCTGTAAAACAATGGAGATCGCTAAAGAGCTTAACGTACCTTTTCAAGTTCATACTGGAGCAGGAGATAGGGATATTAAGCTAGAGTTATCAAGGCCTTCTTACCTTACTGAGCTAGTTAGAAAATATGAAGGAAAAATAGTGTTAGTTCATGCAGGATTTCCTTACCATAGAGAAAGCGCATGGATGAGTTATTTATTTCCATCAGTGTACCTAGACGTTTCTCAAGTTTTTCCATTTGCCACAACTGCTGGGAAAGACGTTTTAAGAGAAGTGCTTCAGATTGCACCAATAAACAAGGTCATGTATGGTTCTGACGCTTTCGAATTACCAGAAATAGCCTGGATTTCTGCAAAGATGTTTAGAAAATATGTCATATCAATTGCAAGAAAAATGAAGAATGAGGAAATTATAGATAATGAAGAGGAAGTAATTAAAATGATTTCAGAAGAAAACGCGTTTAAGCTCTATGGCTTACAATAACCCTTTAATTTCCATATACCTTAATACGTCATAAAGGGTCTTAGCTTTCATCTTTATCTCCGGATAAAAGTTAAATCTATCTAATAATACTGCATCAATGTACGCTCTCCTTGCCCCTATAACGTCAAGTTCATAAATATCTCCCACATGCAAGACAATTTCTCCAACATATTTTTTCGCATAAGAGAAAATCTTAGGATTGGGCTTAACTATACCTATATCGCATGAAGCAATGACCTTGTCAACGTATCTATCAAGTTTAAACTCCTTTACTACCTTATGTATTCTTTTAGTTGAGTTAGACACTATAACTACCTTGTACTTCTTTTTTATTTCCTTTAGGAAATCGGCTGCATCTTCATAAAGGAAATAATCCTGGTATTTATCTCTAGACGCTATCTCTTCCATAATTTTCTTACAAGGATGAATCCCAAGTTCGTAAAAGAGGTCATGTAAGTTAACCGGATTTAACCCTTCATCGTTAGCAAAATTATTCTTGCTCATAACTCTCACCAAAGATCTAAAAAATGTCTTTTCATCAATCTTATATCCATAATCCTTAAGTATTCCTAGCATGTACTCGTAAGACCTTGGTCTAAAGCCTACTAAAGTTTCGCCTAGGTCTACTGATACTGCATAAGGCATGTGACTATATAACAAAACACAAAAATAAATATAACTTACTATTAGCTATATAGAACTATTTAGAAAGGTAAACCTCCCTTCTGACCTCCAGGAAGGAATGGAGCTAAGGCTGAGGCCATCTGTTGTGCAGTAATTGAATGAACCCAAACTTTACCCGGACCTGTAACTTTAACGAAGTAGAGACCTTCTCCGCCAAAAAGCATCGTTTTAAAACCGCCTACTCTACTTACCGTAAACTGTACTCCTTCCTCCAAAGCTAAGAGATGGGAAGCCTCTATATCTATGCTTTGCCCAGGCATTAGCGAAACCTCGTAAAGACCGCCGTAAGCGTGAAGGAAAATTTTACCTACACCGTTAAATGTTGCAAGAAATAATCCTTCTCCTCCTAAGATTGCTGGAGCAAGTGGAGCAAGCTTTGCGTCGTAATTTACTGTATCTTCTGCAAACAAGAAGGAGTGAGATTCTGCCAGCAAACCTCTACCGTTAAGTTCTATAGGAACTATTTTTCCAGGAAAAACTCCCGCTATATCTACCTCTCCTGGACCTACAAGCTCAGTTACAAAAAACGTTGCTCCCGTTAATTCCCTCTTTATTGCCGAAAGAATCCCTCCCCTCATTTTAGCTTGAATTGCTACTGTAGAACTCTTTGACATTAAATGTCCAGCTTCGGCATATATTTTCTCTCCAGGGTTTAAGAAAACTTTAACGTATTGAATATCGTCTCCAAGAATTTGATACTGCAATTTTTCACCTATAATTAAATAGAATATAAAAATAATTATCCTTATTGCTTTACCTCTTCCTTTTCTGCTTCTAGCTCACCAGTTAATTCTTCTAAACTCTTCATTTTAGGTTCCTTCACAAATGCAATAGTTAGCAAAGCACCTACTACACTAATTATCGCTAACATTAACAGTAAGTTCTTCAGTCCTATAGATTGCATCAAACTAGGGAATAAGTATGTTGAAATCGCTGCTCCTATTTTACCCGCGGCAGCTGAGATCCCGTGACCAGTAGTTCTATAAGATGTAGGATAAACCTCTGCAGGAACTACGAATGTAGTAGTATTAGGACCAAAGTCTATGAAGAAGAAAGTTAACGCATAAATTGCCAATGTTTCTCCTGCAGGAATTAGGAAACCAGAAATCTTAGTCGCAGTAACTACTGTAACCGCACTAACTATAGCGTAAAGTACTGCCATCATAACAAAGCCCTGTGTCTGAATTACTTTCCTACCTAATTTATCCATTAAACCCACTGCAGTAAAGTAACCAAAGAAACCAACTATGAAAGGAATCCCTGCAAATACTATCTCCTGGCCTATACTTGAAGGTTTACCTAAAATTGAAGAAACTATTGGGCCTGAGTAAACTCCTGTCCCATAATATGCAACGTCTAGCATGAACCAAGTGCCTGCAGTTCCTATTAACAACTTCCAGTATTTACCTAGAAATCCTGAGAAGTTCAGTTTCTTAACTTCTGATCTGGTTATACTCAGCTTTGCACCTAGAAAAGATGCTCCCCTTTCTGCTTCTTTTAAATCTCCTTTTACTAATGCCGCATATCTAGGAGTTTCAGGAACTTTCCTCCTTAAGTATATTACTGTTGCAGCAGGAATTGCTCCTACACCCGCCATAACTCTCCAGGCTATATCAGGAGGTAAAGTAAATGCTGAAATTGCTCCTACAGCTACTGCAGCTAATGTTCCTATCCCTTGATTTGCAAAGACTAAAGCTATTAATTTTCCTCTATCCTTAACGTTAGCGTATTCACTCATTATTGTTGCTGAGATAGGATAATCTCCGCCGATTCCAAAGCCCATAATCATCCTGAATATTAATAGCCATATCAAATTAGGAGAGAACGCACTCAAAAACGCGCCTGCTGACAGTAAACTTGCTTCTACTCCGTAAATTTTCTTTCTGCCTAACTTATCCCCTAGGATTCCAAATATTAATTGTCCTAATATTGCTGTTACTATAGACGACGAAGCTAGGATTCCTTCATAAAACGTATTTAGTCGAAAGCCGGGAAGAGCGTATGCTTCAAAGATGTCTATTATTGCGCCTATGATAAATAAATCATAAGCGTCTGTAAAAAATCCCATTCCTGATGTGTACCAAATTTTTATATGATTGAAAGTTAATTTTAAGCCATCAATGCTACTGAACGGCGATTTACTCATTACGTTTCAAGCTACTATATAGAGTAGTAGGTTAAATATGTTACCTATATATTAACGAATTGCTATATAGTACTATATAGACTGTATATGTTAGAGAATGAATAGAAAGTTAATAAAATAAAAAAATATAATTTTAAATATGTCCGTTAAGGCATTCTTCTATTAGTTTTGCGTCCTGCTCAGGTATGGGTCTCTTTAAGTTTGCAGGGGCATTCCTCAGATATTTTGCTAGCTGGGCTTTATCTTCAATAAAAACTATCTTATCTAAGATTGATTTGAACTCGCAGACTCCTGTTACTTCTGGTTCTACTCTTACTCTGTATGGAAAAAGTGCTCTATTCCTAACTTTTTCTTCTGGAAAAACTGGGGTCTCGTCATGGTACCATTCAGTTAATACTTTCACTACGCCTACAATTTTCCCTCCATAGACTTTAGCATAGTATTTACTTACGTAGATTATTAGGTAATCTCCCTTAGCTATGTATTGGCTTAAGTCTTGCTTATAACCGTAAACTCCTTCAGAGCGAATGGTATCCCACATATCCTCTTGAATTGGTATTAGCCAGTAGGTCACGGTATGCTATATAGTTTTAATTACTTATAAATGTTGCTTGGCAAAGTTCAAATATTAATAAAAATAATTATTGTGATGAAGCTCAGAACACATTACGTATTTTCTTTAGGTCTACTTTCCCTCATTGATTCACTTTTCTTGAATAATTTTCTGGAAATTGTTGTAATTTCAGGAGTTCTCTCGGTGATTGTAAATAACCTCATTGATTCTTTGGGGCATGAAATCAGAGGGAGATATATAAGCAGGACTCCTAGGACTCACACATTAACGAGGAGCATAGCTTGGGGATTATTACCTCCTGTGCCTATTTCTATCATTATCTATTTACTTTTCCCCAGTTACCTCCTACCTATAGTTACAGTCATTGACGGTGTTATGGTAGGCCCTTCACATATGCTCCTTGATATTTTTACTGAGAGAGGAATATACCGCAAGGTAAATGGGAGATGGAAGAGGATAGCTTTAGCACACTTCTCTTACGATAACCCTATAATAAATGGGATTGCGATTATTTTAGGAGCTCTGATGCTATTTATAGCATTGGAACTTCATAGTTACTATCACTATTATTTCTAATGAGATATTAAGCGGAAAGAAAAGGATTTTTAAATATACTTTCTATTCCCTTTATTGTGGTTTGTAAGAAGTGGGAAATAAAGTTCATGATAAAGAAGTTAAGGAAGATAGAGATTTAGCCAGATTTATTATGAGAGAATTTTCTAATTTAGAATATTTAATGTTAATAATCAATAAATTAGAATTGCAAAAAGAAGACCACATTAAATACTCCAGAGAAAAGTAGGAAAAGATGTTTAGCGTTCACTCTTGTAATCCTTAGGTTAACTAGGCTTAAATATAAAGTTTAACTCTACATAGAGATATAAGGAAAATGTTAGCTAATCTCCTTCAATAAGCTTTCCAGATTTTCGTTCCAAATATCTTCAAAATATTTTTTAATATTATTTTTTATAAATTCTATCACTGTAATTATATCCTTCTCCACTTCATCCTTATCTTTATAATTTACAAAATTAGGATCAAAGCCATTATAGGAAAACGAGTGAAGAAGTAATGCAGTTTTAATTATTAATTGAACGTCGTAACCTAGCTTTGCTAAATCGTAAGAAATGCCAATTAGACCCGTAGTAGGGGCAGAATATCCTACTCTCTCATACCATTCCTTCTCCTTTTCAGATTTAAATTTTATAATTTTATCAAAATTTTTTACTATTAGGGCGCTAATTATTGCTTTAACAGCGATGAAAGCTTTTGATGAAGCATTTGTAATCATTCCTTTTCTTAGCATTTCCAAGGCTAGTTTACTCTCCATAAGCCCTTCCATGACTTTTACATAAATGTAAGATTTTGGATCTGCCTTATAATCTAGGATTTCGTACATTACGAATTATTACGAAATAACCTTTTAATAATTTATAGATAAATCTGACAGTTTAATTATACATTAATCTATTGATAATAACTAAATCATAGATAGTTTATACATATTATATTTATAAGCATCTGTATAATTGGAAGGCTCTTCTATTGTATTTACTAATAATCTTTATTAACACTTTCTACAATCCGAATTTGTTGACCAGAATTAAGGATGCAATAAATATGGTTTTATGGAAATATAGAGATAAGATTTCTGAGTTCACTCTAGTAATCTCTGATAGGTTTTTAGTTAATGCAGAAATTCCTTTTACTGGAATTGAAAGAGTTGATAATTATTACATTTATTTGACTGATGGAGAAACTGTAATACCGATTCATAGAGTCCTTGAAATAAGGAGAAACGGTAAAACTATATGGAGAAGATGATCCTTTTAAATATATAGTAGGATATTTATTCTTATGTTAAAGGAAATACTGAGTAATTCCTCGATTTCTGAGCTTCTACAACAGGAAAAAGAAATAGATTGTACAAAAGAGGAATTCTTTTCATCACTAGATGAAATTATTAACAAAGCCTCTACAGAAGGGTATAAGGTTGAAGGACCTACTTTATCTTACGATAGAGGGCTAAACAAGTTAACTTACGATTTAAAGAAAAATAATAAGAAAGTAGGTGAAATTTCCCTTTATTATGGGAATTTCTATAGAAAATATGAGCAATATGTAAAATTTCTCAAATTGTAGTTATCTTATTAAGTAATTCCACTGGAAGTTCTATTGCTTTCCAAGTTTTAGGATTTATTGATGCTTGAGTTATATAACCTTCAGTTGTTTTCTCTCCGTCTCTAAAAATAGCCATATCAAACCTTACTATCTTTTTTGATAAAGCCTTAGGAGATAAGACTACAGATATTCTATCACCAAGCCTTATAGGTCTTTTATAAACAGCGTGAGACTCAACTATTACAAACCACAGACTATCATTAACTATAGGGTAATTTATTCCTACCTTATCTTTCATGTACTTTTCTATAGCATTAGTAAAAAATCTATAATAAGAAGCGTAATGCGCAATTCCTTGTATATCAGTATCGTAAATTCTTACGGTTTCCTCAAATACGAATTCTGTTTGAGCCATATGAAATTTTCTAAAAACTGCTATTAAGGCTTTATTCGCGAATTTACCCAATTCCTTACAATTTCACTCATCTTTATGCACTCTAAAGCTTTCCTTTTATCGTAACTAGTCACCATGGAATACCTAGAGATTGTATAATGCGGAGTTAAAAAATCGCAAGCCTGATAAACTTCCTCCGTAGCATTAACTCCTAGGATTTTCTCTACTTTTTGCAAAAGTTCGCTTAAGTCGTGTGTGAAAGTGTGAGATCCCGTGTATTTTATTTCTATTCCTTTCAAAAGAAATTCTATACTTTGTTGAGAGGCAAAACATGAAAACCAATAGTATCCTCTGTCAACCATTTCTTTAGCAATAGAATAAAACTCATCACTCTTACTTAACCAAAACTTTTCAACCACAACGCCTTTTTTCTTTGAGAGCTTTAATATCTTGTGGAGAAAATAGTGAAAGATTTTGTAGAGAAGGTAAAAGAAAAATATGCAGGTAAAGTTACTATCGTGTTATTCGGTAGTAGGGCTAGAGGAGATTATTGGCCTTCCAGCGATTACGATTTCATGGTCTTCCTAGAAAGAGTTGAAGATAAAATAGAAGAGGCTTACGAGATTTATAGACTAAAGAGAGGATTTTCAGCAGATATAATAGTGTTATCCAAGGACGAATTGAAAGATAGAATTATAGAGAAGATGCTAGAGGATAAAATCGTAATATATGACGGACTTGGACTTTTTAGATAACTATAGTCACTCTCTCCCAATTCTTGGCATACGAAGATTAAATAATCTAATGTCAACATAAGAGATTAACATTTGGATCTTACCTTATCTATGAGTATTCAGTGACGACTCCAGCTTAATGAGCAGTGGAGAATCCCTGCACTATTGATTTGGACAACTAAACTTTTCATATTTTTAACACCATATAGCATTTATCGTAAAATCCTTGCAAAGTTACGTAACCTTAAAAACGATAACAATAGAAAGAAATTAAATAACTCGCTGTAAAGTCTAAGATCTCTTCATTGTAAAATGGATAAAATTTGTTTTATTACACTGTAAAATGAAAATATTTAAGCAGAGATTCCATAAAAACTGCTACTCATAATTCAATCCATGTTATTCTTGATTATCATATATCAGTATATCAGTATCTAGCAAAAACATCAAGATCCTCAGTACTTCCAATTCTTTATGGGCCGGATCTCCTATTCCACGACCGCCGACAGTCTAGGGTTTACCCCGGGCCTACCTCCGACCGGTGACCGGTAAGCGCTGACGTCCGGGTACTGCTGCCCCCTTCCGGATCTAGCAGATTCTCCCGGCAAGTATGGTTCCCCTCCTCCCTCCAGAGGAGGAGACCATAGCCGCCAGCCCTACTGGGCGGCCTTCATTGTTCAACCCGGCCCATAGACTGCCACGTGTTGTGGAATAGGAGTTACTGGTGCCCGCTTTACGCCATGCGGGAATAGGAGGTGGCGGAACTCCCCACCCTACCCGACCCAAAAATATCTATATTTAGAAGTCTAAAAAAACTTAGGTATCCCTAAAAGGACGTCTATATCTATTCCTAGACCTAGCACTATCGACGAGTAAATATTATAATAGAACGCGGAACCGAAGTTACCTTTATTTGCTAAATAATAAGCATAAGCCATTATTAATCCATGAGCAATTGTAGATCCATAAGCTATGGGACCTAGGTTATACATGAAATCTGCAAGGAAATCAAGAAGTACCGAAGTCAGTTGATTTAATCCGGCAAATTTTAATGCAAAATTTCCCAAAAGCACCGCAAAACTGTGCAGGCCCATTTGTTTATCGAATTCTGCATCTGGAATGTGATTATATAAATCAAAGCCTAAAGCCCAAAAGATTGTGGCTATAACGAAAGGCCAAGGAATTGCTTTCAGTACGCAGTACAATGAATGATAATAAAGGCCTGCACTCGCTATTGCACCGCTAAATACGGCTAAACCTTGTATTGAAGCTAAGTGATAATTGGCAAAGGCAGTATATCTTTTCATGTAAGGATAGCTCATTACTATTAATGCGACTACAGGAGATAGAACGAAAGCCCAAAAGTTCACAAAATATGCTGAAATGAAAAAGCCTGCTAACCCCATTGTTATTAGAGCTTTAGCTTCCCACACTTTTATTGCTCCAGTAACTAAAGGTCTTGTTTTAGTTCTAGGATTTTTAGCGTCAATCTCCCTATCTGCTAAATTATCATTAGTCATCCCTGCGATCCTTAAGAAGAATAGCGCAGAGAATATGAGAAAAAGAGTTTGAATTGGAGGTATTCCTCTTATTGCGACGAAAGCACCTAAGTAAGCCATTGGTAAACTAAAGAGAGTTTGCTCTATTCTGAGAAATCTCATTAAAGTGTGAAACTTTCCTTTATTAGCCGAAGTGGCACCTGGATCCCAGTTGTTCACAGTATTAGTTAAGGATTTCGGTTTTTAACTTCTTGCTAACTTGAAGATAGTAATCAAGACCGTCTACTAAGGCTAAAACAGAAGCTTCTATTACGCTAGTTGAAACTCCTTCAGTCCTCCAGTTTTCCTTACCGTCAGTAAATTCTATAGTTACCCTCACTAGACTTTCAGTATTCTTTACTTCTCCAGGTAAGACTACTCTATAATCTATTAACTTCACTTTTGAAATCTCTGGATAAATTTTCTGTAAAGCATTCCTCACAGCGACGTCTAAAGCATGAACCGGACCTACTCCTTCAGAAGCTTGTAACTGAGAATTAACTTTGACTACTGCTAAGGATAGGTTGTCGCTCTCGTTTATAACCTTCCAGTATTGTAGGTCTATAAACCTCGTATAAATCCCTAGTTCCTTAAGGATTTGAAGGACTGCTGATGCAGGAGCTAAATCAAAGCTATAACCTTTATTTTCCATTTCCTTGATTTTCTGTAAGGCACTCTTTAATCTTTCATCTTTCTTATCAATTCTTATTCCAATTTTATCCAAATAGTTTAGCAAATTGGATGAGCCTGCAAGTTCAGATATTACTATCCTCCTTTGGTTTCCAACTAGTGAAGGATCTATATGCTCGTAAGCTCTCGGTACTTTCATTACTGCGTCAGCATGAACCCCTGCCTTATGTGAGAAAGCGTTATCTCCGACAAACGGTTGATAAGGATTAGGATGTAAGCCTGCAAGTTCGTAAACAAGACTTGATATGATTTTTAGCTTAGTCAGATTTGGAATGACATTAAAGCCCATTTTAAGCTGTAAATTTGGAATTACTTGAATAAGGTCAGCATTTCCTGTTCTTTCTCCTAAACCGTTTATTGTACCTTGAACGTGCCTTGCCCCCGCTAGAACGCCCATTAATGTGTTTGCTACTGCACAACCGGAATCATTATGCATATGAAGCCCAACTTTTGCCGTTACTTGTTTTACTACTTCTGAAGTAATTTCGTATATTTCATGAGGTAATGTACCTCCATTAGTATCCGCTAATGCTATTACTGAAGCTCCTGCTTCTTCTGCAGTTTTTACTACTTTTAATGCATAATCCTTATCCTCCTTATATCCTTGATAGAAATGTTCTGCATCAAAAATAACTTCTAACCCGTGATCTCTCAAGTATTTTATGCTGTCGTATACGAGTTCAAGGTTTTCTTCTTTACTTACCTTTAGAACTTGAGTAACGTGAAGCGTCCAAGATTTACCGAAAAGTACTGCCGTTTTTACTCCAGAATCTAAAATTGCATTTAGATTCTTATCTTCCTCAGTTTTTACTCCTTTTTTCTTAGTGCTACCAAAAGCTGCTACTTTAGCCTTTAGTGAATATTTAGTTATTTCCTTAAAGAATTCCTCATCCTTAGGGTTTGACCCAGGCCATCCTCCTTCAATGTAATGTATTCCTAAATCATCTAATGCTAACGCTATTCTTATTTTATCATTTAGTGTGAATGATACAGAAGTAGTTTGTGCTCCATCTCTTAGTGTTGTATCTAGTACCTCAACTAATTTCTTGATCAGCCATATGTCTAATGTTTAGAATAGTTATAAAAACTTGATTATAGAATAACTCGTTATGAATTTTAAGGTAATCATTATAGGAGTTATAATTTTTCTAATAGGATTAGCTGGCATAGTGCTCTTACCATTATATTTTCCAAATTATTCTATAGTTAACCACCAGTATGTTAAACACTACTCAAGTGTTACTATTCCTGGAGGTGCAGGTAAGATAGTTTTAACATTTAACATTACCAAAGAAAATAATTCGATAATTGCTTTCATAAAATCTGGCAACGGTAATATATCGATACTTAATGGTAGTAATGTAATGCATGTAGTCTGCGATAAACAAAGTATGGTCAGCGTAATCCTATCTCCTGGAACTTATTACATGGAAATTATAAATGATGATAGCACTTCGCAAAATATCACTTATACATATGGTATTTTTAACGCTGACTTCATAACAAGTTTCTATAATGGACTTGGAATAATGACTACAATAATGGAAATCGTAACTGTGGGAGGAATTGCTATAGCTGCCATAGCCTTTATTTATGAGTTATTATCTAGACGCAAGAAGTGACCTTAACCAAGGTATCGTGTCTAGAATAAAGCTCGGACCCATGTGAGCTAGATAGTCACCTTTAGTGAATATAACCTTGTCTTTAAATTCCTGTAATCCTCTTTCTTCAAGTTTTTTAACAAATCTTTCTTTCTCATACTCCGTAAGCCTCTTTGGTTCATAAATAATCACGTCTGGATGCCTTTCAATTATTTCCTTATCATCTGGAGTAAAATAAGCCTCCTCTTTATCGTCAAAAATGTTTCTTCCTCCAACGATAGAAATTGCATCGCTTACATGACTTGCAAAACCCATAGTTATTGCCCCTCCTAAGTCAAATTCTACGTAAACCTTAGTATTACCCAGATAATAATTCTCAATAATTTTGCTTCTCAGCTCGTTTGCTAATTTTCTACCTTCCATTTTTCTGTTCACAACATCAGCAATAATTATTACGTTATCTATAATTTTACTTATGCTCGTTGCAACTTGTGTTGGATAAACCGTGAACCCCATGTTTATCAACTTCTTCGTTAATTCCTTTTGTGCTCCAGTTGTAGAGAAAATTAAATCTGGCTTCTTCTCTTCTAAGAAATCCAGTTTAACGTGAGTATAACTTCCTATTTTAGGCAATCTTCTTGCTTCTTCAGGTCTATAACTGAACGCGTCAGTAGCTATAATTTTATCTCCAATACCTAAGAAAAATAGAGTTTCTGTAGTTGCAGGATCTAAACTCACTATTCTTTCTAAAGGTCTCTTAATTTCCACGTACTCATCAAGGACTTGATTATAAATTTTCATATTTTCTTTTCTCTTTATTCTCTTTTAATTCATTTTACTCCTAAACAAGTTAATACCCCGTAAGCTCTCTTAGTCTTCTTCAATATTACCCTTGCGTTAACAAAATCTAAAGAAGGTTCACAAGGCTGTTTTTCCTTAACGTAAATAATTGTAGAATTGAATGACTTTGCTATTTCTTGGATTTTCTTATCTCCATTTTTCAATTCTGATGTAATTATAAAATTTACTGTATTTCTCAGAATATTTATGGATTTTAATGTAGAAATTATCGAATAATAAATAGCCTCTTTAGGAGTATTATTGGAGTAAGATATAGCAATAACTATCGATAAAGGTTTCATAACTATTTTCTCATCTTCAATATTGGGGCTTTCTTCTTCACTAACTATAATATCGGCTTCATTCTCCTTTCCTGTTCGCTCGTACCCTTCAATTGTACGAATATTAATTTTTGAGTAAACTTTCAATTTTCCAGAATTTAATAATTTTTTCTCAAAATCATCAATTTTTTCCTTATTCATTATTTCTAAGCCATTAACCCATGCGAATTCTTGAATGCTATAAACTCCTTGCTGGAAAGTTCTAGAAGTCAAAATTAGCTGAGAGCCTAAAAGATCCGCTATTATTCCAGCTATAAATGAACCGCCACACTTCTCCTTAAATAATGGAATAACGTAATTTCCATCTTCAGTTATTGCTATTACTATAGGAGTCTTAGCGGAGAATCTTTTAACCCTATAAATTACGTCCTCTATAGGATAAAAATAGACGTCGACTTCCTCATCTCTGTCAACTATAGAATACCCTAGTTCGTCCAAACTTTTCTTAACTTTTTTAGCAAGCTCGCTTGAGCTTTCGGCTATAATTTTTATTTTAGATACATACAAGTCATGTAGAAATTATTTTTGAGGTTTATTAGTTCTCATGTAAATGGAAAACCTATTACGAGACTTAACAGATAGCCTACGAGAATAAAAGGAAGAACTGGAACTCCCCAAGCTACCCAAATGTATGAATCCTCAGCAATTTTCCTTTCCTCAACTAGTTTCCTGAATTTTTGCCTCCATTCTTTATCATCTTCTTCAATAGAGAATGTGTTCCTAAGAGTTACATTACCGCTATCATCAATCTGCGTCAAAGGAAAGAGAAAGCTAGAATTAAGGAAGTCTTTAACTTTCATTCTTTTAGCACTTAAGGCAAAAACTATTCTCTTACTTAAGGGCATTCCTTTAGTATATTTGAAATACTTAGCTAAGTTGTATAAGCTAACTAGAAAGATTGAAAGTGAAGAGTAAAGAATTACAGTTAGCGGTTCTATCCCCAATTCTGAAAGGGTTGGAAAAAAGAATGGACGGACTACAGGATTTGATAAACCAATAATAAAAATTGCTATAAGATCTGCTCCTCCTACTAGAGATAACCTATAAAATGCGTAAAATACCAAAATTGAAACTCCTAAAGAATAGGAATAAAGGAATAAGTTGATGAAATGTACATAAAAAACAAGAAATACTACTAAAGGAAGGTAAATAAGCCAGATCTTAAAATCTACCTCCCTATATTTTAAATCTAAAATGGAAACATGAGTAAGCATTATGGACGTTAGAATTATTTGAAGAAAATATATCAACACGGCAGGAGACCCTCTTCATCCTTACCCTCTACGGGGCTGTCCAGGGCTAGATACCCCTTACTAATCTCTTAATTCTCATAGTTTTAAATCTATCCTCTTTTTCCATAATAAAAACTGTAACTAGGAATTATTCCTTTCATAAGATAAGATTTAATATTGCTTATACTCTTTATATAACGAGATTTATGTTTGAACTTTCAAAAGAATTGGAAGAATATAGAAATAAAGTAAGAGATTATACACAAAAAGTTGTAAAGGATTACGCTAAGACCATGGATGAAACAAACGACGGAGGAGATAAGATAGTCAAGGACTTCGGAGAAATGGACTTACTAGGAATGAAAATACCAACAAATTACGGAGGTTTAGGTTTAGGAGAAATAGCTTTTGCCATAGCAACAGAAGAGTTAGGGACGGAAAGCGGAGGAGCTTCTCACAGCCTTCATACTCAACTTAACGCACTTCAGTTACTTGTCTCAGTTGGAGGAGATTCCGCAAAAGATTGGATAGAAAAAGGTATAAAAGCTAAGGAAATTTACGCAGTAGCCTTAACTGAACCTGCAGCAGGATCAGATTTAGGAGCATTACAGACTAATGCGAAACCTGACGGAGATGAGCTAGTACTCAATGGGGAGAAAATCTTCACGAGTGCAGCGTCGTTCTCTAGTAAAATGGTCGTTCTAGCAAGAACTAGCGGTAACCCCGGAGATAAGACTGGGATATCCCTTCTTCTGATAGACTCCAAACTGCCAGGAATAGAAATTCATAAACTGGATTTGATGGGTATTAGAGGGGCAGGAGTATCATACGTTAAATTCAACAATGTAAGGATTCCAAAGGACTCTATAATAGGCAAAGAGGGAGATGCGTTTAAAGGAGCAATAAAAGCGTTAATGATAAGTAGGAACGGTTACGCTGGAATTGCAGTAGGAATTGCAAGAGGTGCAGTAGAAGAAGCTATTAATAGAGCTGCATCTAGAAAGCAGTTCGGAAAGGCATTAATAGAGCAGGAATGGATAGGCTTCAATTTAGCTGATGCTTACATAAAGGTTGAAGCTGCAAGACTCTTAACTTGGAGAGCAGCTTCTCTCTTAGATGAAGGAGTTGAGGCATTAACTGAAGCGTCTATGGCAAAGTATTTTGCTGCAGTTACCGCAGCTGAAACAACTAGAACAGCGTTACACATATTCGGAGGCCACGGATTAAATAGAGGTTCAAAAGTTGAGAGACTCTATAGAGATGCTAAAATAATGGAGATCGCTGAAGGTACCAATGAAATGCAGTTACTTGCAGTATCAAGGAGCTTCCAACACAAGAAATAAATAAAGAATAATAGAATTCAGCAGTAAGACCGGTAGGGAATATATTATAAATTCAAAAAATCCGAATCCTTTTCCTCCCCTATTTTCTGATGCCTCCGAAATTATTATATTACTTGCTGCTCCTATTAGCGTAAGGTTTCCGGCTATTGTACTTCCTGCTGCTAAAGCTAACCAGTCTGCAATTGATGTAGAATGATATTCAAACATTATGGGAATATAAATTGCGACGAGCGGAACGTTTGATAAAATTTGGCTCAGAAGAATTGAAGAAATGAATATTAGAAGAACCGAAGTAGGTGGTGGTAAGAATTTTGCCATTGCAGAGATCACTCCGCCGCAAAATATCCCTTCTGTAAATATAAATAGACCTATGAAGAAAATTATAGTACTCCAATCTACTCTTCTTATAATATCTCTTCTCTCAGAAGATATTAAAAGTAAAATTGAGGAAGTCGTTAAAGAGCCCAAGAGTATATCTATACCTAAATAACTAAGCGTGAAAAAAGATACTACAGTTATAAGTAAAAGTACAAAGGACGAATAAGCTAACCTCTTGTTCTCTATCTCTATTTTGTCTGGATTAATTCTCAAGTTAGGCAAGTATTTTCTGAATATTATCTTCAAAACAGGATAAGTTAAGACCAGGTTAAGTAAAGTAGGTATTGTCAAGTATTCTATAAACTTTAGGAAAGGATCCTTTATTCCCGAATCTAGGGCTATCAACAGGTTTTGAGGATTACCCGTAGGAAACATTACGCTACCTATTGTAACTCCAAAAGCTAGAGCGTAAAGGAAAGGTTTTTCATCAACTTTCATTTCTTTTTTTATTTCCAAAATTACTGGAGTCCAGCTTGCGGACAGTCCATCGTTAGTAACTAAATTTGAGAGCAATCCGGAAGTAACTAAAACGCTAAAGAGTACTTTATCTGGCTCTTTAAATTTTGAAATTATTGCGTAAGCTAAGTATTTAAGGAAGCCTGAAACTTCTAAAGCTGAGGCGAAGGTGAAAATTGTTATTAAGAAGAGAATAACATCTAGATTAACTGCAGATAGAGCCTTTTCTGGAGTTAATACTCCAAAGAGGATCATTAATACTCCCCCAAAAAACATTGAAGCCCAAGGAGGTATCTTAGTAATTCCTCGAGTGGCTATTAAAGAATACGTAACAAGCATTACTACCAAGGATAAATAATTCATCATGAGAAAATTCCAGCTTCAATTAAAGATTTTTCTCTTTAACTTGTAAATTCCTCCTTTTTATAGCATCTTGCCAAAGTTTCTTCTCTACCTCAGTCTCTGGATAATACTTAGGCATCTCCTTCGGTTTACCTTCGTTGTCAACTCTTACGTAGGAGAAATATGCTTCGGTAACTTTCTCATTGCCATTCTTAAGAACGTTAATTAAGACTTCGAGAGAAGTCCTGCCTACATACGATAATCCAGCGTTAATCTCTATTATATCCCCTAACTTTATTGGAGAGCAAAAACTCATGTTAGATACTGCAACAGTGACTACAGTGTCCGAGTATTTATCATAGCCCTTATAGCCTATGAACTTTAAAGCTAAGGATCCTCCTAGATCATCCATCATTTTAAGAAGCTTTCCTGCAGAAATTATTTTTCCATCGTAAGTTAAATCAGGAGAAATATACACTGTATTAGTCAACCTGAACTTTAATCCCTTTGTCTGGTCTTGGTTATTTCTAGTCTTTCTTAATCTTTCCTTCTTTCTTTTCATTGCTGTTTCGATTATTTCTTTCTCCTCCTCGTTTTCATAATCAATTATTTCCCCTACTCTTTGAGGCTTAAAATTATCATCTATCTTAACATAAACTCCAGTAGCAGTAACTATTTTCTCATCTCCTTTACGCGCAGACATTTCAACTTCCATTGAAGTGTTTCCTACATATGCAACATAGGCTTCTACCTCGATTATATCTCCTAGGTTTGCTCCTTTTTTAAATACGACATTATCTAGTGAGGCAATAACGCTTGTGGATTTAGCAACTTTTATTGCAGAGAGCATTCCTGCATCTACAAGGAATTTTAGCATATCTCCTCCGTGAAGTCTTCCCATAAAATTTGTTTGCTCATAATGAACAATATTCTGCGTTCTTATCTTAGTTTCTGAGAGTTTCAATTAAATCACCTATTTCTTTTGATAAAGAAAGGTACTTTTTATCTCTTCTCCCAAACTGCTCCAGTATAGCTTTCAATTGCTCTAGCACTTTCGTGTAATCCATCTTGTCTACTAAAGATTTGGGTATTTGATGGAACTCGATCCTTTTTTCATTAGATGAAAGATAAGGTAAATACTCATCTTCCGCTGTTTGAATTAAGCAGAAGCCTTTTCTATCCACAATATACTCGTAAAGTCCCAACTTACCTAAAGATATACTGACATCGTCTGAAGGAGGCATGATTGATGATATCCTCTTAAGGAAATCTTCTTTCCTACCTTCTTTTATGTATGAGAGAAGCTCTTCTTTAATCATTTTCATCACGTCTTCGATAAATCATAATGTCCTATAGGAGGTGGAACAGGAACTTTAATTTTTACCTTCCCCTGCCTAAGCCATGGAGAAACTAAATAAGCAATACCATTCCTCTCCCAGCTGAGTATTTTAGCCTCGGTAGGAGTTAAACCTAGCTGTTCTGCAATTTCCTTATTTATACGAAAGATAAATTTTGTGTTGGCTAGCTGAACTATTATATCGCTAAGATCTGAAGGGTTATGAGTTGAAAATATAAAGCCTATTTTTCTCCTTCTTCCTAACCTCATCATTGTAGCTATTTTTCCTGCAACCCTTTTAACATAATTTGTATCCTCTTCTCCGCCTTTACTTGAAGGGAAAAATCTGTGAGCTTCGTCTATTATTATAAGAAATCTTCCCTTAATGTTCCCTTCTCTCATTTGTCTTTCCCTAAAGGCAAATAATCTATCAAGGAAATAGTAAGTTAATATCTTCTGAGAAAGGTCATCAAGCTCTCCATTATATGTATCAAAGATTATTAAACTACCAGAGTTTTTAGTGACACTTACCAAGAGATCTCTTTGAGCCTTTAAATCAAATAATTCAGTTTCCCTAAGTAAATACAGACCCCTTAAGATGTTCTCTCTAGTACTCTTATGTAGTTTGAACTTATCAAATTCGGAGTCGTCTAGAATGTCTATCAATTCCTCCAAAGTTTGACATTCTTTAGCTTCTTTACTTGATGAGAATATTTTAAGGAAATGGGAAGCTTGCTCACTAAAATAAGGATTAAGTTTATACAATATTTTCCTAACGTCCTTATATTTAAAGAAGAATGGATGAAGAGTTATCTTAGAATTCCACTGGCTATTGGATAAAATTATTTGATTACCTACTACTGAGGAGTAAACTTTTAGCCCCTTAATATCAAGATATTGTAATAATGGCTTAACGTAAAGATCGTGGTAAGCGGAAGTAATAGATTCCACTTTTCCTGATCTGGCATATTTTCTAATCCAAGTTTTGGTTACTGGAAATATTACGTCTGTTTCCATTTTATTCAGCTTGCCATATAATTTCTCAAATTCGTCAATGCCTTGCTTTACTCCTTTATCTGTAAAATCCGGAGGAAGGAAAACATGGTAATAGTCTCCCGTCGCGTCTAATATAAATACTTTAGTTCCTTCTTCACCTAATACGTATAAACCGGAGATTAGGTCTTTAATGAAGGAAGTCTTTCCTGCTCCAGTAGTTCCAATGATCAATGCATGATAATTTAAATCGTCCAGGCTTAGGCTGACTTTCACGTCTAAGTCTAAATAATCCAAAGTACCTATCTTTAGTAATCCTCTATTTAGGCTTAAAGATCTCTCTATTAAATCAGCATTGGGTAGGACTACTGGAGATTGAGGTTCTATTACAACATCTGCAGGAGAAGGTTCTGACGACGAAAGTATATCGACTTTTGTGAGCATTTCACATTTAAGCGTAACATTATTTATCAAAGTTCCTGGAGTTTCCTCCTCAACATTACTTACAAAATTATTATTATCAAAGAGAAACGACTTTACATCACTTCTTTCGTACCCTATTACTCTCAATAAAATGAAATAAAGGGTCTTTATATCTACTGTCCCGAGAAATACTCCTATCCTTCCTAAAAATGGATATTTATAATAAGTATAAGGATCAATAATTACGTTGACTGTGTAATTCTCTTCGTCTATCTTATTTGGGGAATTTGGAGATACTTTTCCTATGATATTGCCTAAAGTTATTGCCAAAGCCTTAGCTTTATCAACTCTATCTTTAATGTTGTTAATTAACTCGTCACTGGTCAAGCAACCTCACCTGAAAGCCTGCTGTAAAAACTTGCTTGAATTCCAAGCCTTTCTACTATTGATACAATATATCTATAAAGGGCTAAGCTGATCTTCTTTGCTTTAAAGTCAGCCAGTGCAAGTAAAGGAGGAATCCCGTCCTTAGTTATTCCCATTGATGCTATAATCCCTAAAATTGATGGATCTTTGGATAATGACTCTATTCTTAATATCGAAAACTTCGATACGTAAGGGTGAAAAGGAACTACCAAATAATACATATAAACATTTATTTTTTCACATATTTTCTTTGAAAAAGGACCTAAGGCTAGAATCTTGTAAGGAGGAGAGTAATTAAACCTAACCAAGTGAAGTATAAAAGACTCGTCAGAAAGAAATATTTTAGGATCAATCCTATATTTCTGATAAATGGTAGATCTTGTTTTATTATCTATTGAATCTATTAAACTTCTGGATTTGTCCAACCTCTTTACTATACCTAAAAAGTCCTTATCTATTACATTTTTTCTTTCTTCCAAAATTTTTTCCTTAAATTTTGACGTTAAATATAAATAGGAAGGAAAAAGAGGGCCATCAACTATTACTTTTCCCTTACCTTTGACTATTTTTAAGGCCTTAGTCTCTAATACCGACCTTATTTCTCCTTCTATCACTTCAAACCCTTCACTTGAGTAAAAGGGATCTCCAGTTATGGAAATAGGAGAGACGTAAGGTCCGAAATAAAGGTAAGGGTCTATTTTAGAATTTTCATGAACAGAAGAGGCCACGGCAATAAAGGGCTCTTTTAGTTCTAACTCTTTTTCCCCATCTAAAGAAGGATAAACACCGTAGATAGGAATTGAGGAAGAGGAGAGAGCAACTGCTGATACACTTATTATACCTTTTCCAGAAACAAAGCTCCTACTACTTCCATCTACTGCATAGAACTCTTGATCTGTTCGAGAAGGATGAACTTCAAAGAATACATCTTCACCTTCGAAAGTAGAAGGGCTTTCATTATCTCGGTAGTCATCAAGTGATGTAATTGTTAAATATTTCGAAACATATTTTACAACAACGCTGTTGAGTATTTCCATAATATTTTGCTGAGATTGCATCTTCTATTAATGTTTAATAATCGAAATATTTAAATATGGCGTAATACCTATTCAGCCTTCATCAATTGCCTAGTAGCTATTATTACTGGATCCCATACAGTAGCTATTGCAGGCAAGTATCCCATCTCTACGAAGAATGTCTCCTCTACAGTAAATCCTTTCATTATAATTGCTGCCAACATATCTATCCTTCCTAAAACTTCCTCCCCTCCTATTATTTGGCCTCCTACAATCCTATTACTACCTTCTTCTGCAATCAATTTTACGTAAATATCTTTTCCTCCAGGATAATACCTAGCCCTGGTCTTAGACTTTATCATTGCAGAATAAACTTTAATACCGTAATGTTTTGCCTCTGCCTCTGAAATTCCCGTTTTTGCTATAAAGTAATCCTTATATTTAGTTATCATTGTCCCTACTACTCCAGGAAACTCCATTTCCTTTCCAGCTATATTATTTCCTGCAACGAATCCCATCTTATTAGCAACTGGAGCAAATGGCATCCAAATGGGTCTTTTAGTAACCATGTGAATAGTCTCTGCGACGTCTCCTGCAGCATAAACGTTTCTAACGCTAGTCCTCATGTGGGAATCTACCCATACTGCCCTAGTTTCTCCTAACTTAACTTGATCTTTTACTAAATCCACATTAGGCTCTACGCCTATTGCAACTAAAGTTCCGTCGACCTCATACTTTCCTTTATCCGTTACGACTAATCTCCCACTTTCTCTTACCTCTTCTAAACTTTCGTTCAATCTAAGCTCTACATCCATGCTGGAAGTAATTACTTTCCCCATATCTTCATCAAGCATTTTATTAAGGATGTAATTTCCTCTATGAATGAGCACTACTTTCTTTCCTATGTTAGAAAGAGCTTCAGCCATTTCTACTCCTAATATTCCTCCTCCTATGATCGCTATTTTATTTAACCCCCAGAGCGCTTTCCTTAACTCTACTGCATTTGCTGGATGATGCGCATAAAATATCCTATCTCCTTCAGCGTTAATTTTCCTTGGTTTTGAACCCAAAGTAATAATTAAATAATCGAACTCAACGTTCTTCTTAGTTCCTTCCTCGTTAACTTTTACGATCCTTGAGGATAGATCTATCTCTTCAACTTTCTCATTTATTTTAACGTCTATTTTCCTCTTATCTATAAAAAAAGAAGGCGTATAGGTCATAAATAGATTTTCATCATTAAATAACCCTTCAACAAAATAAGGAACTCCACATGGTGCATGGCTAACCATTTTAGTTTCTTCAAAGACAGTAATTTCTGCATTAGGATTTAGTTTCCTAACTCTAGAAGATGCACTCATCCCTGCGGCTCCGCCGCCTAAGACTACTACTTTGTCCATATTATTCATAAAGATTAAGGATTTATATTTAATTTCGTTATGAATAATCATGATAGCAAAAGACAAGATAAGTTCCCTACGTGAGGAATTAAATAATTTGAGTGAAACTAGTTTAAGTATAGCAGAACAGGGAATACTGCAGTTTATTAAGGAACAAGTAGATAAGGAAGAAGAATTAGTAAGCAATTTTGATAAGAGTACCTCAGAAAATAATTATGATAAAGCGCTTTCAGACTTTTTCCAACTTATTCAAAGGACTAACTTAATGTATGCTTACATTATGCAACCTTCAGTACTTTCAATGCTGTCGAACGATAAATTCAGCAAAATTGTTCAGGATCTGCTTGACTGCGTTTCACAAATAGTCTCAGATGTTGTGCTTACTTTTAAGCATAACATTAAACAATTCGGATTAGAAAGCATTAATGTAAATATTACTTCTAACCCTCCAGCAATAAGTATAGCATTGGCGATAAAGAATGCTTGAAAATTATCTAAAATGGGATTCACTCTTTGATCAGGCTATAAAAGAAGCTAAAGAAATAGAATTCGAAATAAAAACTGACCGAGTAGTATTTACAGGAATGGGAGGGAGTTATATACCGGGAAAAATAGCCGAAATATTGGATTATAATGTAGATTATAGGGCTATAACTGGAATTCCAAGGAAGCTGGACGACAACACAACATTAATAGCAATGAGTTACTCAGGTACTACGAGCGAAACTATTCAGGCTGTTAAAGAAGGACTGGATAAAGGATCTAAAATAGTAGTAATATCCTCTAACGGTGAGTTGCAGAAGATCGCTGAAGAGCATAAGGAAAAAATATATTTTATCAAAGTTAAAGGACTTTCACAGACTAGATATTCTTTTCCAGTACTTATAACTTCTTTACTTAAAATTCTGTCTAGCGTTGCAGCTGATAAGATAAATTTGAACGAATTGAGAGAAGGTATAATAGAAAACAAGGAGAAGTACAAGGACAAAGGAAAAGTACTTTCCAATAAGATAATAGGTAAAATTCCAGTATTTTATGCTTCAACTTACTTCCCAATAGCGATAAGGTTTAAGCAGGAGATTAACGAGAATGCAAAGTCTCCCGCATTTTACGGTGAAATTCCGGAAGTTAACCATAACGAAGTTGAAAGCTACACAAGGGGAAAGGACTTACTTTTACCTATAGTAATCGGTAACGAAAGCATAGATGAGGTAACTGCAGGAGTCCTTAATGCTGAAAGGATAATTCCCCCCTCTACGGAAAAACTGAAGAATATTTCTTCATTAGTATTGTTAGCAGGACTAACTTCAATTTATTTAGCTGATACTCTAAAAGAGAATCCTGAGAAATTAACCATTATTCCTAAGTGCAGAGAACGTACATCTGTTATATTTAAAGGATAGTTTACTTCTTTTTACTTGTGATAAGAGTATTCAATACTTTAGGACGAAAGTTTGAGGATTTTTCTCCGGTAGAGAACGGAATAGTTAAAATGTACGTTTGCGGACCTACAGTCTACGATTACGTCCATATAGGCCATGGAAGAACTTTCGTAGCTTATGATGCAATGGTCAGGTACTTGAGACTCAAAGGTTATAATGTAATAAGAATTCAAAATATTACTGACATAGACGACAAAATTATTAATAGAGCTAAAGAGACTGGAAAGCCTTGGGACGAAATTGTTGACTACTACTCAAAGGATTATTTAGAAAATCTATCTTCATTAAAGGTTAAAATTGATTTACATCCCAGGGTAAGCCAACATATAAAGGAAATTATTAACTTCGTTCAAGGATTAATAGATAAAGGCCACGCGTATGTAACTCAAAGCGGTAGTGTATATTTTGATGTCGACACTTATCCTAATTATGGAGAATTGTCTAACACCAGAAAAGATCAATGGAACCAAGGAGAGGAATTTGTTAAAGAAAAAAGACATCCCTACGATTTTGCTCTATGGAAGGCTTGGAAACCGGGAGAACCTTATTGGGAATCTCCCTGGGGTAAGGGAAGACCAGGATGGCATATAGAATGCTCTACAATGTCAACCAGATATCTTGGCGAGCAATTCGATATACATGGCGGAGGAATGGATTTAATATTCCCTCATCATGAAAACGAGAGAGCACAGACTGAATCGTTAACTGAAAAACCGTGGGTAAAGTACTGGATGCACGTAGCTTTCTTAAACATCAGAGGAGAAAAGATGAGTAAATCCTTAGGAAACATAATAACTCTGAAGGAGGCAATAAAGAAATATAGTGCTGATGTACTGAGGTATTGGTATTTATCATCCCATTATAGATCACCTATTGATTTCAGCGACGAGAATTTAGAACAAAGTAAAGTTTCACTACAGAGGTTAAAGGATGCGGTTGCAGTCTTAAAGGACATACTTAAGGAAGGCCCTAAGAGTTACTCAAGAGATGATGATATTGGTGTACAGAAAGAAATTATACAGAAAATTATGGAGTTTGACTACGCAATGAGTAGTGACTTCGATACTGCAACAGCATTGAAGAAAATCCATGATATATCAAACATTGTTTTTTCAAAGTTACAGAGTAGTAGAGATTTCTTGGGCGCTTCTATAGCGTTAGATGGATTTAGGATATTCAATGAAATATACGGAGTAATGGATGAAGAAATGGGATTAGCCTATGAAAGGATTTATGAAGTCATTGACGGAATGATAGAAATAAGAAACTTATTGAGACAAAAGAAAATGTATGATTTATCAGATCAAATAAGGAGCATATTAGAGTCTCATGGGATAAAAGTTCTTGATACTAAAGATAAGTCTACTTGGAGGTTTCAGTAATAAATAGCGGAATTCTTTCTCCTTCAAAATATTTCTTCATCATTTCTATAGTAGTTGGAGAGACAGCAATTTTGCTCATTTCTTCTAGAGAGAAGAATTTAGCGTCCAGGGCGTCTGACCCTGCCTTAATTTTACCGTGCTTTATTTCGCAAAGGAAATCTAGAATCACGTAGTGAAAACCTTCCTTTATTATTTCAATTACTCCTATTAGGTCTTCTGGATTAACATCAACGTCTAATTCTTCCTTCATTTCTCTCCTTAACGCTTCCTTTAATGTTTCTCCGTATTCTACTTTTCCTCCTGGAATAGCCCAAGCTCCTTTGTTAGGAGGTTTACTTCTTTGAACTAACAGTACCTTTTTATCTGAAAGAATAACTCCACCTACTGCTATAAGAGGTCTTTCCATAGTGGGATTAAAGTTATTAATTAATATTTAACCGTGTCTATATGATGTTGAAGTATACACTAATCCTAGCCCTTTTAATTGCAGTACCTTTCGTCCAAATTTTATCCTTAGCATTACCTAGTTCCCCTCCTCTTACAGCAAATACTATAATTAATGAAATTCCTTTCTATTCACACCTAAACTATGTTATTTCCATTTATAATGAAACAACAGTTAATAGCACAACAAAAATGAAATTTCTGGCAAACTATACTGCAGAATATAACGTTGTTTCACAATGTAATGGAGTAATAAAAGTTGACTATAATGTTAGTAAGATATACTCTGCATACAATTTATCAAAATTTAACATATCTAATACAACTTTTCTAAAGCCAGGCATATTTAACGTAACTCTCTTGGACGATGCCTTATCTTTCAATTACCCATATATTTATCCAGAGTTACTATATAATTCAACGTATTATGCTCTCTATTTCGTGGCAACACATGTAGGATTAGGCTTACAGTATGTTAATGAAACTAAAATTAAGTTAGATAATACAAGTTATACTGTATATAAATATCTAAATATTTCATATTTTTCATCAAAGTCCTTTTACGTCTTGTGTAACGGCATAGGATATGATTTCAACTACACATTTTCATATAAAATAGATAACAAGACCTACAATTTATGTGCTAATTTCATTCTAAAGTGTATATCCGGAAATTCGTCTACACGATTAAAATATATGAGTAATCAATTGGAAGAAGCCTTCAAGCCTTATACATACTTAGAGTATACTTACTCATCACTATATGCAGACTTAACTCCAAACACTTATAGAGAAATATTTTATCCCTATGTTTTCGCTAATGGTTACTTTGTATATAGAGATTGCATCTTAAGGTTTGCTGCTGGACAGCAAGTAGTATATCCATATTTTAATATTGTTATAGGGAATTATACTAATTTACCAATAACTTTTCTAGCATGTAATTCCACCAAAATAGTTTGGGAAAATGAGGAATTCAGTAGAGTTAATATAACTAGCTTAAATATACTAGGTAAGACCTTCAATAACGTTATAGAATACGAAAATAAGACTAATACTAGTTTTACTTTATTATACTTCCATGATGGAACTTTAATAGAAGAGGAATCTGGTAAAATAGATGGAAATATATACAACGCGAGTGAAAAATTAGAATTTACTGGAAATTCTATAATCTCTTTAAACTCTACTTATCCTGACTACTTCAATTATACTAATACTAAATTACCATATAGTGCAATAGATCCTTCATCGGCATTGGAGGTCTCGATAATAGTAACGATGATAATTGTAGCATTAATTGTTCTTCTATATAAAAGAAAATGAGAATTTTTTAACAATTTAAACTTCTATCAGATTAGATTTTTATTATACCAAGAATAACTTCTCTATAATGGCAGTAGAAGAAGTTTTATCTTCTAATTTATATACCCAACAGATAAAGAAATTATATAGAGTTGGAGAAATACTCGGTTTACAAGAAGATCAATTAGAGGCTCTCTCAACTCCAGAAAGAGTAATTCAAGTAAAAATTCAGATTCCTGGCAATAACGGTAAAATTAGAACTCTTACAGGCTGGAGATCTCAACATAATAGCGCTTTAGGTCCTTATAAAGGAGGAGTAAGGTATCACCCTAATGTTACTCAAGACGAGGTTATTGCTTTATCAATGATCATGACCTGGAAGAACTCATTGCTACAGCTTCCTTATGGTGGAGGAAAAGCAGGAATAAGAGTTGACCCTAAATCCTTTTCTAGAACGGAGTTGGAAATTCTTTCCAGGAATTTTATAGATGCACTTTATAAATATATAGGAAGCGATTTAGATATCCCTGCACCAGACGTTAATACAGATTCACAAATCATGTCTTGGTTCTTAGACGAGTATATAAAAGTCTCAGGAAAAGTTGATTTAGGAGCTTTTACGGGTAAACCCGTTGAGTTAGGAGGAATTTCTGTGAGAGAATACAGCACTGGCTTAGGAGTGGCGCATATTACTAAACTTGCTGCAGAGAAATTCTTAGATGGAATAGAAGAAAAAAGAGTTATAATACAAGGTTTCGGTAATTTAGGATCTTTCGCAGCTAAATTCTTATCAGAAATGGGAGCTAAGATCGTTGGTGTAAGTGACTCTAAAGGCGGAATAATAGATTATAATGGATTAGATTATAATAAGTTAATAGAAGTTAAGGAAAGAACGGGATCGGTAACAAATTATCCAGAAGGGAAGAAAGTTACAAATGACGAATTGTTAGTGAGCGATTGTGATATTCTAATTCCAGGAGCTTTGGAAAATGTGATAAACAAGTTTAACGCTCCTAAAGTTAAAGCTAAACTAATAGTAGAAGGCGCTAATGGACCTCTTACTGCAGACGCTGATGAAATAATGAAACAAAGGAATATCCCAGTAGTGCCAGATATTTTAGCAAATTCTGGAGGAGTTGTAGGGAGTTATGTTGAATGGGCTAATAATAAAATGGGAGAAATCATAGAAGAGGAAGAAGCTAAGAAGTTAATACTATCGAGAATGGAAAAAGCATTTAGCGAGATGTATACGAAATATAGCAAATTAGAAGATCAAGATTTAAGAACATCAGCTATGGTAGTAGCTGTAGAAAGAGTAGTTAATGCCATGAAGGCTAGAGGTCTCATATAGATAAAGTAAAGCCATTATAACGACTATAATCAGGGCAACTATCAGCATCCATTTTTCTATCTTTTTTGAAGATCCAAATATTATAGGTATTGGGCCTATAAGGATTATACCCCCTGCTTGTGTTTTATTTCCTTCATTTTCTTCTTTTGGTTTGAAAGCCTCATAAATTATTCCTAGAAATACTATAAGGAAACCTAACATTATCAGTAATATGCCAAGTTCATCAAGGTATTGTGAAATCATAATTAATTATAAGATTGCATAGATTTTATTTTATTCCCTAATAACTCTACCTCCTTAGGTAACTCAACAGAATCTACTCTAGTAATTATATCGCTTATTGACGATCTTAGATAATAGTAATCCAACCCTCTTCTTTTCATTACGTTTATAAGCCACTTTAGATTTTCATCTTTACTTAAATCCCTCAACTCCTTTTCATCTGGATATATGCCAATTAATTTTAGTGCTTCTAATATTCCCGTCTTTGTATAATAAGATTCCATCTCCCTAGATAAGGGTATACATGAATCCTTTACACCTTGGTCTAACTTATCGCATAGTCCTAAAAATACTACATCAAGATTTAGTATTTCTTTTAGCTTTAGCCATGAATGAAGTTCCATATCAGACCTTATAGCGTAAATTGAAATTCCATTATATTCTGGGTAAATATTCATCTTCTTTAGCCAATTATAAACTGCTGAAGGTTCAGCGTTTTCTCCGGTAAGAATTATGTATCTACTGAAAAGAAGATCGCTAAGATTTACTTTTAGTAAACTTAACATACTTTTCAACTCCTCGTTAGGCTTTACGCTCACAGCTTTAGAAAATCCTCCTTCTTTTCTCCTTAGAATTATATAATTATCAACATCGCTAGAGACTATAAAAGGAGAATGCGTAGTCATAAATACTTGCAACATCTGATTCTCTGTCCAGCTTTTAAGCAATTTAGTAACCTTATATTGCAAAGTAGGATGCATATTAACTTCGGGCTCCTCCAAAAGTAAGACTTTATTACCACTTAACCATATTACGAAAAGCATTAAAATTACTCTCTGAAACCCGCTTGCTGCTAAATCTATGTATATAGGCAAGTTGTAAACATTTAATACCAACTTTCCTCCTTCCCATATTTCCAAACCTTTAATCTCTGGGATTGTTGCACTTACAAGATTTACAAAATCGTACCAGTATTTCCTCAAATTAATGGGAGATCTGCTTATTTCTATTATTCTCTTCATCACATTGTCAAAATATGCTTGATCGAATATTGGAACATATTCAACTTGTTGTGAAGCTAATTCAAATAGTCTCCTTGCTTCATCTATCTCATCCCTAGTAGGTATATTATCATTTATCCTAATTGTATCTAAATCCCACTTTACTTCTCCCCTTTCATACTTTAGTTTGTTTATAATTTCAACTTCTATCTTTTTTCTTTTTCCTATTGCTTTAGCAGTTTCATCTTCTGAAAACTCCACTTTGCCTCCCAAAGTTATCTCTTTGGAGGTATCGTAGCCTTGCCAAAGTAAGAGGTACTCTTGATTATTATCTTCAAAGGATCTCTTTTCGATTCCGGCGCTCAAATTCTTTATAAACAGATAAATAGATGATAAGAAATTAGTTTTTCCATAACCGTTAAACCCTACAATCACGTTCAGTCCTCCGACGTCCTTTATGCTCACATCGCTTAGGCTCCTAAAATTGTTAGTATAGAACTCGAGTAATCTCAATACTCTTCACTAACAAGAAGATTAGGGAATACTAAATATAACAATTAGGCAAATGGAGAAGTGAATTTCTTTATATAAAGAAAAAAGGAGGTATTATTAGCAGAAGAGATTTTAAAATATTGCCTTAATATAACCACCGTCAACCGGTATTATTGAACCTGTCACGTAAGTCGAAAGGGAAGATGCAAGAAATATTATAACATTTGCGATCTCCTCGGGATTAGCAGGCCTGCCTAAAGGAACATCCTTAATAATTTCTCTTAACGCATCTTCCTCACTTTTTCCTTCTCTTTTAGCCTTATCTTTAACAAGTTGATCTACTCTCTCAGTTAATGTCCAGCCTGGCATTACTCCGTTAACTAATATTCCTCTTTGGGCTAATTGCTTTGAGGCAGATTTTATTAGACCTGCTAAAGACAAACGAATTACGTTAGATAAATCTAAGTTATCTAAAGGTTGTCTTAAGGTAATTGAAGTTGAGAGAATTATTCTACTTCCACTTTTCATCTTCTTTGCTGACTCTCTAACTGCAACTACCGCGCTCATTAGTAGTAAATTGAAACCTTGATACCAGTCTTCATTAGAAAGCTCTAAGATGTTTCCAGGTTTAGGACTACCTGTTACATATGCTAGAACATCCAATCCGCCTAAAATTGAGGACCCATTCTGTATCAAATTCTTAACTTCCTCAGGTTTAGTTAAATCTGCCTTAATGTAATGAACTTCTCCAATTTCCTTAAGTTTCTCATAACTCTTGATTAAGTTCTTCTCATCATGAGAAGAAATAACCACAGACGCTCCTTCTTCTAAAAACCTTTTTGCTGTAGCAAAACCTATACCTTTACTCGATGCAGTTACAATAACCCTTTTATTTCTTATTCCCAGATCCATTATTCTTCAAGAAGTAATCAAGAGTAAACGTTTTTGAATTTAATCTTTCAGAAATTTTCTTAAAATCTGAAAATAACTCGTCCCTAAGAGAAGGATTGTAAAGTGCAGCTGCAGGATGATATGTGGGGAATACTGAAATAGTTGTACCTTCATAGTTCCAAGTAAAGAATTTACTTCTAACAGAAGAAATAGATTTTACTTTTATTCCTATTTTCCCAAGAATGTAAGTTGTAGAATGCTTGCCTAATGTTATAATTATCTTAGGTTTTATAGCCTTTATTTGCTCATCAAGATAAGGAGAACAAGCTAGTATTTCGTCTTCTTCTGGGTCTCTATTACTAGGAGGACGACATTTAACTAAGTTTGTTATGAAAACATCCTTCCTACTCAAGCCTATTGAAGATAGTAGTTCTGTTAGCAATTTTCCTGCTGCACCTACGAAAGGTCTACCTTCTTCATCTTCATTTGCTCCAGGAGCTTCGCCTATTAGCATTATCTCCGCATTAGGATTACCTTCTCCAGGGACTGCGTTTTTCCTGGTTAAATAAAGCTTGCACTTAGTACATTCCTTGACTTGTTTGGCAATTTCTTCCAGAATCATTATCATTTACTTGTTTCAAGTCTCTTATATGTAATGTTGTTTGAAAGCAAAGCCATAACTGTCATGATGATTGCAACAATCCCAGAGATCGTATATATTATAGAAAATGAGTAATCTGAAGGGATGTCTATAGTAATGTAGGTATTTGGAATCTTAACTGCAGTAGTAAAAGTATCCATTATTGACCCTGCTATTGCTGGACCTAAACTTCCTCCTATTAATCTAAATACCGTATTTATTGACGTTGCGATTCCCATAACTTCCCTCTCTACTGAAAAAGTAAGGAGATTTATTAGAGAAACGTTAAGATATGCAGCACCAAGCATTGAAATCGAAGAAATCAGAATAATCAGTGCTATTGATGTAGAAGACCCGTTTAAAACTAATATTGAAGTTATAAAATAAGCAGGAATGAGTATCGCCGATCCTAAAACTAAGACAGGCTTAGGTCCCTTTAACGAAATACTTCTGCCTGCACTCATTGCACCTACTATCTGTATTAATGCCAGAGGAAGTAAAGACAACCCTGTCATGAATATATCAAGGTTGTATCCTATTGGGTTTGGTTCTTCAAATAAGTAAGTTAAGGATTGGTATGCCATGAATATTGCAAAACCTGCTACTACTGCAGCTAAATTGGCTATAAGAACGTTCTTCCTCTTTAATAACGTAATGGAAATTAGAGGATACTTAACTTTGCTTTCAAAAATTACAAATACTGCAAATAATACCATAGAAGATAGTAATAGAGTTAAAGTACTTAACGAAGTCCAACCCCAGCTTGGAGCTTCAGTAGTTCCTATTATTATTCCCGCCAGTGAAATACCAAGAATTCCTGCTCCTGCATAATCTATTTTATACCCTTGTAACCTTACTCTTGATTCCCTTATTTCTTTGAAAATGAGTATTGCAAGTATTATAACTAAAGGAATCACTGTATGATAAGTATATTGCCACCCTAATGTCTGCGAAATATAAGCTCCTATTGGCAGAGATATTGCACTACCTATACCAAACATTGCACTTATAGTACCTTGAGCCTTAGGAACCAAATTTGGAGGAAATTCTTCTCTTATTAAACTGAAAGCTAAAGGAAACATTGCCAATCCTAATCCTTGAATCGCCCTAAATATAATGAGAGCAACGAAGTTTGGAGAGAATCCCGTTAACGTTACTCCTATTGCATAAATCCAGATCACTATGCTAAGTATCTTTTTTTTACCGTAAATGTCTCCAAGCTTTCCTGCTATAGGATTCATTATTATTCCGCTCAACAAGTAAATTGATATTACCCAACTTACTTGTGACGCAGTAACGCTAAATTCCTTCTCTATTGATGGAAGAGAAGGTATTAACATTCCTTCTGTATACATTACCATTACTGCTAAAGGTGCCATAATATAGAGGGCTTTTCTAGCATAATTTAGGTCATAATCCATTTTAGAACGTATTTTAGATATATCTAAAGTTTATAAAACTTAGCTAAATCCCGTTTAAATAATAATAACTACTTATTCAACGTTTTTCTTTAACGATAAATTAAAAGACATTAATTTCTATAGAAAGATGTTAACTTTGTTCGTCCAACTCTTATTAATATCAGGTCATCGACCCTGTCTTCACTATTCCGTTTATGTCGGCATCATCATGTACCCCGTCCGGCTGTGGATCTTCACTAAAGCATTACTGCTTTTCAGACCCAAATAGGGGACGGGGCATTTTCATTATTTTGTAAACTCTATATAAAAGGATTATTAAGACTACTTGGCCTAAATCCAGCTGTAATGCCTTGGCACCATTATAGATTATTTCTATAAAAAATGGAAGAATATACATTTGCGGATGCCAAGTTAAGTAAATTACCGTATAGTTTAAGTAGTTAAGGAAAATAAAAGAAATTGCTGAAGCATCAATTAGTACGTTATACCATACATTCTTACTGCCCCAGAGTATTACTGCTGATATTATGAAAATCATTAATGATATGAACGCAGAAAACGAAATTCCAACAGCATCCCCTAAATTATAAATCTCGCCATTATAAGCGTAAACTTTGGGTTCATCTAAAGGTGCCAGAGGACCAAAGACAAGAGAAATTAGTACGATAATAACTGCAATTATCCCTGCAGTCATATAATACTCTCCTTTAGTCGTTGGAGAAAAGTTCATAGGTAAAGCTTTATGCTATAATATATAGATTTTTTCATATGTCGTTTTCAAAGAAGTTTTACGATATGCAAGACTTTATCTTATCTAGAACTGCGCTGGAAAAAGTTAAGAGGCACGTTGAAGAGAGGAAAGAAAACAGTGTTTATAAATGGATATCCAGTGAATTAAACTATTTCCTTAATAAGTATGAAAATGAAGAAGACCTAAAGCAATGCATAGGGAAGATAAAAGATGGTCTATCCAAGGAGAATTATAATGACGTCCTGCAAGGTTCTAAAGAATGTATAGAAATTCTTTCCAAAAAAATTAATGAACTTTATGAAAGTTTAATGGAGCAGGGTCAATAACCCGTTAATATTTTCATACATAATATAAATTGCCGTTATTATAATAATTGCTGCAAAAATTTTCCTTAGCATTCCTCTAGGCATTCTTGAAGCTATGGATGCTCCTGCGTAGCCACCTGCTATTCCTCCTACTAAATAAGCTATGCTAACCAATGGAAGAACGTAACCATAGTACGCATAAACTCCTGCAGAAGTTATACCAAAAGTACCTACTGAAACTAGCGACGTTCCTACAGCCTTAATCATACATAAACCAGTACTAAATAGCAAACCGGGCACTATTAGGAATCCTCCTCCGATTCCGAAATAGCCCGAAGCAAAACCTACTATGAAGCCTGCAGGAATCACTTTCTTTATTGAGACATCAGAAGTTAGAGACTTTATTGAGAGGGTTGATAAGTTCCTTAAACTTATCTGAGTCGTTGAAGCTTTAGTTAATTCCCTAACTTGCTTTTGAGGTCTTAACATGAGTAACGCTACTGCTATCATTAGAATTCCGAAGAAAAACAACAAGGATTGACCGGGAGTTATATGGCTAACATACCCGCCAACTATTGCCCCTGCAATTCCTGGTATCGTAAACATTATACCTTCTGGTAATCTTACATTACCTTTTCTAAAGTGCATGTAACTGTTAATATAAGCGTTTAGTCCAACAGCTAGAGCGGTAGTTCCTAAAGCTACGTGAGCAACATAGTCTGAATACTCGTGAGCTAAAGCCGGATTTGATGCGTACTGAGAAGGAACAGTAGCTAGCCCAACAAAATACAGTAGTAATGGTACTGCTAATATTGAACCTCCTCCACCGATCAAGCCTAAACTGAAACCAACTAGAACTCCTGAGATTATTGCAAGAATATACTCGATTGGGGTAACTACTATTGCTATCATAACTTTATTCTCTTTACTTTATATTTTAAAAAGTTTCGTTTGTGAAAAGTTAAGGTATTTCTTCTCCATGAGGGCAATTTGAAGGCTTACCCAGAAATATGTATAATTTTTCAATTATTTCTTCTGGAACCATTAGATCGAATTGTTTAGAATATTCACAAGCCTCATCTTTACTCATACCTAGTTTTACTAGGAACGATTCTACTACTCTATGAGCTCTAATTGCCTTCATAATATACTCTTTTCCTTCATCAGTTATCCAGATTTCGTTTTTATCCTTATTAACTAAGCCCTTTTCTGCTAAATGGTTTAATTCCTCGAAAGCACTTGCAGGAGCAACTTTTATGTCTTTAGCTATACTACTAAGTCTTGCAGGCTTTCCGCCATCATTGTACCTCTTGATTACTAGTAAATATTGTAGTTCTCTATGAGAATACCTCATCAAATTTATATTATCTAAGAGAATAATAAACCTTCACCATGAGTTTACTAATAATATCTCTTCTTTACATAGGCATAATGCTGATATTAGCAAAATTAATGGAGGAGGCTTTCTCTAGGCTAAAACTTGTACCCTTTGTGGGCTCGATATTCTTAGGAATAATTTTAGGACAAGGAGTTCTTGATTTTATAAAAATTAATGAAATAATATCATTCATAACATCCCTTGGAATAGTGTTTTTATTATTTTTGGCAGGAGCTGAAGAAATAGGATTAACTGATATAAATACAGATAAGAATGTTTTATTTTCATCAATAATTCAACTAGTAATGCCTTTTATTTCGATTTTTATACTATTATTGTTGTTCAAAATACCTGATGCTCTGCTTTTAGCAATACCTCTAGGAATGACTAGTGTAGGACCCTTGACTAGATTGCTTATTGATCTTGGAATATCTAAGGAGAAAACAGGCGTTATGATTTTTTATGAAGGAACAGTGGTTGAAATAACTTCAGTAATAATTTTTGCCATTATTAGCAATTTATCAAAGAATTTCATACTTACAGCAGTAGAGATTATAGGAATAATTCTCGGTATATTTTTATTGTCGCCTTACATAGCCAGAATCTTGGAAAAGATAGAAGTATATATAAATGCGAGAGAAGTTGAATTTGCAAGTATTATATCTTTAATTCTTTTAATCTCGTTTATATCTGAAATTTTTAGTTTTAATTCAGCAATTTCAGCACTATTTTTAGGATTTTTGCTCAGAGACTATTTTAAAGATAGAAAGGATCTTTTGGATAAGCTCCATGGCTTTACTTACGGATTTTTTGAACCGTTATTTTTCGTAAGCATAGGGCTCTATTTTACAAAAATAAATTTCTCAATTTTAACCCTAGGTATTATAATAACTCTAACGATTATTACGAGTAAATTCTTAGCAGGGTTAGTCTCGTCGATTATAGTAAAGACTCCACGTCTAATAAACGCACTAGGTACTTCTACCAAAGGAGGAGTTGACGCTTCATTATTGATCAGTGCATTAAGTTTGAGTTTAATAAATAGGGTTGAATATTCTTTTGCCGCATTGGCAATATCTATTTCTGCTCTTATAATTCCGCTACTCTTTAAGGCAACTTCGGGTTATAATGTGAAAGGAAAACAAAAAAGAAACAAAGTGGAAAGTAAAATTTCAAGTATACTACCCAACTTTAAATACGTTACAGTATCATGTGATGAGAATTTAAGGAGTGTAATTCAAAAAATAAATGAACTAGGAGTTAATGTAATAATTGTATGCAAGGAGAAAAAGGCTTTAGGAGTAGTATCTACACAAGAATTGCTTGAAATAGAACCTTCAAAATACGAAATCTTGAAAGTATGTAATATTGAGCTTCATGAGGTTGTTACACTTAATGAAGATGCGAAAATAAAGGAGTTACTTAACACTTTTAAGGAAAAGGAAGTTCCAGTAATAGGAATTTTAAATAAAGATGGAGAACTTGTAGGTACCATTTATGAGAGAGATCTACTTAGATTATTATTAACGTTAAAGATTTAATCCACGATTCTTGCAGAGAAGTATGAAAGGATTATTAACAGCACTTGTTACTCCGTTTAATTCATCTGGAGATTTAAACCTAGATGCCCTTAATGTACTTATAAATTTTGATTTAACCAGAGGAGTAGATGGTTTTTGGGTTCTTGGAACTACTGGAGAATTTAATATGCTCTCAATAGAGGAAAAAATGCAGGTAGCAAAGAAGGTAATAGATCTAGCTAAAGGAAAAACATTGTTAGGAGTTAATGAAAACTCAACTTTCAATTCCTTAAAGATTACAAAATATTTTGTTGATTTGGGAGCAGATGGAATTTTCTCAGTTCCTCCTATATATCACAAACCCAGCGAAAAGGGTTTAATTCATTATTATGAAGATTTAGGCAAATTTGGTGAACAAGTTTACGTATATAATATTCCATCTTTAGTAGGGTACAATATTCCACTCAGCGTATTACAAAAACTTGTAGAAGATGGAATAATTCAAGGTATGAAATATACTACGTCAGACTTTGAGAGTTTAATAAATTATATGCGATTCCTTAAGAGCTTAAACAGTAAATTTGAATTTCTATCTGGAAATGATAAATTTATGCTTATTTCATTGCTTTATGGTGTAGATGGCATAGTGTCTGGAATATCTAATTTTGCCCCGGAAATAGTTTCTCAACTTTATAAGAGCGTAAAAGAAGGTAAAATTCCTGATGCGTTAAAGCTTCAAGAAACTATAGATAAGCTAGTCGATGTTACTTCTTTAACTGACTATCCGGCAGGAATTAAGATAGCTTTAAGATATAGGGGACTAGATATGGGAAGTAGTAGAAAGCCTTTAGAAGAAAATATAACTGCAGACTCTGCAATTTATCATAGTCTAAAGGAATTTAATTTATGATGAACTCGATGAAGTATGAGTTGATGAAATGGAATATCCCCGTCTGACTATTTAATGTATATTTGAAGATATTTTGTACAAGAATTAACAGATATTGGAATAACTAATAATGAATCTTTTTGTAAATTATTTAGCTTTATGCTTACAGAAAGTAATATTTGATTCCCAGTTACGTTTTCACTTAGACAACATATATTATAATATTTCCCTCCTGAAGGTATATTTACGTTAATAAAACAATTAGTAGAATAAACATGAATTTTTATACTGAAATTTATTTTGGAATTGTCAGAATTAGTATATATATAACTTGGAGAAATGGCAAAATAAATGTTTTTATTAACGGAAATTTCTGCAGTATATTCTGTATTTAATAATGTAGCGTTAAGCGGAGAGGCTACGGAGTAATACGTTATGTTATCTCTAGAATAGTTTATATCTAAGTTACGATGAAATGTACCCAAAGTTATATTAGTAGATCCTCTAATATGAACACCGTAATAAACATCTGCAGGTATCATTAAGATAACAAAGAATGCTATTATTATAGCAAAAACTAGGCCTATTATAATCATTAATAAAGGATTCACAAAATCTACCTATTTTTAAGAATTTTTATACTTATTCCCTATGTATACAGTTGTATACTAACAAGATTTTTATTTTAGTAGATAATATATTTTTTGATAATATGGAGAGCATTAACAACAATGAGACAAGAAAGAGAATTTACTATTATCTTCTTAAGCAAGGAAAGCCCATAGGATTAAAGAAAATACAAAGAGATTTAGGAATTAGTTCACCGTCTTTAGTTCATTATCATTTGAAGAAACTTGAAGAGCAGGGATTAGTCAAAGAAACTCAAGAGGGTTATATAATTAATAAAGTTATAATCTCAGAATTTGTAAAAGTTGCAAATCATCTGATTCCTATTTCAGGCTTTTGGTCTTCATTCTTCTTAACGTCACTAGCTTTAGAAATTATACTCTTGTTATCCGGTAAAATAATTGACTCAGCAGTATTCGGGTCGATAATTATCGGAATTTCATCGGCTTTAAGTATAAAAGAGCTGATCAGAAAATACAAGGAGACTAAACTCTGGTAATATAGTAATAAAGAAGTATTATACTAATTGTCGTGAAAACTGATATTGCTAACGAAGGGTAGATTATGACAGGATTTCTATTGGAGCTCCACATAGAGAAAGCAAACAGATCTGATACACTATCTAAGGTTAGAAATACAGAAACTACTAGCAACACTGAAAATAATTTACTCTTGTTGAACTCTCTTTTAAGCCTATAGAATTCAGCAAATATCAATATGGAGACTATAACTGATATTAAAGCTAATGAGATATGAATATACCAGATCTCGAACATAAAGTAATATGATGAGGAGGATTTATAAAGAATTTACCCAAATCTCACGCTTAATTATAGTCAGAAAAAGTTTAAACATTTTAAACACAATAAACTTCTGAGTAATATGGAAAAGAGGATAAAAGTTATAGTTGCAAAGCTAGGTTTAGATGGCCACGATAGAGGAGCAAAGGTAGTAGCTAGAGCATTAAAAGATGCTGGAATGGAAGTAGTTTATACAGGATTAAGGCAGACTCCTTCTCAAATAGTAAAAACCGCAATTCAAGAAGACGCCGATGTTATAGGAGTAAGTATATTAAGTGGAGCTCATTTAGAACTAGTTCCGCCATTAGTTAATTTAATGAAAGAAAACGGATTAACAGATGTGGGTCTAATAGTTGGCGGAGTAATACCACCTCAGGATATCGAAAAACTGAAAAACATGGGCGTTGATGAGGTGTTCTTACCCGGCTCAAGCTTAAAGGAAATTGTTGATAAAGTAAAAAGAGTTGCCGAAAAGAAGAGAGGTATAAAAGTTGGACAAGCTACTTGAAAAGGCGTTAAAAGGAGAAGAACTCTCCATATCTAGAGTACTTACAAGAATAGAATACATGACAGACGAAGGAATGAAATATTTAGAGGAATTAAGTAAAAGGGCAGGAAATGCTCATACTATAGGAATTACCGGTATTCCAGGAGCCGGGAAAAGTACATTAATTTCGTCACTTATTGAAGAGTTTTCTAAACGAGGAAGAAAAATAGGAGTTATAATGATAGATCCTTCTAGTCCCATCTCCATGGGATCCTTTATGGGAAATAGAATAAGAATGCAAGATAAGACTATGATGAATAATGTTTTCATAAGGAGTATAGCCTCTAGAGGCCATTTAGGTGGAGTTTCTTCCGAAGCAATAATGTTAATTGAAGCAATGGATGGCTTAGGTTTTAATCCAATTATAGTCGAGACCGTTGGAGCAGGACAAACAGATACTGAAGTAGTTTCAAGTGTTCATACTATTACTGTCGTTAATGTACCTGGAACAGGAGATGAAATACAAGCATTAAAGGCAGGAATAATGGAAATAGGAGATATTTACATAATAAATAAGGCAGAATATCCTGAGGCCGAAGTGCTTTATGATGAGATAAAGTTTGCAATAGATAGTGGCAATTGGGATGGATGGAAGCCCCTAGTTCTCAAAGTCAGTGCTTTGAAAAAGACTGGGATAAGAGAATTGGTTGACGCTCTGGAAACTCACGAGAAGTATTTGAAAGAGAACGGTAATTTTGATAAAAAGGTTAATGAAAGAAGAAAAAAGATGGTAGAATTGATTATAAGAAGGAAAATAGACGAGAAAATTCAAGATGTGGTAAATAAGGATTTTCCAGATAACTGGAGCGATGTTCTCAGTATAATAGATAAAGTGTACAATGATGTTAAAAAATCATTGTAATTCATCTAGGTATAATACCTCTTCGCTTCATCTCTCTAACTACTAATTCTCCCATTCTTGAAAGCCCATAATATTTGTGATGGGTTCTAGTTTCCTTTTTAGGTTTAGATTTCCTATCTCCGAATTTTATTATTTTAGCCTTAGCTTCCTCAAGTAATCCCATCTTTTCTAATTCCTCAAGTTTCGGCGTAACTTCCTCAAGAGTCTTGTGTGTTAATTTTGAGTAAGTTAATGCGTGATCAGCGTTCAATTCCTCAGCGAGTCTGAGAATATCCTTAGCTAAATCATCATTTTTTACTAGGTTAATGTAAGCTTTTATTAACTCTTTTTCATCTAGGTTCCTTAAAAGGTGATCTCCTTCTCTTGTAAGCCTATAGTAAGTATGGTGCTTGTGGACTTCCGAGCTCAATTTGAATTTAGCTTCAGTGTTTTTTAATGTTGCACCATGAACCCTTTCTATTAATCCTAAAGCTTCCAACTTATCTAGAATATCAATAACTTCTTCAATAGGTATCTTGGTATTCAACATTATTGATTTTCCGTAATCCACATTGGCTTTCCTTAGATGTTGTAAAACTTGCAAGTATCGCTTATCCTTCAAAACTTCTTTAAGTTTATCCTTTAATTCCTCCTCCATCATAAGCCCTTCAAGAAGTCCTTTATTTGTGAATTAAACCCTTCAGGATCGTCTAAATAGCAAGCATGCTGATTACCTATGTTAACGTACTTTGCGGTCTTAACATACTTTAAGATTAGCTCTGCGTTTCTCTTTGGAGAAGTAGTATCATGATGTCCCCATATTAATAATACCGGTAATCCGTCTAAGTTTTTCAACTTACTTTCGTAAGAGCTTACTCCTACAGCTCCTACTAATATTAATCCTCCTAATTTCTCAGTATGATCTACTGCGTAACCTAATACTGCTTCTCCTCCCATTGATGCTCCCAATAAGATAGGCTTTTCTAATTTCATTGTATCTATGAAATCACCAATAAAACTGGAAAGTGAAGAAAATCCATCTTCCTCTGATTTTCCAAAACCTGGAAAATCTATTGATATTGCCCTATAACCAACTTCGGCTATTGCGGATACAGTACCTACTTCTTTCCAAGTGTAAGCATTAAATCTTGCACCGTGGTGAAGTACAACCGGTTTTCCACTTCCTTCTTCGATGTAATGTATTTTAGCCCCTTTTACTTCAATGAATTTATCTTCTAACTGCATACATATATATGCGAATTAAAAAGATATAAAGTTTCTGAAGATTTTGTAGATTTTTAGATAAAAAACAATTTTGACGAAAAATTAACTAAGATGAATAACGTATAAACATTTTTAAATAAAAATTTATAATTGTTGAAGATATAATAGTAATGATCTTACATGACAAAAGTATTAGTCTTGGGAGGAAGATTTGGAGCTTTAACTGCAGCATACACATTAAAGAGATTAGTAGGAAGTAAGGCCGATGTAAAAGTAATTAATAAAGGTAAGTTTAGCTATTTTAGGCCTGCTCTACCTCATGTCGCTATAGGAGTTAGAGACGTTGACGAACTTAAGGTAAACTTGAGTGAGGCACTTCCTGAGAAAGGAATACAGTTTCAAGAAGGTACTATAGAGAAGATCGATGCTAAAAGCAGTATGGTATATTACACAAAACCTGATGGTTCAATGGCTGAAGAGGAATATGATTATGTAATAGTAGGAATAGGTGCTCACTTAGCTACTGAGCTAGTTAAAGGTTGGGATAACTACGGTTACAGCGTGTGCGAACCAGAATTCGCAACGAAATTAAGAGAAAGACTAACTACTTTCCAAGGAGGAAATATAGCTATAGGTTCTGGACCGTTCTATCAAGGCCATAATCCAAAGCCTAAAGTTCCAGAAAACTTTGTACCTAATGCAGACTCAGCTTGCGAAGGACCAGTTTTTGAAATGTCATTAATGCTTCACGGATACTTCAAAAAGTTAGGAATTTTAGATAAGGTTCACGTTACAGTATTCTCTCCAGGAGAATATTTATCTGATCTCTCTCCAAATTCTAGAAAAGCAGTAGCTAGCATATATAACCAGTTGGGAATAAAGCTAATTCATAACTTTAGAGTAAAGGAAATAAAAGATCATGAAATAGTTGATGAGAAAGGAAATACTATACCAGCAGATATCACAATACTGCTACCACCCTACACTGGAAATCCTGCGTTAAAGAATTCAACTTCTGACTTAGTAGACGACGGGGGATTCATTCCAACAGACTTAAACATGGTATCAATTAAATACGATAACGTTTATGCAGTAGGTGACGCAAACTCAATGACTGTTCCAAAGTTAGGATACTTAGCAGTGATGACAGGAAGGATAGCCTCGCAACACTTAGCTAACAGATTAGGAATTCCAACTAAGATTGATAAGTACTATCCAACAATTGTATGCGTAGCAGATAACCCGTATGAAGGTTATGCAGTATCAGTAAAGGACGATACTTGGTACGGAGGAACAGTAACCGTAGCAGATCCAGCAGCAGTAAACCATCTTAAGAAGGAGTTATTCACTAAATATTTCATGTGGACTAAAGGAGATATGGCATTAGAAAAGTTCTTAGCTAGCTGGTGATAGAAACGGCAGACGTAGAGCTAACAGCCCTTGATGAGATTTTAACTCCTGAAAAATTACTAAGTGTAAATCATGCATTAGAACTCCTAGAGAAGTTAGATAAACTTGGCATCATAGATGTAGTTAACGGAGTACTTGATGATGAGGAGTACTTAGGGAAAATAATGGGAGCTATTGTAAACGACAAGACCCTTACCTTGATAAACAACTTTGATAAACTTACTGGGTTACTAGATTTTTTAATGGATGCCGAAACAATGGATAATGTTAAGTATGCCTTAAGTTTAGTAGGCAAACTTAAGGGTACTGGAATTATAGATCCAATAATAGGAATTTTACAAGACGAGGAATACATGAGCAAAATAATGGGAGCTATTGTAAACGACAAAGTACTTGAATTAATAGGACAATGGAATAATATTGTAGACCTTATAACTGACTTAACAGACGCTGAAACGCTTTCTGCAATAAAATCTACTGTTGGATTACTTAAGGACCTTAATAAGTCAGGGATAATAGATCCTATAAAAGGTATTCTACACGATGAGGAATACATGGGAAAAATAATGGGCGCATTAGTTAACGACTTTACACTGAACCTTATATCTAGTTGGAACCAGATAACTTCAGATTTATCTAAAATAGATATGACTAATTTCAAATATTATATACAATTAATAAACTCTATTGGAGAGGGATTGAAAGAAGGAAAAATGATGGACACTATAAATATAGTAAAAGATATTGCAAAAGAACAATCAACAGTAAATTTACTAACTGCAGTAGGAAATGCATTAAAATCTGAGAAAGTAAAACCGATTGGATTAGGAGGACTACTCTCGAGTTTAAGAGATCCAGAAGTTCAGAAAGGCTTAGGAGTAGTTATAGAGATCTTAAAGAATATAGGATCTTACTACAAGTCATGAATTAAATAATCTAAGATTTTATCATTTTTTGATGTGAGTACTTGCAAATCGAAAGATCTTTCTATTTTTAGGTATTTAATTAGACTTGAGGCCCTTATTATCCAAGGTGGGAGAGAAAATAATGAGATGACTTTCTTAAATTCCTCTCCTTTTACATAAAAAGCTTTAGCTGGAGAGACTAAAAAGACATAATCCACATCAGCTGCAGAAGGAATAGGAGCAGAAGCATCGTTATAAGATTCTATTAATTCGTCCTTATTATGTTGAACACAAGAGTCTGCAATATGCCAAGAATTATTAATCATTTCTCTTAAATCATTACTAGAAATAATCTTAGGCTTAAATTTTTCATATAGTTGTTGTAGGGCATTTTTCACTGTTTGAGGAATTAAATTGAGTTCTGTTGCATAATACTTATCGGCATTTCCACACGAAATTCTAACCGTTACAGGATAACCGTTAGTCATTAAATTCTTGTAATATTCCACATTGAAGTTTAATATCTCTAAATCAACTGGAGACATAAGTGCAGCAAAGGGATTTATTTTTCTTATGTTCTCATTAGTTTCTTCATAGTATTTTAATGCGTCATTTCCAGCTAATATCCCTAGATCATAACTTCTTAATAGCGTGTTAAAACTATACCATGCATTATGGCCGGCTACTGGTTTTAACGGAAACAATTTTATGCCAACTTCCTTTAATTCTTTTATAAGCATAAGTGAGAAAGTTGTTTTTCCAGAATCGAAAGGCAATAAGCCATTTACTAGGATTTTCATAATGTTCTCATTTTCGTTATCAATTAAAAAGTAAGCTTCAAATACACAAAAAATTAAATAGATAGCATGGAAACTCCTAAGATAAAGCCTTGGAAAGGAACTACTACAGTGGGTGTTTTAGCTAAAGACGGAGTAGTATTGGCAGCAGATAGGAGAGCTAGCGAAGGTTTTTTCGTAGCTAATAAGATGGTAAGAAAAATTCTATATATTACAGATAATATAGGAATAACTACTGCAGGAAGCGTAGCAGATTTACAATACCTATATTATGTACTAAAGAATTTATATCATTATAACTCCATTTCTGGAAATAGACCTACTAGCGTAAAAGCTTTAGCAACATATTTAGCTAATACTCTTTCTCAGACCAAATACTTCCCCTACTTAGTTCAGATTCTAATAGGTGGGTACGATAGTCAACCTAGACTATATAACTTAGATTACTTTGGAGATATGACAGAAGAAAAATATGTTGCCACTGGATCTGGTTCTCCCGTTGCAATGGGAGTTTTAGAAGACGAGTATAAAGAAGATTTAACAGTAGATCAAGCTATGGATATTGCGTCAAGGGCAGTTCTTTCAGCAATAAAGAGGGATTCATATACCGGAACTGGAGTTATTGTAACGAAGATAACTAAAACCGGTCACGTGGAAAAGGAAGTATATTTGAGGAAGGGAACTGTTAATGCAAGTTAAATCAATTTTTAAGAACGAAGAATTTATACCAATAAAGTATACTTGTGATGGAGAAGATATTTCTCCACCTTTAGAATGGGATAAGGTTGATAATGCTAAAACTTATGCTATAATAGTTGAAGATCCAGACGCTCCTGCAGGCACTTTTATTCATTGGGTTATTTACAATATAAAGAGTAATTCTTTGCCGGAAAATGTTCCAAAAAAGGAGAAAATAGAATATGGCTTTCAAGGTATTAACGATTTCGAGTTAATAGGATATAATGGACCTTGCCCTCCTAGGACTCATGGAGCTCATAGGTACTATTTTAATATTTACGCTTTAGATTCCGAGTTAGATTACAAACCTAAAATTACTGCAGATGAACTTAAGGAAATAATTGAAGGTCATGTCTTAGATTCTGGAAGCATAATGGGTAAGTACAAGAGGAAGTGAATCCTTTTTAATTTTAGGCAAGAATATTTTGTCTCGATGGAAGAAGAAATCCTTTGGGCGGAGAAATATAGGCCGAAAAGTTTAGATGATATAGTTAATCAAAAGGACATAATTGAAAGATTAAAAAGATTTGTAAAAGAAAAGAACATGCCTCATCTACTTTTTGCCGGACCACCGGGCACTGGTAAAACTACTGCAGCGTTGGCGCTAGTTCACGATTTATACGGTGATTCGTATGAACAGTTCTTCTTGGAATTGAATGCCAGTGATGAAAGAGGAATTGATGTAATTAGGAATAAAGTTAAAGAATTTGCAAGGACAATGATTTCTTCATCTGTGCCTTTCAAAGTAATTTTACTTGATGAAGCAGATAACATGACTGCAGATGCTCAGCAAGCTTTAAGAAGAACCATGGAATTGTACACAGAATCCACTAGGTTTATATTAGCTTGTAATTACCTGAGCAAGATAATAGATCCAATACAATCAAGAACTGCACTCTTTAGATTTTATCCATTAAAGAAGGAGGACGTAGTAGGAAGACTTGAGTACATATCAAAAGAAGAAAAAGTTGAATATGACGAAAAAGCATTAGAGACTATTTACGATATTACTATGGGCGATATGAGGAAAGCTATAAATACGCTTCAGGCAGCTTCCGCTTACGGTAAAGTCTCAGTAGAGACTGTATTTAAAGTTCTAGGACTAGCCCAACCTAAAGAAGTAAGAGATATGCTAAAACTTGCGTTAGCAGGAAAGTTCATGGAATCAAGAGATAAGCTAAGGTCTTTGATAGTCACTTATGGTTTATCTGGAGAGGATATAGTTAAACAACTTCATAGGGAATTAACTTCTAATGAGTTACAAATTCCAGAAGAGCTGAGAGTGTTGTTAATGGATTACATTGGAGAAGTAGAATATAAAATAATAGAAGGAGCTGATGATGAAATTCAGCTTTCTGCTTTACTAGCTAGGATTGCCATATATGGAAACAAGTATATAGGGTCTTCTAAATGACGTTACCTTGGATAATAAAGTATAGACCTAAATCTTTAAATGATGTTGAAAATCAAGAAGATGTAAAGCAAGAATTAAAAAAATGGATTGAAAGTTGGCTATCTGGGAAGCCTGAAAATAAGGCTTTATTAATCTACGGTCCTCCAGGAACTGGAAAAACCACTTTAGCACAAGCTTTAGCACATGATTATGGTTTAGAATTACTTGAAATGAATGCAAGTGACAGCAGGAATTTAGAGGCAATAAAGAATACTGCTCAAAGAGCTGCAGTGAGCGGAAGTCTTTTCGGTACTAAAGGAAAATTAATTTTCCTTGATGAAGTTGACGGAATAAATGCAAGACAAGACATGGGTGCAATACCTGCAATCGCAGAGCTTGTTCAGGAGACTAGGTACCCAGTGTTATTAGCCGCTAATGATCCTTGGGATCCTTCTTTAAGAGAATTACGAAGCCTCGCAAGAATGGTTGAAGTAAAGAAATTGGGAAAATATGCTTTGAGGAAAATTCTTGGAAAAATATGCACTTCCGAAAAATTGCAGTGTGACAATGATGCTTTGGACGAAATTATAGAAATTAGTAACGGAGATGCCAGGTATGCTATTAATCTTTTAGAAGCTACTGCTGAAGGATTTAAGAAAATTACTTCGGAGAATGTAAAAGAATTTGCGAGAAGAAAGGAAAGTGAATTAGATCCTTTTGAAACTGTAAGAGGGGTATTTTGGGCAAGATATGCTTGGCAAGCAAAAAATGCAGTAACCAGTTCTCAAGTAGATTACGATTTACTCATGAAATGGTTTTCAGAAAATATACCCGTTCAATATGATAATATGGAAGATGTATATAGGGCTTATGATGCATTGTCTAGAGCTTCAATCTTCTTATCTAGAGCTAAGACTTCGAGTTGGGATATGCTAAGCTATACTTTTGATATGATGGGGCCTGGAGTAGCTATGGCAGAAATTGAGAAACAGAATCCTGGCTGGAAACCTAAATGGAGAAAGTATCAGTTTCCTCAGACTATTCAAATGCTTTCTAAGTCCAGATATAATAGGGAGATTAGGGATAAGATAATCAGTAAAATAGCAGGGAAAATTCACTCTTCAGAAGAAAAAACCCTCAACGACGTGTATCCTCTTTTCTTGCAATTCTATGAGAAATATGAGAATAAATTAAGCCAAGATCTCGATTTATCTCCAGATGAAATTAACTTCTTAAACGAAATAACAGGAAAATCGGAAGAAAGTGAAAAGAAGGTAGAAAGTAGAAAATCGACAACAACAAAAAGATACTATTCTGGAAGAAGATATACTACTAGGAAGAAGAGATCTTAATTTTATTTACAACCCTTATTTCATCTATTTGAGTAGTTGTATATTGCCCTTCTTCATTTTTTTCATACTTCTTAACCATATCCCATACAGTTAACAATGCTACGGATGTTGCAGTTAACGCTTCCATTTCAACTCCTGTCTTATAATGGGCTTTCACTTCCGTTTTTACATTGACCTTATCTTCATCTAACTCTACTTCGACATTTATTGACTCTAAAGGTATTGGATGACACATTGGTAATATTTCTGGAGTTTTCTTTGCAGCCATTATTCCTGCAACTTTAGCTACAGCAATTACGTCTCCTTTCTCTATTTCTCTTCTTTTGATCTTCTCTATAGTTTCCTTTTTTAATTTGATAGAACCTTCTGCTATAGCTATTCTGAGAACTGACTGTTTTTCACTAATATCTACCATTCTTGCTTCTGTCATAAATCATCTAATTCTTCTAATAGGTTCTTTAAGATAATAATCTTTTGATTAGTGTAGTTTAATCTAACAATTTTAGATCTTTCACCTGCAAGTATTTCTACATATCCCTTTTCGCTTAAGTAGTCCAATTCTCTTTTTAAAACATTAAATTTTACTCTAGCTAATTTAGATAAATTTGATATTGGGAGATCTCCATATTTTATTAACGCATAGATAATTTTGAATCTTATAAAATCATTTCTGCTCTGAATTCTTCAACGCCCCAATCAATTTTGTTACGTAATCATCTAATTCTTGGCTCGCAGGAAAGGTTAATGAAAGTAAAGTTGTCCTTCCTCTCATTCCTTTGCCGCTTTGTTGAGTATTAATTACTCCCATTAGTTTTAATCTCCTCATGTATTCAAAGATCTGAGTATGCCTTCTAGGATCTACTTCTAATAATTCGCATAACCTAGAATATTCATCCTCAACTTCTCCTATTGGAAAAGCTTCTTTCCTTTCCCTTTTTGACAAGTTTATTAATGCTTTCACTAACAACATTGGATGTAACTCGAGGTAGCTTAATTCATCTAAAATTATACTAGCTTCTTCATTAAGCCTTGAATTAGCTTTTTTGGCATGTTCAACTGTAACAATAGGTGAACCTTCTGCATCAGCTATTCTCCCTGCTAATTCTAAAGTTTCTATTGAAAGCCTAGCATTACCATTGCCTCCTTTATCGAAACCATTAATGTTTGAGATAAACTTAACGGAATCTTCTGTGACTGTCCCATCATAAAACGCTATTTTAACTCTATCTTGTAAAATATCATATAATTCATTAGATTTGTAAGGTGGAAATTCTACTATATCCCTCGCTATATGGTCTCTTACAGTTTTATCTAAGTTAGAAAGAGTAGTTAAATCTCTAATGATAAAAATGTAACTTACTCTTTTTACGTTAACTGCAAGTTCATCGTATAACCTTACTATAAAATAGATATCTTCCTGCGGTGAAGAGTTGAGGAAGTAATCAAACTCGTCTAAGGTTATTATTACATACATGTTTCTTCTCTCTAAATACTCATGAATTATTTTGAAGACTTCTTGCGAAGATAATCCTCTAGGAGGTATTGATAATTTTAATTGTTCTGCTATCTTCATGGTAATTAGATATAGAGTTCTTTCTCTGTGACAATTTACGTGAACGTATTCTACTTTAATTCCTCTATTTTTAACCTGGTCCGCAAAAGCTTTGCCAAAAATTCTTGCAGTTACTGTTTTTCCAGTACCAGTTCTTCCTGTTATAACTACTCTAACTGACGATTTTCCAGGCTCACTAACTATATCTCTAAATGCTATTGTTAATTCCTTTAGTTTGTCCTCCCTATGAGGCAATCTGTCTGGAATGTAATCTGGAGTTAATTTAGATCCATCTTTCAATACGCTAGGTGAGTTTAAACTGTTATTTATTATATCGCTAGGTAAAGCCATAACTTTCACTCATACGATATTTTAGTAGTAATACCTTATATTTTATTAGAGAGAGTTAACCGAAACTTTTTCCTGACCTTTTCTCATTAAAGAAAGATAAGCATAGTCTCCTATTAAATTCACAAATAGAATATAATCTGGATTTTTGTAATCCACTTCTATTTTTCCTTTCATTTTTAAGCCTATTCCAATTTCTATTGACCTACAGTCTACCTGCTTATTACCTCGACTGATACATTCTACATAAAATTTTTTGATTTTTTTAGAAAGTAGTAATTCTTCTGCGTCATTGAAAACTTCTGATAGTTTACTTATCTTATTAACAATAAATATCCTGCCCATACACGCTGGTGGTGCAGAAATTATTAGACCGTAGGCCTCGAGAGGAGAAAGCTTAGAGCAAACTAGAAAAACGTTCTGTTTTACCTCATTCACATCGGCACTATCATCTTTTATTAGAAGTCTATCAAGTATCTCCATCTTACATTTCTTTCCCTTTCCTGCTAACGCGGTAATAATCAGCTTAGGTTCCATATTGTTATTAAGCATAAAATCAAATATAGAATATATGTTTAAAGTGCTACTTAGAGCCTTAAATAAGTTGCAATTGACAGAGAGGAAAAAAATTATGGTATTTGATGATATAGGTCCCTTAGATTTAGGATTTACAGAAATTTCATTATCCAAAGGAAGTGAAGATGAAATACCATTATGGCTTGCTCAAAACTTGGAAAAGAAAAATCTTGTTAAGATTACTTCAATAAGTACAGAAGAGCTGGGTAAATTACTTTTCCAAGAAAAGCAGAGTTCGACTACTCCTGCTTCCTTAGTTAAAACTTATCCAGACATTTATTTTAGGGTAAAAAAGCTTGAAGAAGAGCTTAAAGGAAAAGGAATTGACGGATTGGAAGAACTAAAGAAAGTAAAAAGTATGATCAATGAAATTTCATTAATTAGATTAAGGAAAATTATACAATTGGCATCTTTAAGCATAAATGACCAAACACTTATAAGTAAAATGACAAAAGAAGAATATTTGGCATACTTAAGTATGAAGAAAATTATAAGCTCATTTTATGGTGATGTAATTGGAAGCTCAACAAATTGATTTACCAACTGAGTTTGAGAACTTTATTAAGAACTTCAAAGATTCTACTGGAAATTATAAATATATGAATCAATTGAATGAAATGATAGCTTACAGAAAGAAAAGCCTTCTACTAGATTTTGCAGACATGTATTCTTACAATGATAAAATTGCTACAGAAATAATTGTCAATCCATTGTATACTCTTAAAATTCTTGACGACAAACTAGTTAAAATAATTTCGGAAATTGATCCCACATATCCTGACGAAGTTGAAAGAGTTCACGTTAGGTTAATTAATCTTCCCAGAACTATAGAATTAAGAAAGATAAGAAGTAATTATATTAATAAACTTATTACAGTTGAAGGAATACTTACCAAACAAACTCCCGTTAAAGAGAGAGCTTATAAGGTAGTGTTTAAACACGCTCACCCTGACTGCAACCAAGAATTTGAATGGCCAGAAGGAGACGAGGAAATGGATGAGTTAATAAAAACTCCCACTATATGTCCATTGTGCGGAAAACCAGGACAATTCGAGATAGTTGCGGAAAAAACTAAGCTAACAGATTGGCAAAAAGTTATATTACAAGAGAGACCAGAAGAAGTTCCTCCTGGACAATTACCTAGACAATTAGAAGTTGTCCTAGAAGATGATTTAGTTGACTCTGCGAGACCTGGAGACAGAGTAAAAATAACTGGAATTCTTTTAATCAAACAAGATTCCATAGTAAAAAGAGGAAGTAGAGCAGTTTTCGACGTTTACATGAAAGCTTTAAGTATAGAGGTTTCACAAAAAGTCTTAGACGAAGTAGAAATAACAGATGATGATAAGAAAAAAATTGAAGATTTTGCTAAAGATCCTTGGATAAAACAGAAAATTATATCCTCAATAGCACCTTCAATTTTTGACCATTGGGAAATAAAAGAGGCCATAGCTTTAGCCTTATTTGGCGGAGTACCAAGAATAATGCCAGATGGAACTAGGATAAGAGGAGACATACACGTCCTCATAATAGGAGATCCAGGTACTGCAAAATCACAGATTTTGCAATTTGCTGCGAGAGTTGCGCCCAGGTCAGTTTATACTACAGGGAAAGGTGCAACTGCGGCTGGTTTAACTGCTGCAGTAGTTAGAGAAAAGAATAGCGGAGATTATTACTTGGAAGCTGGAGCTTTAGTATTAGCGGATGGAGGAATTGCAGTAATAGACGAAATAGATAAGATGAGAGAAGAGGATAGAGTGGCAATCCACGAAGCAATGGAGCAACAAACAGTTTCAATAGCAAAAGCAGGCATTGTAGCAAAACTTAATGCGAGAGCTACGATCATCGCTGCAGGTAACCCAAAATTCGGAAGATACATTGCAGAAAGGGGAATTTCAGAAAATATTGATTTACCTCCTACCATACTATCTAGGTTTGATTTAATATTCATATTAGTGGATAAACCTGGTGATGAAGATCAAAGACTAGCTTCTCACATTTTAGATATGCATGGCGGGAAATCCGTAAAAGATATTGTTACAGTAGATTTACTCAAGAAATATATTGCCTACGCTAGGAAATACGTAAACCCAGAATTATCAGAGGAAGCGAAGCAATTATTAGCAGACTTCTACGTTGAAATGAGGAAAAAGAGCAGTGAATCACCAGATTCGCCAATACTCATAACGCCTAGACAACTTGAGGCATTAATTAGATTATCTGAGGCATATGCAAGGATGGCATTAAGAAGGATAGTGACTAAAGAGGATGCTGAAAATGCAATAAATATAATGAGAATATTTCTAGAAAAAGTTGGAATCGACGTAGAGTCTGGAGCTATGGACATTGATACTATAATGACTGGAAAGCCTAAGAGCGCAAGAGAAAAGATGGTAAAGATAATGGAAATAATAGACTCGCTCTCAGGATCTGAAGGTTGTGCAAAGTTAAGGGAAATAGTTAAAGAAGCTGAAAGAGAAGGAATAGAAAGGCAAAGCACTGAAAAATTAATTTCCGATATGAAAAAGAGCGGATTGATCTACGAGACTAAACCAGAATGTTACAAGAAAGTCTAACTTCTCTTATATATTGTTTCTGGATACCACATTATCCATGCGGACACTTGTTTTATTAAATCATAAGCTTCTTCCCATCCACTTAATCCTAAGTCTTTTGCTAGCTCTTCTAACGTTATCTGTGTTCTGACGTATTTGTTTAGCACCTTTACTGCATCATCATTTATTTCTACTTCTCTACCGCTTGAGAGCTTAATTTTTATTGGATCCATAAACTTAAATTTTACGTTTAATATAAATGTTTTTTCATGCCCACTAACCTCCTCATGCCCTAAACAGTAGACCCAAAATCATTTCGCAAATATAAACTCAATACCAAGTTCCTTTTTCTAATCATAAGTGAAAGAATATACGTCATTATACTCAGATTTAGAAGTATTAAGAATAATGTATCAATAATTATAATAAATAAAACATTTTTCATATTTGTATCGTATTATTTTCTGATATTGCGATAATATCCCTCAGTTCACCTGTGGAAATATAAAAAATCTAACACTTAGAAATCTCTAAAAATTTTCGTAAAAACAACTATCCAATCGCACTAAATTCCTATAGATTATTATTAGTAGATGAAAATTATTTTTACTAATCAGATTTTGAGTCTACCGTAAAAAGGCGAGGTTTGTCGTTAGTTTTATCAAATGTTATGCATGATGTTAGTAACATCGCTTACTCCATAGAGATCCCATATTAGAATTGTAAGGATTATAAGTGCAAATAGCACACTAACAACTCCGAACTCAAATTGTTTCCTCTCTATTAAATATACTCCAACAAGAACTAATGCGATTAATATTATCCCTGCGTCGAGGTAAGTTACTCCTGCAGGAGCTCCTCCATTTGAGTACGTGATAGGTGAGATATAATAAGGTATTGCTAATACTCCCATTATTCCCATCATAATTAGCACTATCAGAATTATTATAACATAACTACTTAGAATTTCTGAGTAAAGCTTGTTTGTATTTCCCATACATAAACCTACCACGGAACACTTTTTATTTTTAATCGATATGCTACATTATTCGTAAGTATATGCATTATAAATGCAACTAGGATAATAAAGAGAAATTGATATAATTCAATATTAACATGTAAAAGAAATAACGCCAATGACGAACCTAACACGAAATCCAGCTGATCTAAACCTATTGCCCTACCTCCTCTAGGTATATTAAGCCTCCTCTTTATAAACGCACCAGTCATGTCACCTAACATTGCCGATAAGGATTCCACGAAAGAGATGAAAATCCAACATAAGCCTAAGAACCTTGCTATTATAATACCTACGAGAGTACCGAAAGTTAATGCTACCAACAAGCCTTCGAAAGTCTTACCGTCACCAAATATTCTTCTTCCGTCAAAGAACATTCTATTAAAATCTATGGGATGTCCTCTTTTAACAAAAGGCGCAGATCCGTTAGCTGCAAATGCAGGAAAATATATTACTAAAGCTATTAGTAATTCTTTAAGCAACCTATAACACCTTTATCTGTTATCTTAAATTTACACTCCCTTAAATTACCTATTAAATAATTCTTAGTTACCCTTATTACATCATCTGAAAAATATCTCATGAATTTTTCACCGCTGACCTTATTATTCATTGACATTTGCCAAGTTATTATTATCCTTTTGTATTTAGAAAATTCCTTAAGAAAAATTAAGGGCTGAATTAAATCAATGGTTTTTCTATTTAGTCTATAAAAAGTGTTAATAGAATCTACTACGATAAGTTCAGGCTGAAGTTCAATACTCTTGATGATGTTTTCTATCACTTCGTCTGCACTATTTGCCTCCACAAAAAAGGTATTTTTACTTACAAAAGACATCCTATCTACTCTAGCTTCGTAAGACTTTCCTTGAGTAGAAATATATATTGAAGGTGTTATTTCTTCAAGAATTTGCAAAGCTACTGCAGTCTTTCCACTACCTGCAGTACCGTAAAATGAGATTAAATTACCATTTTTGAAAACAAACTCGCTTAACTTACAATGCTTATATTCCACTAAGTATAATTTTTAATTGTGGGTATTAAAAAGGTAGCAATTAAGGTTAATAACCCAAGAATTTTTAGAGATCTTGTTCAAGAGTTAAGAAAGAACGGTTTAGTACCAACAGTTGACGCTGGAGATTTAACTGTTTCGGATTTCGATAAGAATGCAGATATTTTCATACAAGGAGAAGACGAAATAAAGACAACTATAATGTATTTGCAGTGTCTAAAATTGGGGAAAAGGAAATTCGACGAATTGCTCATAGGAATCGATACTAACTCACCTAAGTTAACCATAGTTGTAGTAGGAGATGGAATGATAATAGATTCTCTAGAAGTTTGGATAGATGAAATAGAAGATATCATAGAAGAAATAATATCAAAGTATCCTTACAAGAGAATATACATAGGTATAGGAACTGGAAATAAATACGGAGAAGTAGTTTATAAACTACTAAGTATAAGGTTTCCATTTGCTAAAAAGGTTAATGAAAGTAGAACTAGTTTAAGAAATCCATATGTCGATATAAAGGATAAAGACGTAAGGGCAGCATACATGATAGCATTAAGGTCTACTAAATGTTAGTTAGAAAAGGGATAGATTATATATCTGGAGGACCTTGTAGGGTTGCTGTAATAAAAGGAAAAGTAATGATAAAAGGAATTGAAATTAATGAGAAAGCTTACAAAGAAATTAACGACGAAAGCTTCAGTATAGTTCCAAAAGAAGATTCGGAAATAGAGACCGATTGTCAAATATTAGCAGAAATTCCTCACTTAGGTTGGGAAGAACTAGCAAGCCAATTAAGCGGAAAAATTTTGCTTTTAGGAAGTACTGATTCAGGAAAAAGCTATTTTTCTGAAGTTTTACATAATCTAAGAAAAGGTTCAATAATTATCGATGCAGACGTAGGGCAGTCTAGGTATTTACCAACTTTTGTACATTCGAGTAGCAGTAACTTGGAATTTTTTGGAGACATTTCTCCTTCAGCTAACTATAGACTTCATATAGAGCTTACTGCAAAAATTCTGAATAAAGAAGAAAAGTCCACCTTAACAGTAATTGATACTGACGGCTGGATAAGAGGATATAAAGCGTTTTTACATAAACTTAGCATGATTTATGAGTTAAATCCCGACATAATTGTTCTATTTAATAACGAAATCTTAGATTACATGCCATCAAACATTAGGAGTAAAGTTATCTTAGCAAAGAGAATTCCTCCTTTTTTAGAGAGAAGTAGAGCTAGAAGAATATCTTATAGAATTTCTAAGTATAATAAATATTTTGAAAAAGCATCAGTAATTACTTTAGAATATGAACAAGTACTAGGTAAAAAACTTGCTGATAATCTGTTCGTAGGATTTGAAGAACCTTTGCAGCTATTTTATGAGGAACCTTGTAGTGGATATTTTATTCCTAAAGATGAACTTCTAGGATGCATTGTCGGCCTATTAAATGAAGGAAAAATTGTTGGAGCAGGAATAATAAAAGAGTTAAATCAAGATGGCATAAAAATCCTTACTCCTGAAAATAAAGTTCAAGGGGCTATACTTGGCAATATAAACTTAAATGATGATTTTAAGGAGAGAAGAATAAGGTTAATTAAATGTTAATTGCAATAGAAGGAATTGACGGTTCTGGAAAAACTACTTTAGCTAAAGATCTTGTAAAATGGCTAGAAGAAGAAAAGAAGAAAAAAACGTTACTAACCGCAGAACCTTTTACTGAAGAGATAACTAAATTAATACAACAGGAAGGATGGAAAGATCCCGTAACTCTCGCCTTGCTATTTTCTGCAGATAGAGGAGTTCACATAAATTGGATTACGAAACAGGACTATGACATCATAATAACAGATAGATACTATTACTCAACAATAGCTTATCAGTCAGCAATGGGAATAGACAAGAACTGGATAATTGAGGTAAACAAATATTTCCCAAAGCCTGAACTCACAATTTTATTGGATTTACCTGCAGAAATTGCGTTAACAAGAATAAAAAAGGATGATAAATTCAACTTTAAAGAGAAACTTTCTCTACTACAAAAAGTAAGAGAAAACTACTTGAATATTGCTAAACTAGATAAAACAATAAGAATTATCGACTCAACTAAGAGTTTTAAGGAAGTCTTAAAAGAAGCTAAGAATTATGTTGAGGAACTAGTTTCCTAATCCTTTCTATTGCATCTAAATACCTTATCACTTGAACTAAAGTTTCACTATCGTAAGGATCTTCCTTTATTTTCTTTGCTGTGGAGTATAAACCTTCGACCAGAAAATCTTCTACAGAGTTTAACATTATATCCTTCTTAACTTGCTTCTCTTCTTCATCACTCTTTACAATGTAAACCTTACCATGAACTGGACATATAACATCACCGTTCTTTAGTTTAAATAAAGGAGATCCACAAATTGGACATGCGTCACTTAACATTGTTGCCCCTTGTCTTAGGAGTTCTGCAGCCTTCTTAATGGAATCGTCAGTCATTTTATATCCGAAATAACTCTTAATCTATTAGAGTAAAAAGTATATCTGGTGAGAAACCATGGCAACTCTTTATGATAATGAAGCTAAAATTAAACAAGCCGTAATTATTTTGCAAAAAATAGTTAATGACACAAGCGTCCCAAGAAATATTAGAAGAGCCGCAACAGATGCTATAAGAAATTTACAAGATTCTAATTTAAGCGCGGGAATAAGAGCAGCTAATGCAATAGGAATTCTTGAAGATATAAGTCAAGATCCGAATATGCCTACCCATACTAGAATATCTATCTGGAATGTAGTATCAATTTTGGAAACAGTAAAGGACTAAAAATTTTTTAAACCTAATTCTCGAATATTTAAAGTGCGGGGATGCCCGAGCTAGGACGAAGGGGGTAGGCTTAGGCCCTACTGGCGAAGGCCTTCGCGGGTTCAAATCCCGCTCCCCGCACCCTGGAAGTTAGTATTAACTTCTTCTGGCTCCTCATACCATTTAACTTTCTCGCCAATTTTAGCCCTCATCTTCCACTTCAAAGATTTAGGATGAGACTCTATCATTTCACGTAATTTATCTAACTTAGGCAAAACATTTTGTGCATAAGGATTTCCCTTTAAGTACTCTTTCATCCTATCATGGTTTATTGTAAAAGTTTTATAAAATCCCCAATCATCAGACAAAAGCTTTGCTATGTAATTTCCATCTAATATTCTATCTTTATCCTTATCGCCTATTTCAAAGTCATATAATAATGCTGCAATATCCTTCTTGTCATTCTCCGTAAGGCTAATTATTTGCATCTTTGTTAAAAGTAAATCTGAAGGGGGTATGGAAGGGTAATATACCTTTAACCTATCTTTCAAAATCAATTTATGGCACATAACGAATTCATCTAAGAAAACATCTATTGTGGAATTCAATACGGGATCGTAAAACATTAGCCTATTATAACCGTGAAGAGCATTGAACCTCTTATTAGCTTCCATATTTAAACCTTCCAACAAAGATGTGATCTCCTTTCTTTGAGAAGAAAGACCGAAGTAATCTGCATCTTTATATGTTCTTGAAAATAGTTCGCTTCCTTTTGGAGCTATTACTGCTACTGCCGCACCGCCTATTAACCTTAATGAGATCCCTTTTTCCTTAGCCTTTCCTACAACTTCTAAAGCTCTACTTATTAAGGCACTTTTTTCGACTGGAATTACATTACACCGTTATGAATTATGGTATTATGATAAAAATAATTTTACCTATGACTTTGCTAAACAATGTATAAAATTCATGATTTTTAATGAGCATAACTATAAGAAAAGACTAAAAATAAGAAGTAAGATTGAATACAATGTATAATGTTCTGGTAACTAAAAAATTGCCAGGAAACTGGATAGATTACTTAAAAAAGGAATGCAATGTTATGTTATGGGAAGATATTTATCCACCTTCAAAAGAATGGATATTACAAAACATAGAAGATAAAGACGGAGCTCTTATTACATTAACTGAAAAAATTGACAAAGAGATTATAGATCATGCTAAAAAACTTAAAGTTATAAGCACTTACAGTGTGGGTTATGATCACATAGATGTAAAATATGCCAGATCTAAGGGAATTATAGTAACTTACACGCCGGAAGTCCTCACAGATGCAACAGCAGACCTAATTTTTGGCTTATTAATTTCCGTAGCAAGAAGAGTTTGTGAGGGAGATTCTCTAATTAGAAAAGGAGAATGGAAAACTCCATGGTATCCTACTTTCATGCTAGGAACCGAAGTATATGGAAAAACTTTAGGCATAATAGGCATGGGAAGAATAGGCAAGGCTTTAGTTAAGAGAGCAAAGGGATTTGATATGAAAGTAATCTATAACAGTAGAAGAAAGCATGAAGATATAGATGCAGAGTATGTAGATTTAGATTATTTATTGGAAAACTCAGACTATGTAGTTATAGCGGTTGATCTAAACGAAAGTACGTATCATATGATGAATGAAGATAAATTAAGAAGAATGAAAAAATCGGCATTTTTAATTAATGCATCTAGGGGCCAAGTAATAGACGAAAAAGCTCTGATTAAGGCTTTACAAGAAGGATGGATAAGAGGAGTAGGACTTGACGTATTTGAAAGGGAACCTTTGCCTAAGGATAGTCCTTTGCTTAAATTAAATAATGTAGTTCTAACTCCGCATTTAGGAAGTGCAACTATAGAAACTAGGGATAAAATGGCAGAAATTGCGGTAAAAAACTTATTATTAGCATTAAAGGGTGATAAACCAATATATGAAGTTCGATAGCTTATTGCAATATTTTTACGATGCAAAAAACGGGTATTACAGACATTTAGCAATAGTTTTAGGCAAAAATTACCTTGAAAACTCTATAGACCTTGTAAAGTTATATTTACAAGTTAATAATAACCCTAAAGTAGCTTATGCATTTCATCCTTGGGTTAGCGGAAGTAAGGATAGGTTATTAGCCTTTAAGAGAGTAATAAACAATCATGTTACTGATATTGATTATTCTTCTTCAGAAAAATACCTTGGCGAGAGCTTTGATTTAACAATTTTAGATTCTGTAGACGATTTCAGACCTAATTACATTTCAAGACTTGTTGACCTAACAAGGGGAGGCGGCTTAGCAATGATCTATTCTGATAATATAGAAACTAGCAAATTGTATAAATTTTCTTTAACTAGAAATAAAGTTGTAAAAAATTTATTTGAGAATAGGTTCATGAATATAGCTAATAGTTCCAGAGGGATAATTCTCCTAGACGATAACGGAATAAGATTTAAGCCTTTCTCATCATCGGAAATTTCAAAGCCACATAAGAAAAATTATGACGGAAAAATTCCAAAAAGTTTATACGATCTGTGCTTAACTGACGATCAAGTCAAGTTGATAAGGGAATTTGACTTTGTTTTAGAAAAAGGTAAAAGAATTCTTGTAGTAACGGCTCCAAGAGGTAGAGGAAAGAGCGCGGGCGTAGGTCTTGCTCTTTCATTTTACGTAAAGAGAACACTATCAAGACCTACAAGCATAGTCATTACTTCTCCTTCCTACTATTCATCTCAAGCAATAATACAATTTCTTGAAGAAGGATTGAAAGCTCTAAAAATTAAATACAGAGAAAAAATATCTAAGGAAGGTAAAATTATGAAAATAACTGCTGGAGAAGTTAATATAAAATGGACTTCCCCAGATTTAGCCAAAGATGAAAATGGAGATTTAATAATAGTAGATGAAGCTGCCGCACTTGGAATAGAAAACCTTGAATACATAAGGAATTCTTTGGAAAAGATAGTTTTTATCAGCACAATCCACGGATATGAAGGTTCTGGAAAAGCCTTCATAAAATATATAAATTCTCTAGATAACACTCAAATCGTAAAACTAGATTATCCTGTAAGATATTCTAAAGGCGACCCAGTAGAGAAATTTATATATAACGTAATGCTTTTAGACGCTGAGCCAGAAGTATATAACGATACCCAATTTAAGGAGATAACTCAAGAAGAACTATTTTCTAACGATAAGTTGTTAAGACAAGTTTATGGAATATTAGTTTCAGCTCATTATAGGAATTCTCCAGACGACCTTATGTTCTTAGGAGATATGGCATATCAGAGGATTTTCACTTTAGGTTATAATGCTGTAGCAGAGGTTGTTGAAGAAGGAAATTTGGATGATAATACTATCCTGCATATACTTAATGGAGAAGAAAACGAGGGAAATCTAATTCCTCAGAGAATAATAAAATACTTGAGAATAAGAAATTTCGGAAAGCTGAATGGATGGAGAATTATGAGAATAGCCGTAACTCCAGAGCTGCAAAATCAAGGATTAGGATCTAAACTTCTTTCTAAAGTTGAAGAAATTGCATTGCAAAAAAGCATAGATTGGATAGGTTCATCATTTGTAGTTGATTATAAGGTTTTGAATTTTTGGATAAAAAATGGTTTTAAGCCAGTTTACTTAGCTTCCAAGAAAAACGAGGGATTAGGAGGATATTCCATAATAGTAATGAAGGCGTTAAATGAGAATGCTGAAAAATTTGTTGTTGAATTAGGTAAATTATTAAAGGATAAAATTCTTAGAACTTCACATCAAGTTTACTTTAATGTTAATCCTAGAGTTTTGGCCAAGATCATAATTAATACAGAATTCAAGAAGAAAATTGAGATAGACAATGAATATGTAGGTAAAATCTATGCTTACATAAACGGTAAAATACCTTATAATTCTGCAGCAGACGCAATACATGCAATTGCTGAGAAATATTTTTATGATATGAGTTTTAAATTAAGCGAAGAAGAAATTTCTGCAATAATAGCTAGAACTTTCCAGGGAAAGAGCTGGTTTCACAGCGGTAAGATGCTAGGAGTAAATAACCAGAAGGTAGAGGACTTACTCAGGAGCGGAATTGAAAAAATCATCAAAAAATATTTTGGGCAAGAAGAAAAGGATTACGTTGAGCTTTAATTTTAACCTACTTTAAACTTCATTTGTATAGAATATAATCAAAATATAACTTACTTTAATTTAAGGAAATATTTTTAAACTATATAGTTTCTATAGTTTACTGCAATGAGCTCACAAAGAGATTTCTTATACATGGCTATAACCTTGGCTTTAATTACAATTACATCAAGAGCTACAAACAACATGGTAACTACAACGCTAGCTCCATTAGGAAAATACGTTTTTGGCTTCAGCAATGTTATGGCAGGAATTTTGGATGCACTAATATTCATGAGCACGTTTATATCAACTTCTTACTTGAATCCAAAAATGAACGCAAAAGTTAGAAGGAATACGTTTATCGTAGCAAATTCTGCTATTGCAGTAATCCTCGTTCTATATTATTTCTCTAATTCTGAAATAGTGTGGCTAATAACTCCTTTGGCAGGAATATCATTTGGATTAATATTACCAAATCTAATAACTTCAGCATCGCTTGTTGAAGATAAGAAAACTGCAGAGAGACTTTTGGGATTATACTCAGCAAGTTTAAGCATAAGCCTAATTATAGGACCTTCATTAGAGACTTATATTCTACATTTAACAGGAAGTTACAAGATGGTTTTTCTAACCTTCGTACCTTTAGCATTAATAGGTGCAGGAATTGCTTGGACTATAAAATTCCCCAATGTTAAGAGAGAAAAATATGGATTATCGGCATTAAAGAATAAAGGATTCATAACCTCTGTTCTTTCTATTACAACATATAATGTTCCCTTTGCCGCATTCACTGCATTCTTAACAATTTACGCTATAGAGAAATTTCACGTAAGCTCTGCAATAGGTTATTCTGCTTACATTCCATTCTTCACTTTATCATTTCTAACTAGGAGCTTTATGACTATTAGACCTTTCAATTCTCTTAAATATCCTCTCTTAATTTCTATAGTGATTACAACCTTTGGATTAGGTTTCATGGTATTTGCTCCAAGTTTCACATTGTTCCTAATTATGATGGCTCTTCTAGGAATTCCGCACGGCTCAATTTTCCCTATGTCTACGGTAATGATAGCTAGAGCTACAACACAAGAGGAAAGGAATGCAGTAAATTCTTATTTTCTAGCTTATAATAACATATTGTTTACAACAATACCTGCAATAATAGGATTCTTATCAGAATTTATAGGCCTAGGTTCATCAATGCTCTTGTTAGAAATTCCAGTAATCATATCTGCTGCAGTATTTTTCGTTAAATATTGGTCAGATTCCATTATTAATAGAAGATAATAAGGATAGAAGCTCCTTAAGTTCGCAAAAGGCTTTTTCTGTACTTACCTTGTCTTTCCCCATGATTGCCACATTTTCGTTTGATATGCAATAAACTAATTTTGTACTACCATAGTTCCCGCAAGTTTTGGTAAAACCGCTCTTGATATTATCTAACTCGATCGCAGATAACTTGTTATCAATAAAGATTTTTACACTTCCACAGCAATTGAATATTTCATGGGAAGTTGAAAGTGTTAAAAGAAGAAAAAGCCTAACAAGCTTTCTTTTCTCTTCCTTGAAAATCAAAGGAATTGTAATATCCTTAAATTGTAAATATTCATCACAAAGTAGAAAAGGCAATTCTATACAGTTTTTCAAATCACTTATTTCCCCAAAGATTATCCTATTACCTTCGATAAATATCGATTTATCTAGATAATACAGTAATTTTTTATCATTTTCTCTACAAATTTTTAATTTCCTTTCAGAACTCGTATTCTATTCCCATCAAATATGAAAATAAGCTCGCCTTTAGATTTTACTTTCCTGTCGCTAACTAAGATAACTATACTCCTGCCGAGTTCTTTCTTAAGTCTTAGCAGATTTCCTATCTTTAGAGAACCGCTCTTATCCGAAATCGTTTTTAGATCCTTTACCAGTTCTATAGTTGAGTAAGAGTCAGAAACTTTGAACACTTCGTTATTATCAAACTCTAGAATCTTACCGTCATCTACCATAAATGTTATATCTACATCCTTGAATTTCCTCAAGAGAGCATTTATGAACTTAAATAAAGTAAGATAATTAATATTCGAGTTAAGGTCAATCGCTACTAATGGCCTCATATTCAACATTACAGATTAATGGTATAAATATTTTACCATTAACAATCTTTTCAATAGTATACAATTTTATTCTATAATACATAGAAATTTTTCTCTCATTCAACTTTATATAACGCGTTATCTACATAAGAAATGAGAGTATATGTTCAAACATGTGTTAGTAGCGTATGATGGTTCATCTCATGCTAAAAAAGCACTAGATATCGCAATAGATATTACGAAAAAATATGAGGCGAAATTAGATATTGTTGAAGTAGTAGACTCAACAGTATTTGCAGGAGCTGGAATAGCTCCAGTGCCTGCTGATGTTATAGAATCAGTATATAACAGAGCAAAAGCTGACATTGAGGAAGCTAAAAAGAAGGCAAAAGAAGGAGGAATAGAAGCAGAAGGCGTAATATTGGAAGGAGATCCGGCAAGTGCTATCCTAGAATATGCTAATAAGAATAACGTTGATTTAATAGTAACAGGGAGTAGAGGACTATCAAGTCTAAAGAGAGTATTCTTAGGTAGCGTCTCAACTAGACTAGTCCAAGAAGCAAAGATACCAGTAATGGTTATAAAGTAAACTTTTTATTTTTATCTTATGAAACTTTTTGATAAAAATGAATATTACTATAATTGGTTCAGGACCAGCGGGAGTTTATTCTGCAATAGCTTCATCGAAGATGGGACACAAAGTTAAGCTTATAGAAAAGAATGACAAATTAGGAGGAACTTGCGTTCTTTACGGCTGCATACCTTCTAAAGCAATGTTGCATCCCCTTTTCTTAAAATACTCTACAGAAGAGCTTGGAAGAGAACTCAACTTCTCATTTGCTGAAATACAGAAAATTGCAAAAAACGTAGTAAATAGACTTTCTAAAGGGGTAGAATATATGCTTGAATCTTACGGAGTAGAAGTAATTCACGATAGAGCAGAACTAAATAGCGGTAATATCCAGATTGGAGGACAAACAATTCCTTCAGACAGAATAATAGTAGCTACTGGTACTGAAAAACCTCAAGTAAAAGGGACAATTGCTTCTGACGATTTACCTTATTTAGATAAAGACTTCTCTAAAGTTTTAGTTATAGGTGGAGGAGCTGGAGGAGTAGAATACGCTTGGTTGCTTAAAATGGCAGGTAAAGACGTAAGCATTGCTGAAAAGTCTGACAGTCTTTTACCTTATTTAGATGAAGATCTGCGAAAGGCAGTAACGTCATATTTCAAAAAGATAGGAATTAAACTATATTTATCCTCAGAAGTCAATTTAGAAAAGCCAATAGATGAACCAGACGTAATACTTTATACTTTCGGAAGGAAACCTGTACTGAAAGGATTTGAGGAATTACCCCACGAGAAGTATATTAAAGTTGATAAAAGAATGTACACCGGCGTAAGCAATATTTACGCTGCAGGAGATGTAATTGGAACTTTTACTGCTCACGAAGCGATTCATGAAGGATTTGTAGCAGGATTAAATGCAGGAGGAGTTGAAAAATATTATAACCCAGAGGCAGTACCTAAGGTTATTTACACAGAACCTCAAATAGCTTACGTAGGAAATACAAAAGGTAAGTGTGTTAAAATTAACATGGCTGAAATACCTAGGGCAATTGCAGAAGGTCTAACTGAAGGATTCCTTAAGGTATGTGCAGAAGAAAAGAAAATAAGTGGTGCTGTCGCTTTCTCGCAAGACGCTGAAGACATAGTTACTCTGATTTCGACATTCATGAATTATAACATTGACTTAGAAAAAGCGATAGACTTTATAGAACCACACCCTTCATACTTAGAGGCAGTATTCGAAGCATTACTTAGACTCAACTCTTAGCACATCTTCAACTTCAAAAATTCCACAATCAGTAACTAACCTTCCAAACTTGTCTACAAACAGTGCAGTGCACTCGACTTTACTCTCGTCTTTCTTAGTTATAGAGACTTTCCTATCCTTTATTGAGAGGTATTTGCTATTAATTTCCTCAACAATTTTCTCAAAATCTTCTTTAATGGAAAGATAATAATCTATCTTCGATATCACGTCATCAAGTAATTTTTCATTATCGACCTCTTTTTCTGTCTCCAAAAGAATTGAAGTAGCTTTAATATCTGGTGGAAATTCCTTAACGTTAGTATTTATTCCAACTCCCACAAACATGTCGGTAGATCCTCCACTGTAAATTGCCTCAATTAAAATTCCGGATACTTTCTTATCATCAACTACTACATCATTAGGCCAGCGAATTTTCGCATCGAAAAATGAGGATAAAACTTCCCTTACCGCTAGGGATACTTTAAGTGTAGAAATTAGGATTTCTTCAACGTTAAAGTTCTTCTTAACATAAGTAAGCCATAATCCTCCTTTAGGAGAGTACCATGCTCTTTTATACCTTCCTCTAGCTTTAGTTTGCTCTTCTGCTACTACTAAAAAATCCTCATAAAGCATTGATGATACTGCTTCAGCGAAATCTTGTGTAGAAGTTACCTTATTCAGCTTAAACTTCAACATATTTTTTCACGTCATCTAGACTTTTAATTATTGAAAATCCAGAAGCTTTCCTAGCCCTATTCATTATTGCAAATCCTATTCCTTTTTCTGGAACTCCTTCCATAACACCCATGTCTACATCTAATCTATCAAGTTTTCTGAAGGAATCAAATAGGTTCTTTGCAACCTCATAAAGGTTTTCCCTACTGCCTAGAATTATTCTAGGTTCATCAAATTCCTTAAAATCTTCAGTAGTGCAAAGCACTGCGACATTATATTTACTCCTCAACAATTTAACGACATCCTTAAAGATTGAGTAATTCTCAACTAGTAGAAGCTTCTTACTAGGAGCATAATGCCTGTATTTCATTCCTGGAGCTAAAGCTACAGTGAATTCGCCTCCTTTTATTAACTGATCTGGAATTACTATCTCTGGCAGGAATTGATGTAATTCTTCTAATGTAAAAGGACCGGGTCTTAAAAGGACAGGCGGATTAACGCTCATGTTTATGATTGTAGACTCTACTCCGAAGAAGGTATCTCCTCCGTCAATTATAACATCCGCTTTACCGTTGATATCTGCTATTACGTGTTCAGCTTTAGTAGGACTTGGCTTAGTGGCTAAATTAGCACTGGGAGCAGCAATTGGTACACCGCTTTCTCTTATTAACTGTAATGCTATAGGATGAGCTGGCATTCTTACTGCAACAGTATCAAGACCTCCTGTAGTCTCTTTAGGAACTCTGTCAGTCTTTTTTAATACAAAGGTTAAAGGACCTGGCCAAACTTTCTGTGCCATATCTAATACAACGTCTGGTATATCCTTAGCTACATCAAATAATTGATTTAGGTCTGCTATGTGGACTATCAAAGGATTGTCCATAGGCCTATTCTTAGCTTTGAAAACTTTTACTGCAGCTTCAGGATTATAAGCGTCTCCTCCTAAGCCGTAAACTGTCTCTGTAGGAAAAGCCACTATACCTCCCAGTTTTACGTATTTTGCTGCTTCTCTTATTTTATCTATCTCAGGATTTAGTGGGTCTACTTTAATTATTAGAGTCATTCTATTGCTCTTCTAGATTAAAGAAATTTATAGCTATTCAAACTTTTAACCTTTCTAAACTAATTTAATACAATGATTTAGATGATTTATGAGGTGATCTCTGACGCATGATGAAATCATTATAACAAATTTATATAAATCTGAAAATGTAATGTGCAAATATGACTGAACAAATTCTCCTCACAGGAAATTTAAAAGACGCTGCAAGAAAAGCTGCACAATGGTTAGCTAATAGAAAACCTGTTAAAGATTTAAGAGATTGGGGGACTGCGTTCTCCTTATGGCCTCCTCATTTCACTACAAGTTGTTGTGGTGCGGAGTTCGGTGCATTTGCCGCAGCTAGATTTGATGCAGAAAGGTTTGGAATGCTTCCGTTCTCATCTTCAAGACAATCAAACATACTAGTTATAGAAGGAACCATGACAAGAAAAATGGCAAGGGCAGCAAGGATAGTTTATGAGCAAATGCCAGAACCAAAATATGTGATGGCCATAGGTGCTTGTAGCTTAGAAGGCGGTATATTCTGGAATTCTTACAATACAGTACTGCCTTCAGAAGTAGGAATTCCAGTAGACATTTACGTGCCAGGGTGTCCAATTAGGCCCGAGGCAATAGCTAGAGGACTTTTAATGCTACAAAAGAAAATAAGACGTCAGCCTACAATCAAGATGTAAACATTATTAACGTTTGTGTATGTAAGCCCAGTTTTTACAACTGCTGAGTACTTCTCCAGTAATTCATAACTCGAGTGATTTTTTAGACTATCTTCTATCTCCTCAAAGCTTATCTTCATACCGCCATTAATAATGCATCCAGCATACTCGCTATTACCATCAATTCCGTCTGTTGCTATAGCATAAAATTCATAATTTCCTTTTGCCTCCTCTAAAAGTGATAAAGCTACTTCACTATTTCTCCCTCCCTTTCCGCTTTTTCCAGTTATAGTGACGTCCGGTTCTCCACCTATAATTATACTCCCCTTTTTGAAAGGTATTGAATATTGTGAGATAGATTTATAAATCGACGCAATAAACTTCCCTAAATCCTTGGCTTCGCCTACCACTTGGGAAGTTAAAATTAAAGGATTATAAAGGTGAGAAGAGATCTTCTTTAGCACGTCCATATTGTCCAAGATGATATAATTATCTGCATTGACTTCTTTAGGAGTTTCAATCAAGTATTTTGAATACTCTGAAAGACCTATTTCCTCTAGGATTTCCTTGGCATCTTTAATTGTACTCTTATCAGCAACTGTGTATCCACTACCTATGCTGCCCAAATCGTTGCCAGGAACATCACTAACAATAAGAGTCAGAACTTTAGCTTTAGATAACTTAGCTAAAGATCCCCCTTTTAGTCTGGAGAGATGCTTCCTCACGGTGTTAATTTTAGTTATTTCTAATCCGGATTTTATCAACTTATCGTTAATTTTACGATACTCCTCTAGTGGTATTACTGGGTCTTCCAGTAGTGCTGAGGCACCTCCGGAAAGTAAAAAAATTAGGAGATCATAATTTTCTTTTGCAAGTATTTCTTTTACTTTTTCTCCTGCTTTTAAACTGAATTCGTCAACCTGTGGGTGACCCGCCTCTATGACGTTCTTTAATGGTAAATTGGATCCGTGAGGAGTTATAACCAGATAATCTACGGGCTCTATTCTATCTAGGAAGAATTTAGCCATCTTATAGGATGCCTTACCTACAGCTATTATTAGTGGTTTAGAGAATCTATATTCTTTACCTTGTATAATTATTTTGCCTTTTTCGATTTTTACCTTTTCTGTAAGAGCGTTGTAAGGATCAGAATATTCGAAAATCTTATCTACGATAGAGAAATCCATGAGATATATTGAAAAAGTCAAAATAATAAAAACTACTATATTATTTTACTTCTTACCCTTATGTTCATTCTTTTTGTTATTCGTGCTTTCTAATGATTTCTTATATTCCTTATAAAGATCTGAAGCTATTCTGCGTCCTTCCTTTGAGAGGTCAAAATAAATTCCTTTAGGTTTGTGACCTAACTCTTTTGCCTTAACTTTTAACCAAGGTTTTACTGAAGAAGTTACGGATTTCTTTAATGCACCTTGAAATCTTATTAAATACCCCATTTCCTCTAATTTCCTACAAGCAGCATCAATCTCATCTTCACTATACTTGGGAGCCCAGCCACTTTCTCCTAATAATCTCCTAGCCATATACCAGGGGTTATCTGGACCGTACTTGTATATATGTATAAGAATTTTTTTCATTAAATCATTAAGCTCAGACATTTACAACTACCTGGTCCGCCAATGTCTTTGTTATTTCATTTGTTCTACCATTTATTTGAACAATAAATTTATCTTCTCCTCTCTTTAAAAGCCTTATTGTCTCTCCAGGCTTTATACCTAACATCTCCATATTCCTTAATATCCATTCTTCTTCTTTAACTATCATAATTACTTTATACTCCCCTTCATTTACTTCTGATAATAGCTTACCCGGAGAAATTTTAATCCTGCCAGGTATAGGATGTCCGTGAGGACAAGTAGAGGGAAATCCTAAAATTAAGTCTATTTTATCGAGGACATCATCAGGCCAAATATGTTCAAGTTTATGTGCAATTTCATGTGCCCTAATCCAATCCACTCCGATAACATCAGTAAGCAACCTTTCCGATAATCTATGAGATCTTATTAACCTTTCGGCTATCTTCTTACCGTCGTCTGTAAGTTTCAATTTCCTATTAGATCTAGTAATTAAACCTAAGGATTCAAGTCTGTCTAAGGCTTTACTTATTGTACCAGGGGAAACTTGAAAAGCTAAAATTAGATCTGTAACCTTAGCCTGCCCTTTTACTTCTTCAAGTTCGTAAATTTCTTTAATATAATTCTCAAGTGCTTCCGATAATTCCATACTTTATGTTTTGATTTTAGCTTTTATAGTTTCTACCAATCTCGACATTGCCTCTTCCTTTACGAATACTTCCACGCTAGTTAAGAATTTCCCAGTAATTCCCTGCTCTTTTAAATACCCCTTAAGATTTTCTAATGCTTCGTCAACTGCTGAGGAAATATGCGAGTGTAACCTGCTTATTCCTACATTATCTGGTAAATCTAAGTTATCTACTCTTACCACGGCGTAATATTTTTTATTATCTTCTTCAACTTCCATCATATTCTCATGATACTCTTCATTTCGAGAGTAAAAAGATTTAGGTTCGAAAATAGAACTAAGAAAAAATATTAAACTTTCAAACTGAATCATTTAAGTATGTACAAGGTTATCTTTAAAGTTACTAAGGGCACTGCTAATAATTCTTCACAAATTTTAAGAAAAATAGGGTTTATAACAATATACAGAAAAATTCAAGGAGATTATGATACGTATATGACATTGTTTAAAGGAAGCAATGTAGCAGAAGTAAAAGAAGCAATTTCTGAGGCTGCATTTTACTTTGCAAAAGAAGGTAAATTCGGTAGACAAGATTTTGCAACAATATATGAAGTAGACGATAAGTATTTAGGGAAAGGAATAGGGAGCTTAGTTGGAGCAGGCTTAGGTTATAAGATAGGTGGAATACCTGGTTTAATACTGGGTTTATTAGGAGGTGTAATAATAGGTGAATTAGCAGATGTAACTATGGGAGAAAAACTTGTAGGTGTTATGGAATGGCCGAAACTAAGTTATTAAAATTGTTAGGGAATAGAGTAACAAGCGGTCTCCTAGGTCTATCTCTTCTGATTTCTTCGATTTATCTAATTATTTCAATAAAGGTTAATTTTTACGATTTACTATATGAAACTTTTGTTTACTTCAATCCTTACTTCTTGTATGTAATTGGAATACCATTAGGAATAGAAAGGCTGATGTATGGAATAACAGGAAATAAGAGATTTTCAGATTTCTTCTTCGGGAGAACAGAATTCACTGCAATGTACTTGTACTTCCTTTCTTTGTTTGGAATAATAATGGGAATATTTATAGTAATTTATTCAATAGCGTTAACAGGAACTCTAGTAAGAACTATGGATATAATAGATGGAGTAAGTTTCATAATATTTGGAGTTTCACTCATTGCACTCTAACCTTCTTTTTTACATTTTAGGAGGAGCCATGGCCCATATTTTTTACTTTCCAGTAAGCTAAGTTTATTTTCTTCCATGGCTGAAATATAATAATCTTTATGCCTCAATTCTATTTTCCACCATTTAGATAGTAAAGTTGAAATCGAATTACTTTTAATTAAGACTAAAATCTCGCATTTTCCATTAGGTTTCAAAACTCTTGCAATTTCCTTTATACCTAAAGAGGGATTATTTAACATGTGCAAAACAAGGAAAGCTGAAACTGAGTCCATGGAAGACGATTCTATAGGTAAAGAAGTCGCATCTGCTCTTACTGCAATAACTTGAGAGAATTTCTTCTTCAAAATAGATAAAAACTTTGCAGAGATATCAAGACCTACACAATACTCACATTTTATGTATTTGAATATAGTCCCAGGTCCAGTACCTATGTCTAGAAAATTTTGTGAAGATAAAAATTCTCCTGCTTCCTTAAATATTTCGTTATATGAAGAAAATGAGGTTAAGAAAAAACCTAAAGGAGCCCATATTTTATCATAAACTGGAGCAATCCTCTCTAACAACGCGTCTCCCTTAACGTTAGAATTTACTAAAAAATCATACATCCCGTCGTGGTACATGAATTTGTGACCTTGCTGACATTCTAGATTATTATTAATAGGAGTTCCGTCATAAGGACAAATAAATTTCATAAATTACTTTATCTGAAAAGTGGTAAATATATATCGTATAAAATCTCTTAAAGTAACTATTTTATTCCCGTTTACGCAAATACTTCCTATATTATGTTCTTTCATAACTTGTATTGCCTTATTAAGCGAATAACTTTCTTCAATACAAATTAAATGCGGATTCATTACTTCCATCACGGGAACGTCTATTGCATATTTTTGAGAATAATAATATATTATATCCCTAGCAGATAACATACCTACTGGTTCCTTTTCTATCACTGGCAAATGTCTAATACCGTTTTTAACCATAATCTCAATTGCAGATATAACGTTAGTATATGGAGTTACACTGAGAGCTTCCTTGGCTATACTGCTTATTTTAATTTCCGGAAAACTATAGGAGAATACTACATCTTTTTCAGTTATTATCTTATCTTTATAAATTACTGAATCTACATTGTTTTTAACCATTGACCTTACAACGTCGAAAATATCTGAAGAAGATATTCTTATTGCTTTCTTTAGCTCTATGTCTTTTAGCTTAGCTTCACTTTTAAATAGCAAATTTCTTAAGGCTTCATCTACAGTAAAAATCCCCGAAATTTGATCACCACAATATATAACTATCCTTCTTATATTATTCCTTGTCATAAAAAATATTGCCTCGTCTACTGTACTTTGGCAACTTACCGAAATTATTTTTGAGCCATTAATCTGCAATTCTAATCTCCTTTATTCCGTATTTTTTCATAATTGTATATAAGAAAGTTGTAAGTAAAGATTTTTCTGCCTTTAAGCCATTAACCTCAATGGCTGGAGATTTCCCGCATTCTTCAGATTTTTTAGATATTTCTTCAGCAATATCTTTAGCTTCCTCAGGAGAACGAATCTCAATTTTCTCTCCTAGATTTAAATCCTTAAATCCCTCTATTAGCACTACATCTGCAGGTAATAATGAAACATAGTCAAAATTAATGCAATCAAAGAATAATGCACAATCGTTACTATGAAAAATTACTAAGTCTGCTCCTTCTTTCTTAAATTTAAAAGTATCTTTATTCTCATCGTCAATAACGTGATGCGAATGCTTAATTACTGCTACTATTAAATCCTTTCTCTTACTTTTCAGTTGTCTTAAAATATTAAGTATTGTAGTTGTCTTACCAGAATCTTTCTTCCCAACAATCTGAAAAACGCATGTCATATAAACTTATATTCACATTAAATATTGATGCTTATCCCTTTAGATGAAGCAAGAAAATTAGTTGAAGAAACAAAATTTCCAAAACCACCAATAAGAGAAGTTGATCTTCTAGAATCTGTGAACAAAATTTCTATGGATGACATAATCTCTTTACAGGATATTCCAGAGAAGGATTTATCTGCAATGGACGGTTATGCAGTAAGGAGTGAAGACACAGGAAAAAAACTGAAAGTTGTAGGCTCACTTTTTCCATCAAGCAAAGAAATTCCAAAAATTAATGAAGGAGAAGCTTTTTACGTTACTACAGGAGCACCTATACCAGAAGGTGCTGACGCAGTTTGCAGAATAGAAGCAACAAGAAGAGAAGGCGATTATGTTATAATAGGAGAAAAAATGCATAAGGGAAAGGATATAAGGCCTAGAGGAGAAGATATTAAAAAAGGAGAAAAAATTCTTACAAAAGGAGAAAAAATTACCCCTTACCATTTAGGAATTCTTGCCTATGAAAAAATATACAAGTTAAATGTACTTGACATAAACTTTGCAGTTTTCGCTAATGGAGATGAAATTTCTCCTTTTCCTTCTAACAACGGAAAAGTGGATTCAATAACTCCTATTTTAATTCCTCTACTATCCTATTTCGGCAACGTAAAGTATTTAGGTGTAGCTAAAGATAATCCTGCAGATGTAGAAAAATTTATTGAAAAAGCATCATCGTTTGATTTCATAATATCAATAGGGGGGTCTTCTGTCGGTGAAAAAGATTACGTTAAGAAAGTTATTGGAAAAGAAGGAGGAAAATTGCTCTTTGAAGGTGTTTCAGTTAACGTATTAAAGAGAGGAAGCCTCGGTTTAATAAAAGGAAAACCTATTTTAATTCTACCAGGGCAAGTGATTTCGGCAATAACAGTCTTTCATGAGCATGGCTTACATGTAATTTCAAAGATGATAGGAAGAGAAATAAGAAATTTTGAAGAAATAGAGCTTGGAGAAGAAATTGAAATAAAGCATAATATGGATACTACATTTTTATTCGAGAACAGAGGAGGAAAGGCTTACCCATTAAGGTGGGGTGTAGGACTTTATAGTGAGCTGTATAAAGCGTCTTGGTTCGGTGTTCTAAAGAGAGGAAGAAAGTATGAAAGAGGAGAAAAAATTCTTTTACAAAGATTCCTTTGATGCGATAATTTTAGCTGGAGGACAATCAAAAAGATTTGGAACAGACAAATGTTCTTTCGAGATAGATGGTAAAACAATGTTACAAAGAGTTGCAGAGAATTTTGAAAGACCTATAATAGTTTCCAGAACTCCAAGAAATTCTGGAACAGAAGTATTTGATGACGGTAATGGACCTATTAAAGCTTTACAAATTGCATTAGAAGAAGTAAATAAAGATAAGGTATTCGTAACTGGTTGCGATTTTCCTTTCCTTAAAAGAAAAGTCATTGAATACATATGCAGTAAGAATTTTGAAGTAGTAATGCCAGTTTTGGAATATCCACAACCACTTTTAGGCTGTTATTCAACTAGTTTTTTACGCAATAGCATATCAACTATAACATCGTTTCAAGAACTGATAAACCTTGCGAATAGTATTTATCTAATAGGAACTGAAGAAATAAAAATGATAGATTTAAGTCTTGATTCTCTTAGAAATATCAACAGATTAACTGATTTTCACATAAAAATAAGAATTTTCACAAAATCTAAGATTTTATTAAGATAAATTTTTCATTCTATACGTTGTATTACTAAGCTTTGTTTAAATCCTTAGCGGAATTTTATAATAGTTTACAATCTTGCCTTAAATTTTTTAACAAGAATACTAAAGATAATCCTTTTATACGATTATAAGCAAAATTATATTCAGACCTTAAATGGCAAAAAAGAAGAAATCTAGCGGTGAGTCATCTGGCGGAGAGAAGAAAAAATGACTACCACGTCTAGTCTTCTATTCCAAAAAGTTAATATATTTTTTCTTTAGTTGGTTTTAAATGCTTGCCCCATTCATTCCCACTCCTGAAGAAGTTATTAAAGAAATGTTAAATTGTGCTGAAGTTAGAAAAAATGATATACTTATAGACCTTGGTAGTGGAGATGGAAGAATACTCAAAATTGCAAAGACGCAATACCACGTTAAATTGGCAATCGGCATAGAGCTAAATAAAATATTATGTAAAGAATCTAATTCTGACGATGTTGAAATAATATGTAGTGACCTAATATCTATTTCAGAAATTTTAATTCCAAGAACTACAGTAATTACTGTATATCTATCTTCTAAAAGCAATAAATTCTTAGAAGATATTATCATAAGAAATGGTAAAAAAGGCCTACGAATAGTGAGTCATGATTTTGAATTTAATGAATTAAAATTAGAGAAAACTAAGAAAATAAAAGCAATGGGTTTATTGGGCTTGACAGAACACACTATTTATTGTTACAAATTATGAAAGTCTGCGTTTTATACTCAGGAGGAAAAGACAGCACTTATGCTCTCCATTGGGCTGTATTTAAAGGATTTGAAATCACATCTTTAATAACACTCCTGCCAAGAAGAGAAGACTCTTGGATGTTCCAATACCCTAATGTTGAATTTACGAAATATCAAGCTGAAGTTATGGGAATGAAGCTCATTCAAATACCCACGTCTGGCGAAAAAGATAAGGAATTACAGGATTTGTATATCTCCTTTAAGAGATGCGAGGAATTAGGAGCACAAGGTATAGTAACAGGAGCATTACTCTCCGATTATCAAAGGCTTAACGCAAATATCATAGCGGAAAAGCTTTCATTAAAAACATATTCACCTCTCTGGAGAAAAGACCAAGAGAAGTATATGTACGAACTGATTGATGAAGGCTTTGAGTTCATAATTACCTCAACTTCTGCTTATGGCTTTCCTCACGAGATTTTAGGAAAAACTATAAGAAGAGACGACGTAGATTTAATAATAAGAAGAGCAAGGGAATACGGCTTTAATCCAGCATTTGAAGGAGGAGAAGCAGAAACTTACGTTACTAATGCACCGTTATTTAAAAAAGGATTAAAAGTGTTTGGAGAAATAAAAAGATTAGGAGAGGATAATTGGAGGTTTTTAATAAAGCGTATACTTTGAAAAACTGTTCATTCATATTAGACTCAGAGAAAATCTTAGAAAATGTAAATATAGTGATAGAAAATGGCAAAATAAAGAATGTAGGAAACGAAACTGAAGGAGATGAGATAGACTGTTCAGAATATGTAGTAACACCTGGCTTTGTAAATTCTCATACCCATTCCGCAATGATCTTCTTAAGAGGATATTATGACGATAATGAGTTACAAGAATGGCTAGACAAAATGTGGGAAAAGGAAAGAACAGCAAGCAGGAAATTATTAAAGGTGAGCAGTGAGCTCGCAGTATTGGAAATGCTATCATCTGGAACTACTGCATTTGTTGACATGTATTTTAATCCTGAAGACATAGTTGAATTATCTCAACAATACGGCATTAGAGCCGCAGCGGGATATACTTTTCTCGATGAAATCTTTGATCCAGAAGAAGTAGCTAAAATGCAAGGAAGACTACAAGAAACGAAATTATTTAAACCAATAGTTAACGTTCATAGCGTTTATGCTACAAGCGAGAAAACATTACTTCTAGCAAAAGACTTAGCGGAAGAAGAAAATACATGGATAAATATTCACTTATCTGAGACTAGAAAAGAAATTTACGAGACTAAACTAAGGAAAGGAAAATTTCCAGTAGAATACTTGCAGTCATTGGGAATAGCGAAATTTCAAGCAGTTCATTTAGGATGGGTAGCTAGTTGGGAAATAGAGATGCTAAAAAATTCTATTGCCGTAACTCATTGTCCTACTTCTAATATGAAACTAGCTACAGCAGGAGCTTTTCCGTTTTATGAAATGTTAAATTCCGGAATAAACGTTACAATAGGTACAGATGGTCCTGCAAGTAATAATTCTTTGGATATAATAAGAGAAATGAAGAATGCTGTATTATTACAACGCCACTCATATTGGGACACTAGAATTAAGGCATTACACGTATTTAGGGCAGCTACAGAAAACGGATACAAATTACTTAGAATAAAAGGAGGATTAATAAAAGAAGGTTACGTTGCAGATTTAGTATTATTCAATAAGAATGATCTTTATCCATTAAAGAAGGATAGAATACTGTCAAATATCATATATTTTTCAACTAAAGAAAATATAAGCAAGATAATAATCAACGGGAAAATAATAGACAAAGAAACATTGAGGAAAAGAATTTATGAAGTGTCAAAAAAACTAAATGAAATGATTTAAGGTTTAAATTCTGCCTCAACTAATGATGCCATCTTATCTGAGCATTCTTTAATGTCTTGTAGAATCTTAGACTTCAACTCGTTATAATCTTTTGCTTTATAAAGGTATCTTGGTCTTCCTGCCTTGTTTCCAGGTTCCTTAATCCTCATTACTAATGCCATTTCTAAGAGCTTATTAAGACTCCTATTGATTGAAGCCTTAGAAAGCTTTAAGTCACTCTCAAGCTCTTCAGTTCCTCTAGCATCTCCCTTCATCAATGCCATCAATACTTGAACGTCAGTTTCCGAAAGGCCATAACAAAATGACAATATATCTACTAACCCTGCATCTTTTCCAGATGGTAACTTTATTCTTGACCCACTTATCTGACTTTGCTCCATTTTAACCACAAATAAAGATTCTAAACTTCTCATATATATATTTTTTCCATGTATTTTAAGGATAGCATTTCAACTTTTATAGAGAAGTAAGACGTTATACAAAAGAACTCATAAAAGTTAATTATTATATTTATGTAAATCGTTCCCAAAGTGTTCACTATGTCCTTAATACTTTCAAAGCTATTTTTTACTGTATATAAAAAGATTTATATATTAGAAGAATAAATAGGTAACATAGTGATCTATAAATGGCAGACGTTGAAGAAATCGTAAAAGTAAGTAGAAACTATCAGGTTACGATCCCAGCTAAAATAAGGCAAAAGTTTCAAATAAAGGAAGGAGATTTGGTTAAAGTAATTTTTGATGAAAAAGAAAATGCGGTAAAGATAACTCTACTCAAGGAACCATGGAAGTAAAAATTTTTAAATAAATTCTCATTTTTTATTTTTTAATGCTAGTTGATATTCATGCTCATTTAGAGTCTCAGGAGCTAAAAAGTAGAATAGATGAAATATTATCTAAGTGCGAGATAAAAATTATAAATGCTGGAGTAAATTTAGATACCAATTTACAAACATTAGAACTTGCCAGAAAATATAAGAACATAATATATCCTGCAATAGGATTTCACCCGGAGTATGTAGAAAAAGCTAACGAAGAGTTAAATAATATACTTCCTTTAACGGATGAAGCAATAGCAATAAGCGAGATAGGATTAGATTACTACTGGATAAAAGATGAGAAATTAAGGAAAAAAGAGATCGAAGTACTATCAACTTTCCTAGAAATTGCAGAGAAGAGTAACAAGCCAGTAATCTTGCACATAAGGGGTGGAATGACCGAATTTCTTCAGTTAATACCATCATACAGATTGACCTTTATAATTCATGCATTTGAAGGAAGTATAAAAATTGCAAAAAGAATCCTGGATTTAGGCGGTTACATATCTTTTCCACCGATTATAGTCAGGGATAAATTAAGGAGAGAAGTTGCTAAAGAAGTTCCTTTAGATAGATTATTTACTGAAACAGATTCACCTTTTTTAGCACCAGAGAAAGGTAAAATAAATGAGCCGTGCAATGTACGCATTACAATAGACGAATTATCTATAATTAAAGGAGTAGATAAGGAAGAAATAGAAAAAAAGATTGAAGAGAATTTTTACAAGATATTTCCAAAAATTAAGAAAGAGAAATAAAAAGTATTAACTTTTCTTTTCTTCATCTTGTGGCGCAAAGTAGACGAATAGGAAGAATGATACAAAGCCTATGAAAGCCATTATCGTGAATACCATAGTATAAGGTGCCGCGGCTGCGTGAAGAGTAGCATCTACTAACTCCCATACTAACAGTGCTATTGCAAATATGTACCCAATTCCTAAAACTTTGAAGAAGCTAACCATTTTTAATCACACTCCACAAGCATTACTCCCCATGCGCCCATAATATACCCTTTCTGTACTCCTATTAGTGGACCTATGCTACTGCTCAATCCGCAAGGATTATAGTTATAGTACACTGGAGTTATTATTCCGTATAAGTATGCTGGTGCAGTCGCATTAAATGTAAAGGACATTGTAGTACCGTATGATATTGGAACTTCCTTAACTAAAGTAATCGTACCGTTCCACCATACTGCATATATTCCTACATCTACTGAAGTTACTGGATATGGCTTACCGCTAACTGAATAATTGTACAAATAATTCCTATCGTCATCTGGAGTAGGCATGTACATGTTAACTGTAACAGTCTTATGAGCATAAGTTATTAACGTAGGACCTGGAACAGTATCATTAAATATTCCGTACTGGTTTCCAGATAAATAGAATGTAGTTGAAGGTCCTATTATTGGTGGATTGTAAGGATCTCCCTTTAACGCTACGCTCTGAGCGACTGAAGTTTGCTTTTCATATAATGATATGTTTCCTGAAGTGAAGTAACCGCTGTACGGTAAGCTTAGTAATAATCCTGTCTGATAACTGAACCATGGTCCGTTATATTCACCGCCTAAGAATGCATATGCACCGGTTATATTTGGTACAGGTAGCACGTCATATGCTATTAGACCAGGCACTATTTGGTCCGTTACTACTCTATCTGAATAATCAGCGAAATAGAAGTTTGATGTTACATCTGCTGAATGCATTGTAATATTCAAGTACTCACCAGGGTGACCTACCATTATGTTATAGTAATAAGTACTTCCTGGTTCATCTGATATTATCCCTCCTCCGCTTTCATTTACTTTAAAGAGATATTGATAGGAGATTATGTGCACATTAATAACTTTAGACGTAGGTACTCCTACTAAGCACCTTTCTACCGATGGAACTCCTCCAACTACAAAATCTTCAGGCAATGTCCCAACTATTACAATTGCAAATAAAACTATTACAAATATTGTCCAAGTTAATTCCCATCTTTCCTTTTTGTCCATTTAAATCACCTTTTAGATAGAATCATATTTATTAAAAAAAGAATTATAAACTCTTCGCACCCTTTAGTACTGGGTAAGAAATTAATATTATACCGAGCGTTAGAAGGAATATCCATGCCCAGGGCATTGCATTATACATATCTCCGCCCAATGCTAGAGGTATAGTACTTAATATTATGACTAGAGCACCGATTATCCCTAGAATCCAATCTATCCCTAAAGCTTTGTTATTCATAGTTTTTCCTATTTTATTGAAGTTATTAAGTTTAAACCCAGCAGAAGTCCAATCTAAACTCATGGCAACCGTGTTAATGAGCTGACCTAATGATAATCCTTCAAGCTTTGCAGTCCTTCCTTTAACTAGAGTTGCAACTAAGTTTACGAACCACACCAACGTAGAGATCTCGGCAAGTAATGCTCCTACAGTGGCTAAGTTTTCAGCTAGCACTAAACCTGGAACTCTTGGATATATTTCAGCTCTCCTTACTACACCGTAGAAACCTATCATTTCAAAACCGATTATAAGGATTGAAGCTCCTATAGTATAACCAATATAGTGAACCCATGCCATTTTACTGGAATACCATTGCCTTCCTGTCATCATCGGTATCATGAAGTACAATACTGCCATTGCAGCAGGAACTATTGAGAGTAATATCATTGCGTGGAAGTGACCAACTACCCACATGCTGTTATGTATTATTGAGTCGAATGATATTGTTGCATTGGCAATTCCAGTTACTCCTGCTGCAATTGCTCCTGCAAATGCTGTAGATATAAATGCCGTAATTACGTTAAAATTAACTTGAGCACCTTTTGCAGTAGCCCATAAGTTAAGGAATGTCATCATTGATGGTACAACTACTGCATATGTTAGGACTTCTTGAAGTATCTTTATAGCAACCGGTAGATTAACCATGTATAAGTGGTGTATTGGAACGTTATTAGAGAATATTAAGTATAGAAGAGCTGAAACTCTTCCCATTCTATCACTGAATAATGGTTTGTTAGCCAGTGTAGGTATCAATAAATACATTGCTGCGACTGCGGGCAACCATGCCATGTAAACTATTGCATGACCAAATATCCAGAACGCTATTTGGTTAGCTATTGGGTTTAATCCTACAATTCCTGCATATGCTAAAACATCCCAAATATCAGCAGCAGTTACTCCAGAGTAGCCTATAGCGTAAAGTAAGGTATTCATTAGGAAGAATACTAATGCTACAGGCAATTTCTCCTTTAGTGACTTTGATGCAATATAGTAATGATAAATAATCCACACGGAAGCCATGTAAGTGAAGGAATCAAGCAATAACCAGCCTATGAAGAATAATGGAGAAACTACGTATTGGGAATAAGATGGAATACCCATTGGGGATAAATAATACCAATCAGTAGCAGAGAAGTAGTTATCATTAAATGATGGATATACCACAATAGGTCCTTCCATGAACATCATTGATATATTTATCGCAATAAATGCAGCGTTGAGTAACCATTTTGCTCTAGGTTGGATATTCAATAATTTTATAGTAAAGTAGATGAAGAGTGCAAACTCAACTTGTTCTGCAAAACCGAATAAGTCTCTCTCTGCATGCAATGTTATTCCACCGTAATATTCCTGAGAAGTCATTGCTAATACTCCGTAAGTTCCCCATGCGGTCTCTTGAATTCTAACCATTAACGAGTCTATGACACCTAGTAAGCCCCATATGAGGCCGAGCACTAACATGCCCATTACGATTCTAGTAGTCCAGTCCTTGTCAAGTTGGAATAAGGAAATTACAAGATCCTTTAGACTCATATCGGATCTATAATGAATGTATATTTTTAGTTCTTATGTTTTACATTGATATTTTTTTATAAAGTTACTTTAACACAGTTAAACTATCTATAATTAAGGAAATGAAAAATCACTAGGTTAGAAATGTTAAATATTTAATTTAAGGATTATTTGTTAAAAAATAGAAGATATGAAAATTAAGAATTAATCTATATAATCTTTATCAAGTTCTTAACTTTCATCAATAATTACGAAATAATCTCCTACAACGAGAAAAGCCTTCTGACTTTATATAATTATTTACCTTAAATATAACGCAACAATATTACATCACCTAACTTCTAACATCAAAAACGTTTTAATATAACTTCAACCTCTACTAGTCTAAGCAAATAGGCTATCAGTAAATTTTTACTTAATTTATAAAAAATCATTTTATCATAAATGATATATACAATACTAGAATGAAACTTCTTCACAATTTCAGGAGTATGTCTTTCAGATCTTCATTAAACTTATCGATATTGTTTACAATAACGAGGTAAAATTAGATCCTTTTTACAACCTCTATATTTGAAGCCTAACCAATATCTCCCAAACGAAAATATAACGATAACATAAATTGGAAAATTTGTAGCGCCGGGAGCGGGATTTGAACCCGCGTGGGGTTTCCCCCAACGGCTTAGCAGGCCGCCGCCCTAACCGAGCTAGGCGACCCCGGCATTATATTTATTTGATTAATGACTTAAAAATCTTTAGACAGTTTGCTGAATGTGAAGTATCGAAGTATTTGCTTTGTATATAGAGCTAATAATTTTAACCTCGTTTATATAGATAATCTAGAGATGCTCAGGGACTAAAATATGAAGGCGGATCTTTCCCCTGATACCCCCCAGCCCCTGGGCATCTATAAATAGTAAAGAAAACCCATATTTCCCTTCCTTAAAATGTAGTACCTCTCTATAAATCTCTTCATCAGGGATCTGATTTTAGATACTTTAACTTCTTGATAATTTATTCCCCAAGGAATTTTTGACCTTATATGAATTCCTTCCTTACCAGTATCTATTATATGAATATAGACTGGCCTAAAGCTTCCCTCTATTTTCCCGGAGAGTTTCTTGCCTACATAAATTCCTTCTCTCATTGCCAATTCTCCTAACTTAGGCCAGCCTTTGATAATGTCGCCTATTGCATAAACGTTTTCCCTAACTTCTAGGTTTTCATTAACATTAAGGAAATCAGTAAAGTTTGGAGGAATACATTTCTCAATGATGAGGTTAGGTTCCTCACAAGTCTTAATGTATTTTTGAGTAACTTCGCTTACAGTGTTCGCCACCTTGTCGCCTAGGTAAGATAAGAAGTTTCCGTGATATTTTACATTTTTTCCTGCAACGTTTAGATATAAAGCGATTTGTAAGACTAAATAATCGTCGTACTCATCTTCTGCAGATATGCAGAACCCATCTTCTCTTCTTAGCTTATTCATTATGTCGTCTAAATGAGGTCTCCTACAGCCTAGAGCGATAATTAATTTATCAGCCTTATACGTAGTTCTGTCCGTTTTTATTTCTAAATTTGAGATATCAACATCTTTTACGGTTTCTTTTGAAATAAAGTTCAATTCAGTATAATACCTTGTTTCTTTTATCAAATTTTTTATATATGATGTATAGAAAATGAATTTACCTTCTTGCGAGATTATTTTAACGTTCCCTTTATTTTTCATATTATAATAAGCGTTTAATCCTGCATATCCAGAACCCAGTATGAATATCACATGAGTTGTAAGTAGAAAGATTAATAATTTTTGTGTAATCTTTCTCTTATGGATTGAAGTTAAGTCTAGCTTATTCAAAAGAAGAGGAATTATTACCAATATTGCCAATTCTAGATAAGGAGATAGATAAGGGAATAGAAATAGAAGCAATAAAAATAAAGGAAGAAGAAATTAAGTTTAAATACGATAAATTTGATTTATATTATATTCCACTTCCAGATCTAAATTATATTGAAACAAAAATATTATCTAATGGCGCTTACGTGGTAAATTCTTTAGGGTTAGACGAGTTAAAAAGTGAGGTTTGTATAAATAGTAATTCTACTGAGTTTTACCTATTAAAACTTCTAATGAATTATAGAGGAATTCCAAACGGTAGGGAAAACTGCAAAGGAAGCAAATTTACTATAAAGGACTTTAAAGTATCATTAAGCGATAAATGGAAAGAAACTTGTGGAGATCTACCTATAGTTTTAAACGTTATAGGCAGTAATCTTCCTGGCGATGTAATAAGTAAGGTAAAGATAACAATTAGAGAATCTGCAAGCTTGCAGGAATCCAAGGGAGTTATAGCGACGCCCTCTAAGGAATTGGGGCTTAAAGGAAGAAAGGCGATTGACTGCTTCTTTGAACTCTGCAGGAAAAAGAGTCTATGCAATGTAAACAACTACGTGATTTTGTGAGAGTTTGAAAGATTTTTTAACCACCCTTTTATATTTCGTAGAAGAGAAAGGATATCCTTTGCCTGTAGCATTTAAAAAGACGAAGGGAATTAAGAAGGTTAAAGGAATAAATTACGATGAGCTGTATGAAATTTCAAGGTTGCTTTTACTTTCTTACAACTCTCTAAAAGGTAAGAGGTCAAAAAAGGTTAAACAATTTTTACAGGGTAAATACGAAATTCTTTTACCTTCATGGGCTAGAGAGGAGCTTTCTAACTACCTTAATGTCAGATCTTTTGAAGGCTCTTTAAGGTATAAAACTACGTGGGTTAGAATAAATACTCTAAAAACTGACGTTGACAAAGTTTTAAAATCCCTTGAAAATCAAGGTGTAGAATTTGAGCAGGACAAGGATGTTTACTATCTGATAAAGGTAAAAGATGAGAAGAAATTAAAGAGTAGTGAAGAATACAAGGAGTTCAAGGTCTTAATACAAGACAAAGCCAGTGTTTTAACTGTTGAGGCTTTAGAAGTAGAAAAGGGAGATAAAATTATAGATTTATCTTCTGCTCCAGGAAGTAAAGCGTCACAAATTATGCAGCTAGGTGAAAATAATATTAATCTTTATGTTACTGACGTTAATATTGATAGGCTTGGAAGAGAGGTTAGCCTTCTTAGAAGACTTGGGATTAATATGGATAAAGTTCACGTTATTCATCAAGATTCTACGATGAATTCTCTATTGAGAGCAGATAAAGTATTACTAGATGCTCCTTGTTCATCATCAGGAATGGTATCTAATGAACCCGCTATAATGGTTAATCTAACTAAGGAGAAAGTTATTTACTACTCTAAATTACAGGAGAATATGATTAGTGAAGTCCTAAAAATTAACGCCACCTACTTGATTTACTCTGTTTGTTCTATATTCCCAGAAGAGGGAGAAGATCACGTTTTAAATTTAAGAACTGAAAGACCTAAAATTTCCGGAGAAAGACCCTATAAGAGCGTTAACGGAGTAAGATTATTTCCTCATATTAACTCTACTGAAGGATTTTTTATAACTAAAATACTTTTGTAATAGTCTATGGTTTAAATATTCACTTTCATATATGAAAATTCCTATTTATAAATATATTTCTAAGCTTACCATTCCTGAGGGGCTAAATTATACTTTAGAAAATATTGAAGATGTAATTTATTTGAAAACTGACTCAGTTAAACAACCGGAGATCACTCTCTTTCCGAAGGTGAATATAAGTAAAGACCCTTGGATTATACAGAGAGGAAATAAACTAATTCAAATAAATGGAAAAGAGGAAGTTTTGGAAGAAGTAACAGAAGATGCTCTTAGCATTATTTATGTTAACGTTGAAGGTGTATTTGAGAAAATACTTCAGAAGAAGGAAAACGAATATACTTTTAAGGGAAATAAATACTCTAAACTTGTAAAATTCTTCAATACTCATGTTTTAGAAAATAACAAGAAAATTATACTTATTTATGAAAAAATGGAAATTAATAGAGATAAACCTAAATTTTATTCAATAAACAAAAACGGAATTTCACTTATATATGATGGATATACAGAAATAATCTCAAAATTTGGATCATTTAGAACTAACGAGGAAAGAATATTTCTTGGTAAAATTAGTGGTAAGTCAGTTTTCCAATCACTTGACGGCAAAATAATGGAAGAAGATGACGTAATAGGTTACTGTGAAGATAGAGCAGAGCTTTTAGGCTCAACTAGTTTTGGGATAGTCATAGCTTGTAACGGCAAGGTAAAGTATTTTAATGATGGAATATGGCAGGAGCTAGAAACTAACGTAGATCCTCTGTTAAGTTTTGTCAATTCTAATTTTATTATACTAACTAGCAGTAGTTTCACGTTAGTTTATGATAAGAATTTGTTCTTATTATATAAATTCTCAAGTTCTGTAGGTAGTGCGACATCGAGGTACATTGTTTTATTTAGAAGTCCTTTTGCGGGAGTTATAGATACATTAGATAGAGAGGAAATTTTCAAAACTGAGAAAAATATCCTTGATGTCTCTTCTCCAATAAAAATCTTTATAATGAAAAATTATAATGTAGAGTATCAAAATGTTGTAGAAATAAATAGAAGAGATATAAACTCAAAGTATTATGAAGTGGAAGTTGAACCAAAAATATTGGGAGATGATGATGCTAAATTCAGATTAATATCACCATTTTTTTCTTTAAATGTTAATATACCTATTGTTAGTGAAAAACCGAAATTATACGTTAAGGGATCAATTATAAGGACTAATGGAGAAGTTTTAGGAACTAAAATGAATTCTTATCTTAATATCTCTATTAATACAAAAGTTGTAACCAATTTACCTTACACAATTAGAATAAAATTTAGAGATAAATTCTTTGATTATAATTTTGACAAGAAAGAAATTAATACAAACTATAAAATACCCATAAATATATTTGACAAGAAAGAATCTAATGAAGTTATCAAACTGGAAATAATAAGAAACGATATTGTACAAAATACTTTGGAACTTCTAATTCCGATAATCTTCGTGGAGCCTGGAAAAGATTGGAAATCAGAAATAGTAGATCGCGGAGATTATATAGAGAAAATCCTTCACACAGAAAAAGGAGATATCTCGTGGACTAAAGTTTATCACTTACCAAAGCGTAGGAAGGCTATAGTAGTGAAGGAAAATTCTAAAGAAGGAGTTAAAACTCTGAGAAATAAAGTAGTAATAAATTTGGAAAAACCAATAGAATCATTATATTATGCAATAAATTATCCATATTTAGTTTTAATACCTAAAATGAGATATTATTACCCTATAGAAGTCTTTTATGGAACATCAAGTTATAGAGGACTTCCTGAGAAAATCTTTTTCCCTTTAGATCCAGCATATAATGAGATATTCATTAGAGTCTATTTAGGAAGCAAAATAATAAAGACGAAATATAAGATTCCTAAAGACGCTTATCTGAGAATAGCAATAAATGCAAAAAAGAGTTTAGAAGAATTTCTCAAAAGTTTTGGCCTAGTCTGAAGCATTTTTAATTCTAGCTTTTAACATGTCAACGGCAAATAATACATACTATATCATGGGATGTAAGGTTTCATTATCTCAATTAGGCAGTACTTTGAATTATACCATAGAAGAACCAACGCTCACTGAAGAAGAGAAAAAAGCGTTCAATTCTCAACTGCAACTTCCTCAAAGTAGCATGGAAAAAATAAATTATTACAGAAAAAAGGAGGAATTTGGTTCATTAACATGTTTAATGTTAGATAAGAACGTTGAAGAAATAGAGTGCTTAGATCTTTCAAAGCCCTTAACCGTTAAAATTAAGGGACTTGGAAGAGCATTAACTAATATAAAAATTAACAAGGAAGAAGTACTAAATATATTTTCTAAATTTAATTATAATAAAATTAATAAATATGCTATAATAGACAATAGTTCATTTAAAGCAATCATTTACTTTGACGGTAATGCAATGAATTTTAATATAATAAAACTTGAAAAATTAAATTCAGAAAGTATAATAGATCTTATCCATAAAGAGTATTTAAATGAGTATACCGCTGCATACTTATGGCATATTATCGAAAATTCTGGAATTGTGATAATAAATGGAAATAAGAAAATTACTACTGAATTCGCTCTTTCATTAATAAACTTAATTCACAACAAATATACAAAGATTGTTTTGATTACTAAATCAAAGATTAAGGGATTGGAAGATATTACGATATTAAATAATGTAAAAGATTTGAATATAATAGATTATTATGATCCTGATTTCATATTATTTGACTATTTTAATGAAAAAGTCATTAATAAAACCATTGATCTAAATATTCAAGGTAAAGGAATAATCATATTACCAAATTTTCCAGATAACGTAACTTTCTTAAGTAGCTTGACTAAGCCTCAGTTATTATCCTTATCTAAGTTATCTACAGTGCTTGTAGAGGTTACGAAGAGTCGTATTAATATTCACGAGCTTTACTCTTCAAGAAACAAGGTAAGAATAAGGGGAGTATGCAAGAACGGCAATATGAGTAAAAAGGACTTTAGTTACTCTATTAAACTGAAAAACGGAATTAGTTCTAAGAGTTTAGATTCTAAGGTAGCCATTTTAGAAAATTTAGCTAAAAATAATATTATAGATAAATATGAAATTAGAGAAAAAATAGAAAAAATTGGTGAGAAGATTGAGCCTGAAATTTGAAAAAATGATTACCAAACTTAATCAATTCCGTTTAAAAAATGAAATTAGAGACTTAGAAAATTTATCGTTGAAAGTATTGATTATAGATATCCTAGGATTTATAACAGCAATAATATACTTAAACTTCTTTCCTCAATCAATTTCCTTTGCTTTAATAGTATCAACACTGAGTTTATTATTTATCATTATTAAGAAGAATAAAATACATTATGAAGTAAGTAAACTATCGCCCATTTCACTTCTACCTTTATTATTTCCAGTAAATATAGTATTAAGAATCAGTATTTCAATATTAATATTTTCTATACTTAATTGGAATTTTAATAGTAAAGATATCTATCATCAATTCCTCAATCAAAAAGAGAATAAAATCAGCGAAATGAAAAAACAATTACTACAGGGAAGCAAGATGTACAAAAAGACTGTAAAAGCACTTAATCGCATAGAGAAAAGAATTTATAGATTTTATCAAAAATTACAAATACTAAGAATTATAATTTACTTTTTACCTCTATTAACCTTACCAATAATAAAAATGCACGGAATTTTAGCATATGAAGAAGGACTTGCAGACCTCTTATTATTATCCTTGACATTATCTTTAATGTGCAGGAATAGTATGGTAAACTCCAAAAATTTACTTTATATCTCAATTACTTCAGTAATAATATGGTTCATATAATGGCGTCTTTATTTTCTTTAGCTACAACATCAATTTCATGTCCCTTTTCCAAAGCGTCTAATATTTCCTCACCTTTATTAGTGAGCTTATAGACCTTGTGTGAGCCTTTAGAGTAAATAGTCTCTATTAAACCAAGACCCTCAAGAATGTGGAAAATCGCTAAAACCTCATATCTAGGAATTTTAGTCCTTATTACTACTTCTCCAGGGTTTAATGCACCGTCTCTTATGGATTCAAGAACTACTTTAATCTCGTACATCAGTTGAGATACTGGAGTTGTTTCACTTAAAAGCTCTATTACTCCTTATGATATTATGAAATGTAGTGGAAAGGAAATCCTCGAGAGATTGAGAAAAGCTTATAAAAGAGATCCTAAGCAATACGTAGCCTACGATGTTTGGATAAATTTTAAGGATCCTTTTAAGGTTCTTATTGCTACTCTATTATCTCAAAACTCTACAGATAAAGGAACGTATAAGGCGTTTTATACTCTCCAGGAAAAGATAGGAGTCACCCCAGATAATCTAATTAAAGCTAGCGTAGAAGACGTTGCGTCTTGTATAAGGAATATTGGAATTTACAGAATAAAGGCAGAGAGAATAAAGGAACTTGCCAAGCTGATCAAAGAAAAATATGACGGGAATTTAAATAAAATCCTTGATAAAGAACCCCAGGAAGCTAGAAATGAATTATTATCCCTTCCCGGAATAGGCGAAAAAACTGCAGATGTAGTCTTACTTACTTGTAGAGGATATCCTTACTTTCCTGTGGACACTCACATAAAGAGAATATCCCAAAGGTTAGGTATTGCATCTGGAAGTTATGAAGAAATTTCCTCATCTCTCAGAAGACTATTTGATCCTAAAGATTATCTAGAGACGCACCACTTATTAATAGCTCACGGAAGAAATATTTGTAAGGCAAAAAATCCTTTATGTGAGAAGTGCGTATTAAATGACTGCTGCGAATATTACGCCAGAATTCATAAGAATAAATCAAATAACGACTCATGAAGATATTGATATAAGTAACTTAGCAAAGGTAATAAAATGTATAAGAAAAACTAAAGAAATTAATCCAATAATACTTGATGAAGAAACTTTCATGGTGATTGACGGCCATCATAGGTTTTATGCAATGAAAATGCTTGGATTTTCTAAGATACCCGCATATTTAATTAATTATAGAAAAGATTATGTGAAAGTAAATAAATGGTTTAGAAAATTAGTAAATGATAACGATATGAATAAAATCGTCTCAACAATTATACCTGATAATGATGGGAAAATTTGTATGAACTTCCTCTCTAAAAAATTATGTTCTGATTCAGAATATACCTTATACTGGAAACTAAATGTCATAGAAAAATATTTATCGTCCATAGGAATAAATGTAATAAAGAATTCTAAGGAAGGAATAGAACCTCCATCTTTAGATAAGGAATACGTTCTTAGTATTGCCAAGAAAGGTTTAAGATTTCCGCCCAAAACGACAAGACACAGCTATGAATTTATTATCCCGAATTATAGAATTTCATTGAATGAATTCGTTTAGCGTTATAACGCAGATAATAGTATTTATAATACCTTCATTGATTTTACTGTACCAATATATTTTCTTTAAGCTAGGATATGATAGAATAGACATCATAAATGTAAATCCAAAAGAATTACCTTTGATTTCAATAATAGTTCCAACAAAAGGAGAGAAAATAGAATTAATACAAGAACTTCTAGATAACTTGACAGAAATAGACTGGGATAAGAGCAAAATGGAAGTAATAATAGTATCCGATGATAATCCAGAATATTTTGACGAAATGAAAGAAAAGATAGTCCCTCCACAAGGCTTAGAGGTGAGAATGTATAGGAGAGAAAAGAAATTAGGTTTTAAGAGTGGAGCCCTAGCTTATGGATTCGAAAAAAGCAAAGGTGATCTAATATTAACTTTAGACGTAGATGCAAGAGTAAGAAAAGATTCAATTAAGAAAGCCTACTTACACATGTTACAGTTTGGGTGCGACGCTGTAACAATGAAATGGATGGGATATTCACATAATAATTATTCACTCTTAGCTAAGGGAGTAATGGTGTCAACTATTATTGCTGATAACTCAATACTCAGGGGAAGGGATAAGGCTAATTTGAAAGTATTTCCAGTAGGATGCGGGACAATGTTTAAGAGAAATGCAATTGAAGAAGTTGGCCCTTGGGATTACAATATGATTCAAGACGATCTAGAAATAGGTGCTAGACTTATAAACAGAGGAAAAAGGATATGTTCTTCCGATTCTACAGTATTTGTTGAAGTTCCAGATAACTTACAGGCATTTTACATTCAGCAAACAAGATGGGCAATGGGAAGTATAGAAGTACTAAGTAGAAGATTTAAACAAATAATAACGAGTAAAACTAATATATTACAAAAGATTGATGCAATTCTTTTCCTTCTCCAATATGTACCTATTGCATTAACATTCATTGCTGCATTATTGATTTCTGCTTACTCATTTTTAGGCAAGGGAGATCCTCTTAATTCAATTCCATTGTTCATAATATGGGCTGTTACACTTGGAATATACGCTGTTAATTTCATAAAAGTAGCTAAAGACTCTGGAATTAAACTTCTTGAATCATTAAGATCATTAGGTAAGATATCAGCGTATACTGTAGCAATATCCCCATTTATTACTTTATCCCTTATTAGTGCTTTCAAAAAGTCAAGAAATTATATTATAACTCCTAAAGGAAAAGGTTCGAAAACAAAGATAGCTTACATAATTCTAGCTTTAGGCCTATTATTTTTGTCAGCTTCAATTAATTATCTAATACACTATTACTTCATATCTGGCTTATGGCTTCTTTACTACTCTTTAGCCTACATTTTCACATTCTCCTCTTATGAGCAGGAAATTAAATAGAAGCTTTTAACCCAAGAGTTTCATTTAACCTAAATGAGCATTGAGTATGCTAAAGGCTTAAGGGATGAAGAATTATTTAAAGTATTAAGACCTTATGTAGCAGAATGGTTTAAAAAGAAATACCAATCGTTTACTCCACCTCAAAAGGCAGCAATCCCACTGATTAAAAATTATGAAAACGTTCTAGTTTCTAGCCCTACGGGAAGTGGAAAAACTCTTGCTGCGTTTTTAGGAATTATAGATAACCTATTTAATTTAGCAGAGAAGGAGCAACTTGAGGATAAAATATACGCAGTTTACATTTCTCCACTTAGAGCGCTTAATAATGATATGTATAAAAATTTGATAGAGCCATTGACAGAAATAAGAGAACAAGAAAAAGTAGATTATAACATTAGAGTAGGTGTAAGAACTAGCGACACGTCTTCTTACCAAAAAGAGAAAATGCTAAAATTACCTCCTCACATTCTTATAACCACTCCTGAATCTTTCGCAATATCTTTAACCGCTCCAAAATTTAGTGAGAAGTTAAGAGATGTACAATGGGTAATTGTTGATGAAATACATGAGTTAGCAAACAGCAAGAGGGGATCATTTCTATCAGGGTTTTTAGAGATTTTCGAGAATATGATAGCTAATAGCAAAATTAGTAGAATAGGTTTAAGCGCTACCATTTCTCCTCTAGAGGAAATAGCGAAATTTCTTGTTGGACCTAAAAGAAGTTGTAAAATTGTTGATGCAAGATTCGTAAAGAATGTTGACTTGAAGGTTCTTTCTCCCGTAAAAGATTTAGTTCATGCAACGGAAGAGGAAATAAGCAGCGGTATATATAAATCAATAATTGAGGAAGTACTTAAGCATAGAACTACATTAATTTTTACCAATACCAGAAGTGCAGCAGAAAGAGTTTCCTTCAAATTAAGGAATCTAGTCCAATCACAAAACTTGTTTGACGCTGACATGATAGGAGCTCATCACAGTAGCTTAAGCAGAGATGTGAGGTTAGAAATTGAGGATAAATTAAAGAAAGGGGAATTAAAGGCAGTAGTATCTTCTACTAGTCTTGAATTAGGAATAGATATAGGTTACATTGATCTAGTAATATTACTTAGCAGTCCAAAAAGCGTCAGCAGGTTACTCCAAAGACTAGGTAGAGCTGGACATCATATTAGAAGTATAAGTAAAGGAAGGATAATTGTAGTTGATAGAGACGATTTAGTAGAATGCACTGTGTTAGCAAAACTTGCAAAGGAAAGAAAAATAGATAGAGTTTACATTCCTAAAAATCCACTTGATGTACTAACACAATTAATAATTTCAGCCTCACTTATAAGACCTACTTCCATCGAAGAATTTTACAGTATTATTACACAAAGCTATACATTTAGTGAATTAACGTTAGATTCGCTGAAAGCTACAGTAGATTACCTAACTGGAAAATACGGACTGGAATCAAACAAAGTTTATGCTAAAGTAAGAGAAGAAAATAACATAGTAAAACCTAGAAGAGGATCCAGAATGATATTTTACATGAATAGCGGTACTATTCCTGAAGAATCTCTAGTCTCTGTGTATACAGAAGGTAATAGATATGTAGGAAACTTGGAGGAAGAATTCGTTGAAATTCTATCTCCAGGCGATATTTTCGTACTAGGCGGTAAGACTTACGAATTCATAAGCAGCAAAGGAAACAAAATAATTGTAAAAGATGCAGAAGGACAAAGACCTACAGTACCTAGTTGGTTTTCAGAAATGTTACCTCTAGCTTACGATTCTGCATTAGAGATAGGAAAATTCAGAAAGGAAGTTACGGAAATGATAGAGAAAAATATTGATAGAAAAACTGCAATTGAAGAAATATCAAAAAAATACAATATTTCTAAGCATGCCGCATTTTCAATTTACGAGTACATTTTAGAGGAGTACTTATTTACTAATGGAAAAGTTCCTAATGATAAATACATTTTAATTGAGATTTACGACGATGAGGAAGATAGGAGAAATTTCATATTCCATGCGTTGTACGGAAGAAGAGCTTTAGATGCACTATCCAGAGCTTTAGCTTACATTATAAGTGAACAACTTAACGTTGACGTGAGAATTTCCGTCTCAGATAACGGATTCATATTAACTATACCAGAGAAAACTACTTATAGAATTGGTAAAATCTTTGATTATCTGAATCCTGATGAAATGTACAACATATTAAGTAAAGTTGTATTAAGGACAGAGATGGTTAAGAGAAGATTCAGACAAACTGCAGAAAGATCATTTATGATATTGAAGAAATATAAAGGAAGGCAGACTAACCTTGAGAGAAGACAACTAAGTTCAGAGGCTTTGCTTAATGTTGTAAAGGAAATTCCAAACTTTCCAGTATTAAATGAGACAATAAGGGAAATCTTGGAAGATCATATGGATATTAAAAGTGCAATAGAAATTATCAGAAAAGTTAAATCTGGCGAAATAAAAATTGGGACAATAGGTCCAAGGAAAGTTCCAAGTCCTTTTGCACACGGTATTATAGCAAAGGAGCATGCAGACGTGGTTCTGGCTGAAGAAAAGAGAGAATTACTTAAAAAGCTTCACGAAGAGGTTGTCGAGTATCTTAAAAGGAAGGGAATTAATATCGACCTTAACTATACCGAAGTTTGAATACTTATATACCATTAAGCAATCCTTGGATATAATTATCCAATAAACTTTCCATATTTTCATACTTTCTATATCAAATTTACTTGGTTCACAGCTTTTATTGTGCGTATGAACTATCGCTTGAAGTTCTCCTTTTTTTATCACAGAATAAAACTCTTCAGGATCCATCACAAACTCAAAAGGACTACTAGAAATATTGTTTATTTCATAAAATACTCCATCGAGTATTACTCCACACTTTTCTATACTCCCCATAGTAATTCCAATCCTGCTATAGACTTTAGAATATCCGTCCTAGTTACAATTCCTATAACCCTCTGTATTGAGTCTACAACAAGAAGCCTCCCAACATTGTATATTACCATTTTCCTAATTGCCTCTAAGACATCCTCTTCGTCCCTAATAGTTATAACGTCAGTCTTCATATAATCTGAGACTTTTGCATCATATTTCCCTTCAAAGAATGCCTTAATTATGTCTGCAGTTGTTATAATTCCCAAGACCTTCTCTCCTTCACCTAAAACTGGAGCTCCTCTAATACCTTCTTTATATAATACCATTGAAGCTTCCTTTAACGTCATATCGGGTTTAAGAGTTATTAATTTCCTCCCAATGATATTCTTTACCTTCTCCTTTGGAACGCTTATCATTCTCTTAACGTCTATTAAAACTTCTTTCCTGGAATCGTCAGCATTAATCACTACACCGTCTACTACTAATCTGCTATAAGGAGTAGGACCGAGCCTTACTGGATCTCCTGGCCTAATTTTCCTCAAATCCCCAGTGACTTTAAGTATTACTTTATTACCTGAAGGGTTTGTAACATCAAGAAGCTCTATATTATCAATTTTAATATCTGTCTCCACATTTCCTCTATATAAACTTAATTTATCAAGTATAGGAGAAATTGATGGATTTTTAATAAATTCGTAGGCTTTCAATGTCGGAATATATCCTCCATTAGGACCTGGCTTAGATTCAACAAGACCAAGGACTTTCAAACCTAAAATTATGTTCCTCACAGTACCTTCGTCTTTACCTATCATATCAGCAACTTCCTTGCTTTTTATCATCTTCTTTCCTTTATTGTATAATTCTACTAGTGCTAGTAAGATTTCCCTTTGAGTAGATGATAAATTCTGCATACTAAATTATAATTTAGATGTTTGCTTAAAAACTTCTATGTTTTAGCTGAAACTTCTAGAATTTTCTTAATCAACCTAGGTTTAACATTAAAAACTTCTTGAGAAATTAATGCAACGTAATTAGCCTTGGGTAAGGGATAGTCTATTCCTATATTTATTGAAATAGCCTTCTTCATTGCAATGTAATTCATTTTATCCCTAATGCTGCCTTCAGCTATACTCTCTGCTAGCTTGAATGCCGTATAAAACCTTGAAAAACTTTTAGCTGTATGTTTTATAGCATCATTAGCACTTGCGTCAAGCTTCCTTAATGCATCTATAAGCTTGCCTTCATCTGAAAAAGAGAAAACAACCTCGACGAATATTAACCTTAATGCTCTAGCAAGTAGATCTTTATCTTCATTAGCTTTTTTGAAAGCTTCTTCTGGAGAGCTTATTATCAAATTAGCAATATTTTCATAGGTTTCCTCAACTGCAAATAGTTTATCAAAAACTTGTTTATAGTCGTCAAATAAGCCTAAGCCAAGCTTTCCAATTACGTATACAGAAATAAGTTCCTTCTCATAAAGGTTTGTGGATTTAAATCCCCTGAAAGGCTTTATATTATTATCCTCGTAAGTTTTTTGTACTAACGAAATTAATTCATCTCTATTTAAACTTTCCCACTCATCAAGGATTCTTCCCCATAGATCAGTGATTACCTTTATCCTGCCCTTGTAGATCTCTTTAACCATGCTTAACCCGTTCAATATTGTGTAATTTTGCTTAAAAAGGATAGCATTTAAGCTACAAACCATGAGTTTAGAAGAAAGTTTGAAATCAAGTGTAGTTTTGATTTCTCCTTCTGATATAGAGGAAAGCGTAAAGAAAATAGAAGAAGAAATAAAATCGCATGAACAGATTGACATAGATTTTCAAAAGAAAATTCAAGAGGAACTTGATAAAATATGGAGTACATTATCTTGGCTAAAAATAGCTGAATCGCAAGGAGTCTGGAAGACTAAGACTTGCAGGCACTCAATTGACGGAGTTTGTGAGGCATGGAATATAAGCGATCCAACAAAACTAGGAATACCCCAAGAAGTAATTTCAATAAATCAAGATGGTACAAAAAGAATAGTAGTTGCTAAATTTTACCAAATATGCATTACTTGTCCATTATATGAACCCAGAAGAGGCCAGTAATTTTTTACCTTCTATTTCATCCAAAATTTTCTTAAGTTCATCAATTTTTTCAGTATTCGCATTAGGATATTCTGAAAACACTTCTATAACACTGTTCACAAGATCGTTTAAGATTACATCAATTATTCTCTCTTTCTCATCATCTTTAGCTATTTCAAAGGTTTTCAAAATTGTATCATCACTTGGATGAGTCAAGCCTTTAGTGAATTTCACTATAGCAGCTGGAGTTATTCCAAGCTCTTCTGCTAGTTCTTTTCTTGACCTTTTTTCTAAAAGGATACTAATAATCTCTTGTCTAGCTTCCTTACTTAGATTGTGTATAGCCTTCATTTAATGTCAGTTTAGTGCTAAAACTTAAAAGAGAAGTTTATAATTGCTTTCACATGATATCAATTATATTTAACCAAGGTATTATTCCCAAGGATGTTGTTGAAAGACCTATTAATAACGATTTTGTATTGGTATCACCAGATAAAGTACTTTTGACCTTTATTGAAAATTCAATATATTTAGGATTATTATGGGTTAGACCTTGGACTACATTGGGTAGCATTGGAATAGGCAAAATAGAAGCTGTAGGAGTAGATGTAGATCCTACGTTACAAGGTAAAAACGTAGTAGTTTTACCTTATTCTAGAAAATACGGAGGAATAGGAACAGAAATTGATGGATTATTAACTGAAAAAGCAGTAGTGCCTGACGACGCTATAGTTGCTCTTCCTGAGAAATTTGACGATAAAGCACTCCTTTATCCGTTTATATCTATAGCATCACAAATAGTTGAACTTGCAAAAGGAGAAAAAGTACTGATTATAGGTTCGGGCTTGCTAGGATTATTAACTTATCAATATCTTTTAGATAACTCTGTTGATGTTAGTTTATATACGGATATTCCAGGTAAAAAAATCCAAGGAGTGAAGGAGGTTAAAAATCTAGAAGAAGGTAAATGGGACATAGTAGTATTATCAACGATGAGAGGATGGGCTAGATATATTGCAGAAAGGCTAATTATTGAAGACGGGAGAATAATAGTCCCCGCTTTCATGAATACGTGGCCTCCGACTTTACCTCCTAAGTCAGTAAGAATATATCCAAAAAAGATGGATAATATACTCCAAAAAACTGAGAAAATTTCGGATAAATTCTTTAACGAAAATATAGCTTATTCCGATGATGTTTTGTCAAGTATTCCTACATCAAAAAATGGTATTATAGTAAACGTGAAAAAAGCGTTAAGTTCTTACGTCAATTCTTCCTTAATAACTTGACCTAAGATCTTGATTCCTTCAATTAACTTTTCTTTAGGCGGAAAACTGAAGTTTAGTCTCATAGTATTTCTTCCACTATAATCATAATAGAAGCTCGAACCGGGTACATAAGCTACTCCCATTTGTAAAGCCTTAGATAGCATATTTAACGTATCAACTTTTTCTGGTAACCATGTAAATACAAACATTCCTCCAACTGGCTTAGACCACCTTGCTTCCTTAGGGAAATATTCGTCTATTACTTGTAGCATCACATCTCTTTTCTCTCTGTAGAGTTGTCTAACTTTTGGAACATTATTTTGAATAACGTTCCTTCTTATCGCTTCAGCGGCTATAAATTGAGTAAAGCTTGGCGTATGTAAATCTACGTTTTGTTTATACAACTCAACATTCTGTATTATCTCTTCATCTGCAACAATCCAACCTAATCTAAAGCCAGGAGCCAAGATCTTGCTAAATGTTCCAGTGTAGATTACCCTACCTTCTTTATCTAAAGCCTTTATTGGAGCAGGACTTTCTCCTTCAAATACTAGGAATCCGTAAGCATCATCTTCTACTATTAAGAAATCATATTGAGAAGCTAATTCTAAAACTCTCTTTCTACCGCCTATATCTAACGTAGTTCCTCCAGGATTCTGGGCAGTAGGAATTATATAAAGTAACTTTGGAGATTTACCTTCAGATTTTAATTTTTTCAACTCATCTTCAAGCTTATCTAGATCTGGCCCCATTTCTGTTAGAGGAATTCCGTGAAATTGAGGATTCCTTGCTCTTAATATATTTAATGCCGCTAAATAGCTTGGCGTTTCTACAAATACATGATCTCCAGGATCCACTAGCAAGCTAAATAAAATAAATAGAGCTTCCTGACTACCTACAGTCACAAAAATATTATTCTCACTTATTCCTGTAATACCCCTTTGTGATGAAAGATTGACAAGCTCTTTCCTTAATTCCGGTATTCCCGCTGTCGCTGAATACTGTAACGCACGAGATGCGTAATTTTCCAAGATGTAATCTGTTATATTCTTTATATCTTCTGCAGGGAACGTTGAAGGATCTGGTAATCCTCCAGCTAAACTAATTACGTTTTTGCCCTCAGTAAGTTTCAGTAAATCTCTTATCTCAGAAGTTTTTAAGAGTGTGGTATCTTTAGAAAGAAACTTCGACCATTTAGCCATAAGCATAATTAGAGGGATTGGTATTTATTATTTTATGAGAACGTACTTAGCAGAAATTTTGAGCATAGGTAATGAGATACTCAGTGGTAGAACAGTTAACACAAATGCCTCACATATCGCAAGAAGGTTAACTTCACTGGGTTTTACTGTAAGGCGAATAACTGTAGTTATGGACGAACTTGATGAAATTTCACAAGGTTTTAAGGAAGCCATACAAAGAAATCCTAAAATAATAATATCGACAGGAGGATTGGGACCTACATACGACGATAAAACAGCCGAAGGACTGAGTTTAGCGTTAAGAAGAAAATTAACAATAAACAAAAAAGCTCTAGAAGAAATTGAAAACAAATACAAAAAATTAGGATTAGAAATTACAGAAGAAAGAAGGAAAATGGCAATTATGCCTGAAGGTTCGGTCGCGGTAGAAAACTCTAAGGGGATTGCTCCAGGTATTTACATAGAGCAAAACGGTATAGAAATACTTGCGACTCCAGGCGTACCGAGAGAAATGGAGGATATTCTAGAAACGTTCATCAAAAAATACATTAAAACTAAACCAGAAGTAAGATATGTAGAAGAAGTAATCTATGCAGATAAAGTTATGGAGTCTGCACTAGCCCCGTACGTCAAGCAGTTAGTAAAGAAATACGACCTATACATAAAGACTCATCCTAAAGGTTATGAGTTAAGCAATCCTTCTCTAGAAATTCAAATAGCAGGAAATAGTGAGAATGAAAATGAAATAAAGAAAAGAATAGAGAGCTGTATCAACGAGCTCAAGGAATATATAAAAAATCTAGGAGGAACTATCAAGACCTCTCAAGAAAATCAATAATTAAAGACAACATCTCATCTGGAGCTTCAAAATTTAAGAAATGCCCATAACCGTTAAGTATTCTATAATTTGAGTTAGGAATTGTTAGCATCATGTTCAAGTTTTGCTTAAGCTTATCCTCACTACCGTAAATAAGTAACGTCTTTTCATAAATTTTAGGAAGATCTCTAGAGTAATCCTTAGAGTGAAGCAATCCATCTACCGCATATTTATAACCTAAAGGATTATTTTCGTTATAAACTTCAAGTAATTTCCTCCAAGCTATGGGATTCAAAGTTAAAGAATCCGCAAAATCTCCTATGGTTTTCCTATATTCTGCTAGTGCTTCCATTCCAAAATTAAGAGCAATTGAAACGTAATTTTCATAAGGTTCTGGGTTAGGTGCCTTATACAATGCACCAGACAATATTATTTTATCAACAGGATTTTTCAATGCATAATCTATTGCTATTAAGGTTCCTAACGAATGCCCAATAATTATTGGATTATCAAGTCTAAGATATTCTATTAGTCCTTTAAGATCTTTAGAATGATCTTTAATTTTATACTCATAAGGTAAAAGTGAGGATCTTCCATGACCTCTAAGATCGTAAGAAATTACAGCATACTTTTGAGAAAGTTGATATGCAATATCAGACCAACTTTTATATGAACCTGCTAAATGGTGAATTAAAATAACCGGCTTTCCTTCTCCTCTTATTTCATAGTAAATTTTAGCATCGTCTAAAATTACGAACATGCTAACCACACAACTTTTCCAAGTAGATTTCTACTATAACTACGGGGTTTTCTATATTAAATTTCTCTAATATTTCTGGAGAAATCTCGCCTATTTCTCCTACTTCATTATTATTAATCAATATTTTTGCAGATCTACCTTTAATAAAGTAGTCCTTATCTTCTTTGACATAATTGGGTTCCTTTCCTTTTAAATTATATAATATCTGATGAATTACTGACTGCAACTCCTCATAAGATACTTTACTATTCATTATTGCAAGACAGGCTCTAGTATCGTTTTTATACCCGGTATCACTTTCTATGTTCCTTATTACGACATCTCCTACTTCAAACGTTCTTACAGGAAATCTAGCATGCTGATTTTTAGCTAAGAATTTAAGCATATTCCAAATAAGAGAATTTCTAACGGAATCATATTCTAGAGTTATAGGATTCTCTATTTTAACATAATTACCGGATAATAACGATGACTTATTTAATACAAAGGTGAAAATTTCCTGAAATCCTCCGCCTATAGCTAAATCTCTAAAAGCTCTCTCCAATTTGGTTATTGGTAAAAGTTCTCCCATTCCTTTGCTTGTATATTTTGGTAAGTTAAAGCTTCTATATCCATAAGCCATTGCAACGTCTTCTGCAACATCAACGAATGTCATTATATCTATTCTATAAGGGGGAACAATAACTTCTATGTCGTCCCCATTAATATTAGTGTCCATCCTCATCATTCTGATATATTTAGATACTTCCTCAGTTGACAGACTTAGACCGAGTCTCTTACTTATATCTTCAGTTTTCACTGATAGCCTATCATGAATTAATAAAGGAGACTTATCAACATACCTAGAGACTTTAATTGCACCTATCTTACTTCCTCCTTCTGCAAAATTACTAACTAGTATATCTAAAGTTTGGGCAACTGCACTAAGACTAGTACCAGTAACGTCAATAAATAGGTTCTTAGTAGACGCCTCAAGCCTTGTCTTATTTGAATTTATTATCGGTGGAATGCTTAATACTTGCCCATCTTCTTGTAATATTGCAGGCGAATAAGAGCCGTTAATCGATATATATCCGTAAAGTTTACCTTGCTCTGTAGAGGATAATACATCTGAAACACTCATTTCCTTATCAGAATTTAAAGGAATAAACTTGTAATCCAATGGTATTTTACTGTACTTTATCGTCTTACCATCAATTTTATCCAAATCATGAATACCTATTGCAACTTTCTTCCTTCTCCTACCTATAGTACAATGTAATTTTTCCTGGAATTGTATTATCTCTTTTATCCTATCATCATCAAGTTTTACATCATAAATAATTGCTCCAAGGGCATAAGGTCTACTTTCCACATCTTCTATTATCATCTGATAATCAGTAGGAGTTACCTCGTACTTAGCTTCACCTAATTTTCTTCCAAGAATTCCCTCAACAGCCCTTTTTATCCCTTCCGGACTAAGCATATCAAGCCTATCAGAGTTTATCTCAATTTCAAGTTCGTCTTCTCCCTTCTTTTCAACTTCAGATTTCAAATTAAATAGAACATCATTTAAGTCCTTATCTTCTAATCCTAGCAAGCTAAGTAGTCTAGACTCTTTTAATACAATATTTACCACTAATACACCACCTTTCTATTTCTTAAGTATTCAATATCATCAGAATACAAGTCTCTTATGTCTTTAATCCCTAAGAATAACATGGCAAGCCTGTCTAATCCTAATCCCCAAGCGCCTGCTGGCATTTTAACCCCTGCAGGTTCAGTAACTTCTGGTCTCAATAGCCCTGCTCCGGCCATTTCTACCCAACCCAAACCTTGAATATAGCCGTAAACCTCCACACTAGGTTCAGTAAACGGGAAGTAAGCAGGCTTAAACTTAACTTCCTTAATTCCTATTCCTGAGAATATTGCTTTCAAAGTCGATAAAAGCTCTCTAAAGTTGAAACTCTCATCTATAACTAGACCGTCTAATTGGTGAAATTCTATCAGATGCGTAGCATCTATTGCGTCTGGCCTAAACACTTTACCTATAGTAAATACTTTAATTTCCTTGCTGGGAGATGTGGAGAGAACCCTTGCTGTAGTTGCAGTAGTTTGACTCCTTAAAACTAGGGATTTTGCTATTTCTTCATTCCATTCATACTTCCATAGTTTTTCGTGAACTTCTTTTACCTTGCTTACTAAACTTTTATTCAGCAGTTCTCCTTTACCATTAACCTTAAAGCTATCATGTATTTCCCTTGCAGGATGATCTTGTGCTTGGAATAACATATCAAAATTATAAAATTCCATTTCAACGAAATCGCTCTTAACTTCCTTAAAACCAAGTGAAACCATAACATCCTTAACATGCTCTAAGAATTCTCTAAAATAGTGCTTTTTGCCTAAAGTAATAAAAGGAGGTAAAGCCTCAACATTATACTCCTTTAATTCATACTTAGTCCATTCCTTATTTCTCAATAACTCCGGAGTTAAATATGTAATTGAAGGACGTATTTGAGGTTCCCTAATTAGAGTCAATAACAAAACCTTGTTTTTCTTTATCTCAATAAGTCCTCTACTTTCTAACTCCTTTAAGTATTTCCTATCTTCTTCTGAAAGTTCTTGCGATGAAGATACCTTCTTAAGAACTGAGTATTCTGGTGATGTGTAAGAAGATTTTAAAGGAACTACTTCGCCTTTATCTACCTTAATCAATCCCTTTTTCCTTGCCCAACTTAAAGCAATATTAAAATCTTTAAATAGTTTTGCTATTTCCTGGACTTTTTTACTTTCGCCTTTTAAAAAATTTACTAAGTTATCCTCAGGAAGTCCTTCCTTTAACCTTTCTTCTCCTTCTTTTGTAAGCATGACTAAATCTTTTTCTTCTTCCCTTACGTCAACGTAACCCTTCTCCTTTAAAAGATAAGCTAGACTAAACACAGCAGTTTCTGGAATGATAGAAGAAAGTTCTGTGGAATAAGCTGATTTATTCTCTTTCTTTTTTAAAAAATCAATGATCTTTATCTCGTTTTCGCTTAACATGGCTTTACAACTCTATGCTCTCTCCTGATTGTAAGATTATCGGCTTATAACCCTTCTCTTTAACGTATTTCTCGAACTCGTTTGGGTCTACTTTAATTAAATCCCAAGTATTATAATGAATTGGAATTACTCCCTTCTTTGGTTTTATCATATCTACTGCTATTGATGCTTGATAAGGATCCATAGTAAATCTTCCTCCTATTGGTAGTAACGCATAGTCAGGCTTAAATACGTCACCTATAATCTTCATGCCTTCAAATAATCCAGTATCTCCTGCGTGATAAATAGTTACTCCGTTTGCAGAAATTACAATGCCCGTAGGATCACTATGCTCGCTTGAATGAATAGCTTGAGTTAGCGCTAACTTTATACCTTGATAGTCAACATATCCTCCAACGTTAGCAGGTATCATTCTATCCCATGAGATATTATGTTCTTTGTTTAAGTAATTCTCCAAATCCCATGTAGCGAAAAGTACCGCTTTCTTATTTCTAGCCATGATTTCTACAGTATCTCCTAAATGATCGTAATGGTCGTGAGTAACTGCTACTAAATCGAAATCGTCAAAATAGGATAGTTTGACCGGAGCTGTTGGATTATTCTTTATGAAAGGATCTATTATTATCTTTTTTCCTTGTAAATTTAGTTCAACTGCGGCATGACCTAACCATCTTAAGGAAGGCATGAGATAATATTAATAACTGAGAAATAAAAACTTCCATTATGACAGATGAGGAATTAAAAATTCTCATAAAAGCGGGAAAAATTGCCGCAGAAGCTAGAGATGCCGGGGCAAAAATGATAAAGCCTGGAGCAAAAGTTCTTGACGTCTGCGAAGCTGTAGAGAAAATGATAATTGAAAAAGGAGCTTTTCCAGCTTTTCCCTGTAATTTATCTATAAATTATGAGGCAGCACATTATAGTCCAGTTATAGGAGATGAAAAAGTTATACCTGAGGGAGCAGTAGTAAAGTTAGATATTGGAGCGCAAATTGATGGCTATATTTCAGATACTGCAGTAACTGTTGCTTTAGACGATAAATATCAAAGGCTTGCAGATACGTCTAAAGAGGCATTAAGTGCCGCAATCTCAAATTTTAGGCCTGGCGTAGCTCTTGGCAACATAGGAAAAGTTATTGAAAAAATAATTAGAATGAACGGATATTCTCCCATTAGAAATTTAGGAGGGCATCTCATAAGAAGATATGAACTTCATGCAGGAGTCTTTGTGCCCAATGTTTACGAGAGAAATATGGGAATAATAATGGAAGGAAATACTTATGCTATAGAGCCATTTGCTACTAACGGATTTGGCGAAGTGATTGAAGGTAAAATTGAGACTATCTATTCAGCTAAGTCCTTTGTCCCTAAAGGACTTTCGGAGGATGAAAAGCAATTCCTGGATGTAATAAATAATAGATTTAAAACTCTACCGTTCTCAGAAAGATGGCTTTCAGACTTAGGAGATAAGGAGAAAGTGGAGAGAACTCTTAAAAGCTTAGTCAGAAAGAAAGCATTATATTCATATGCAGTATTAATAGAAATAAGGAAAGGGATGGTATCACAATTCGAACACACAGTTTACGTAGGCAAGGACGAGACAATAATAATAACGTAAAATTAGATTTTGGTAAAAGTTTAATTTGGACAAATGCAGATAAGTTACAAGAAGGCATATGTTAGATATAATTTTAAACATATTAGCATTAGCACAGGCAGGAAATAGCGGTGCAGCACTTAATGCTTTCGAATTATTGTATATGTTATTCTTTATTATAATACTAGCAGTATCCTTCATTCCTGGGCTTCAACAGCAATATCAAATGATGTTCATGAGCAAAGATGTTGAAAAGAACCTTAATACCATAGAAAATTATCTCAAAGATTCTAAGGGTGTTGCCGAAAAATTACTTAAAGAAAAGAGTTTCCCAGATCCAAAAGCTTTTCTCGATAGAGTTATAGATAGATTTGTAATAGATCCAGTAAGTATAGAACCTACAGATATTATAAGTAGGATGAAATTATTACTTAGGACTAATGAAGACACTGTAAGAGAAATGATAAACAAGTATTCACCAAATATAGATCCAATGAGTAGAAGCCAAATCGAAGTTTCAATAGAAGTAATAAATGCTTTAAACATGATATATAAAGTAATAAGGCATTACTTCTTGCTAGCTAAAAAACTAAAGAATTTAATGATAATGTACCAGTTGCAAGCTGTTGCACCGATATACGCAAAATTGGCTGAAGCTTATGGAAAAGCTCAGAAAGTCTTCTTACAAGGAATACCAGTAGGAGACGGCTTAGGACCACTGGTAGCATCAAGATTCTTAATGAATATTGAAAACAAGTGGAGTCCTAGTAGAGATACTATTGCAGGCTCAATGGAGTTTGAAGGAAGGAAACTAATAGTAGTTAAAGCTGAAGGACCAATGGCAACAGTAGGAGAGCCTGGAGAAGCAGTGCAAAACATTGTGGAAAAAGAAGGCAGTAGAGTTGCAAGAATAATAACTGTAGATGCAGCATTAAAGTTAGAAGGAGAAGACACTGGAAGTATGGCGGAAGGAATGGGTGTAGCAATGGGTGATCCAGGACCAGAAAAGATAGCGATAGAAAGAGTTGCAGCCAAGTATAATATTCCTATAGACGCAGTAATAGTAAAAATGAGTATGGAAGAGGCAATAACTGAGATGAGGAAGGAAGTCTATGAGGCTGCTGACAAAGTTGTAAGCTACGTAAAGAACTTAATATTAGAAAGGACAAAACCAGGAGATACTGTTGTACTAGTAGGAGTAGGTAATACAGCAGGAATTGCCCAGTGATGAAAAATGGCAATATCCTCAGAAGTTAAACAACCATTGATCGTAAAAACTGTAATAAAATGCATGACTTGTGATTATTCTATAGTTAGAGATTTTCAACAAGGCGACTTTGTTCCTAAGCTTGTAGGAACTTGCCCTAAGGATGGTGGAAAGCTTTACATAGCTGGAATTTACGCTGAAACACCCACTAATACGCACAAATAATTTTTTATACTTCTATTCCTTTTCTTTTATTGCCTACCCGGCCATAGTGGGGGTGCAACACCCGGACTCGTCTCGAACCCGGAAGTTAAGCCTCCCACGTTGGAAGGGCAGTGGGGTCCGAAAGGACCTGCAGCCCTTTCAAGCCGGGATGGGTTTTATATTTCTCCCCTTTTCATATAATGTATGAAAAAGATATTCGATGAGATTCATGGATATATAACACTAGGAGACGCAGAAATTGAAATTATAGATTCTCCAGAATTTCAAAGACTTAGAAGAATTAAGCAGACAAGTCTAGCTTACATAGTTTATCCTGGAGCAACACACACGAGATTTAGCCATTCTTTAGGAACATTTTATCTAGCATCTAAAGTAGGAGAGAAGCTTTATGCCTCTGGTGAGATAAACGAGGAAGAACTTCAAGATCTTAAAATGGCAAGTTTATTACATGATATAGGGCAATTTCCTTTTAGTCACGCAATAGAAGGATATTATTTGCCTCAAGGTTTCGGAAATAAAGAACTAAGAGACTTCATATTGGAAAAGTCGGAGATTAAAGACATTTTAGAAAAATACGGTTTTTCTATTTCTAGAATCCTCGATATATACAATGGAAACTCATTATTATCTTCTATCATAGACGGAGAAGTAGACGTAGATAGAATAGATTACCTAATAAGGGACTCAAGACATTCCGGAGTACAGTTAGGTAAATTGGATTTAGATAGATTAATAGATACAATAGCATATACTCAGTCTGGAATTACAGTAGAAGATAAAGGAATAATAAGCTTAGAAAATTTCTACATTTCTAGGCTGCACATGTATCAAGCTGTGTATTATCATAAAACAATCCTGGGATATGAGCTGTTCTTAAGAAGTCTTTATGAATACATGATAAATTATTGCAATAGAGATCTCAGAGACGCATCAAATATTAAAGAAATGGTAAAAGAAGGTCTTTTCCCTTATTGGGACGATGAATGGACAATATCTTCTCTTTATGATTGTTTAACTGAAGATATTCCCTCATCTATAATACAAAAAATAAAGAACTTTATGGATAGAAAAGGACCTAAGGTGGTTTACGATGAAGTGTCTTACAAAGAGGAAAAAGGGTATTTAGAAGATATAAGAAACCAACTAGAGAAAATAGGAATTCCTTCTGATTCAATATATCCTTTTGAGGAAAAAATTTCTGTAATAGATAAGAATAAAATCAAAATCATTTCCAAAGGAAAGGAGAAGAAATTAAAGGATTACTCTCCTACCTTGTTGCATGAGATTCCAGACTTTATATTAATAAGAAGAGTTTATGTTGATTATGAATACGCTAAAAAAGCGAGGGAAGTATTGAGTTGATTAAGCTTGTGCTAACAGATCTTGATGGTACATTAACTGAAGATAGAGGAATTTTTAAAGTGGATCTAGATGCAATAAAATATCTTAGATTGCTTGAAGAAAAAGGAATAAAAGTTGCTTTAGTCAGCGGAAATTCTTACCCGGTCTTAAGGGGGCTACACACTTACCTAGGATTCTCAGGAGGAGTGGTTGCTGAGAACGGTTGCGTAGTTTTACATAAACAAAAAATTAGAGTTTGCAAGCCAATGGAAAAACATATACTTAAAGAATTTAGAGAAAAATTCAAACTGAAAGATAGCTGGCAAAACGATTATAGAGAATGCGACTTCGGCTTTACACCTCCTAATGTTACTGAAGAAATGACTAAATGGGCAGAGGAAAAAGGATTATATATTAATTCCTCCGGTTACGCACTACACATAGCATTCAGACCTGCTGGTAAAACAGTAGGAGTTAGAAAACTAATGGAACTCATCGGAGTGAAAAAGGAGGAAGTTATAGGAATTGGAGATTCATTAACAGATCTTGACATGTTTAAAGAAGTTGGAATTAGAGTTGCGGTAGGTAATGCCGAAGAAGAGTTAAAAAAGGAGGCAGATATTATATTAAATCTTAAGAGTGGAGAAGGAGTTAAAGAACTAGTCACAATGATATTGGAGGGAAAATTAGATGGAAATAGATGAAATAATTTACAAGCATGCATTAGATAACGCCGTTAAGCACGACGGTAAGGCTGCAGTAGGTCCAGTAATGAGCAAAGTCCTAGGAGAAAGACCCGAACTAAAAACAAATGTAAAAGAAATAGCAAAGAGAGTCCAAGAAATCGTAGGAAAAGTAAATTCCATGACTCTAGAGGATCAGAGGAAGGAGCTTGAAACGAAGTTCCCAGAAATGCTTAGTAAAAAGAAGACAGAAGAAGAAAAGAAAACTTTACCACAACTACATAACGTTAAAGGTGAGGTAATAACAAGGTTTGCTCCAAATCCTGATGGTCCAATACATTTAGGAAATACTAGGGCTGCTATTCTTTCTTACGAATACGCTAGAATGTATAAGGGAAAATTCATCCTAAGGTTTGATGATACAGATCCTAAAGTTAAGAAACCATTAAGGGAAGCTTACGACTGGATAAGGGAAGATCTAAAGTGGTTAGGGATTACTTGGCAGGAGGAATTTACAGCATCTTCAAGACTTGAAAGGTATTACCAAGTAGCTAAAGAAATAATAGAAAAAGGCTATGCATATGTAGACACTTGTAGCGAAGAGGAGTTTAAGAAAATGAAGGAAACCAGGAACTTTTCTTTACCGTGCTTTAATAGATCAAAGCCAGTGGAGTATAACTTAGAACTATGGGAAAAAATGCTTGAAAGAAAATTCAAAGAAGGTGAAGCTGTACTTAGAATAAAAACCGACTTGAACGATCCAGATCCTTCTAAGATCGATTGGGTTATGGCTAGGATAATCAACACTGAGAAGAATCCTCACCCGCTTGTTGGAGATAAATATTGGGTATGGCCAACGTACAATTTTGCGTCAGCGGTAGACGATCATGAATATAAGATAACTCACATTTTGAGAGCTAAGGAACATATGAGTAATGCGGAAAAACAAAAGTGGTTATTCAACTACATGGGATGGGAAATGCCGGAAGTTATGGAATTTGGAAGACTCAAACTAGAAGGCTTCATGATGAGCAAATCAAAAATTAAGGGAATGATGGAGAAAGGAACTACGAAAGATGATCCAAGATTACCTACTATTGCAGGACTGAGAAGAAGAGGAATTTTACCAGAAACGATTAGAGATATAATTATTGAAGTGGGAGTTAAGCCTTCTGATGCAACTATAAGCTTTGAGAATATAGCTGCATTAAATAGGAAAAAACTCGATCCAATAGCTAAAAGGATAATGTATGTGGAGAATTATTCGGAGTTTACATTAGAGATACCGGAAGAAATGACTGCAAGAATACCTTTGAGTCCTTCAATGAAGGAATTTAGGGAAATTACAGTAAGACCTGGGGATATTATACTATTAGAGAAATCTGATGCAGAAAATCAAAGCGTAATTAGGTTAGTTGAATTATGTAATGTAAGAGTTGAAGGTAATAAACTAGTTTATGTGAGCAAGTCTATAGAAGATACAAAGAAAATGAACGCAAAAATAGTCCAATGGATTAAAAAAGGAGAAGAAGTTAATGTGAAAGTAATAAAAGCAGATCCTAACCAAGATTTAAAGACTATCGAAGGAAAAGCTGAAAAATATGCTATTAACCTTAATCCTAACGAAATAGTGCAATTCATTAGATACGGCTTTGTTAGAGTTGATTCCAAAAACGAAAATGGGCTATCAGTAATATATGCTCATGAATAATGCATAATCATGCCTTTTTAGTTTTAAAGATTTTTAAATAAGTACATTATTAGAACAAGATTATGAGAAATAAAGTCTTTACATTTAATAATTTATGAGGTTAAGAAAAGATATTATAATTAAAAGAGAAAAATAAATAATGGTAATAGGACATCACGTATAGCCTTTACTTAAGGTTATGAAACTTTATATTAACAGTGAAGTACCTCATTATCTTAACGCCGCAGGCTGGACTCGAACCAGCGACCGCCCGGTTTCTGCCGAAATTAACAGCCGGGCGCTCTTCCAACTGAGCTACTGCGGCATTTTAATTCTATAAACTTATTTCTTATAACGTTTTTGCTTACTCTTAACAAGGAATAATTTAACTACTTAAAATAATACGCTTACATGGCAATTAAAGAGAAAAATATCGCAAATAACAAAATGAGATTTAAAAATAAAATTATATTTATGAAGATTTACCAGATACTTCTTGCAATTTCTTTATAACTTCGTCTAATGCATCTTTAGCTTCTCCAGGATCAATTATTGCTGCTGCAGAAGCTGCAACTTGCAACCCACATGCTTCTCCTAGAGACTTTTTAGATGGTATATATATGTAAGGAACCTTCTTTTCTTCGCATAATCCAGGTAAGTGAGCAACTATTTCTTCTGGTTGAACATCTTCTGCAATGTATATTAACTTTGCTTGTCCTCTTTCTACTGCTTTTGTTGTTTCGTTTGTTCCTTTCTTTATTTTTCCTGATTCTTTAGCTTTCTTGAGAACTTCTAAGGCCTTATCTACTAAATCCTGCGGAGCTTCAAATTTTACATAAGATGGTTTAGACATACGTTCATCCTCCTCCTTATTTCGTCACGCAAAATGAATGGGACTCATTAGCTTAAAAAACTATTTGATATGCCTAAGGCTATCCTGAGCATAGTAAAAACTAGGAACTCTTGACAAGAACTTAAATATAGAGGAGAAAAAGGCATTATATAAAGAAGTATTAGTTCAAAGTTATCATTTTCATTTTTAAAAGTTCTGAGGAAAAATAACTTTATGAAATATATGGCTCTATTTCTACTTGAATATTTGCTTCTAGTATAAACACTTATCACACTTAGCTAACTTTCAATTAATCTCTAAATTCTTATTATAATAAGCCATTTTATATCTGAGCCCTGCATTTTTATATGTTAAGCTCTATTACATTGCAAGATACAAATGACACAACTACAGTTTCGGATTTTGTAACTGCAATAGGAGGAATAATAGAAACTTCAATATTACAACCAATTGAAAATACTACTTGAGAAGCTAGCATTGCCATGTAATGTATTACAACTTGCACAAACAAATGTAGGTCTGGGAGCGCTTACCAGACCATTATGGGCCCGGAGGGATTTGAACCCTCGACCACTCGGTTTCTCACCGAAGCTATGAGCCGAGCGCTCTACCTAGCTGAGCTACGGGCCCACATTTTTCTTTTTAGTAAATAATCCTTTTTAAGACTTACGAAAAAAATTACGTACCGTATTTCCACTGTTTCATGTACTCTTTCTGCTCTTCAGTCATCTGTTCTATTTCTATACCCATCCCCTTTAATTTTAGTGATGCTACTTTTTCATCGATTTCTTCTGGCACGTTATATACTTTTACTTCCAGTTTATCTTTATTATTATAGATATATTCTACTGAAAGAGCTTGATTTGAGAAGCTTAAGTCCATTACTTCACTTGGATGACCTTCTGCCGCAGCAAGGTTAACTAGCCTACCATCTGCTAATAAGTATACTTTATTTCCATTAGGTAGCTCATATTCGTCTAGGTAAGGCCTTATATTTCTGACAGCTTTTGCGACTTCCTTTAAGCCCTTTACATCTATTTCAACGTTAAAGTGGCCTGCATTAGCTAATACTGCACCGCTCTTCATCTTTAATATATGTTCTTTACTAATCACGTTTATATTACCTGTAGCAGTAACGAAAATTTCTCCTAGCTCTGCAGCTTTACTCATAGGCATTACATCAAACCCATCCATTACAGCCTCTAACGCTCTTAATGGTGAAGCTTCAACAACTATTACTCTTGCTCCCATACCTCTTAATCTAGTTGCAATTCCCCTTCCTACCCAACCATAACCTACAACTACTGCAACTTTTCCTGCAATGAGTATATTAGTAGATCTTATAATTCCGTCTATTGCACTTTGTCCCGTCCCTATCCTGTTATCAAATAAGTATTTTGTAAATGCGTTGTTGACTGCAATAACTGGGTATTTTAATACCTTCGATTCTTCCATTGCTTTTAATCTAATAACGCCTGTGGTAGTTTCTTCCGTGCCTCCTATTATCTTTAAAGATTGACATTTCTCATGAATATAGGCATGTAAGTCTCCGCCATCGTCCATGATGATATTAGGTTCATATTTCATTATTTCTTTTATATTTGAATAATAATCGTCTTCTCCTTCTCCTTTCCAAGCAAAAACCTTTATTCCATCTTCAACTAGCGCTGCAGCAACATCGTCTTGTGTAGATAATGGATTACTTCCTGCTAGTGCAACTTCTGCTCCTGCTTCTTTTAGCGTTCTTACTAGGGCAGCAGTCTCTTTAGTCACATGAAGAACTGCTGAAATTCTAACTCCCTTTAAGCTCTGTTTCTCCTTTAGCTCTTTCCTTACGTTCATTAGTGCGGGCATGTGCATTTCTGCCCATTCTATTTGTTTTCTGCCCTGTTCTGCAAGTTTTATGTCCTTAATTTTATAGTCCATATGAGAAAATCTTGTCTTCTGTAAAAAAGTTAAGTGAAAGAACAATAAGTTTAAAGTCTATAATCTTAACTCTCTCTAGATCTGAATGTTTAAGGATAACGATTTCGTGTATATAGATTATGTTAGTAAAATTAAAGATACTGGCGAAATAATTGATACAACAATAGAGGAGGAAGCTAAAAAAGCAAACATATATGATCCAGATAAGAAATACAAGCCTTTGTTAGTAATAATAGGAGAACACAGGGTTTTAGAAGGACTAGAAGAAGCATTAAGAGACTTTAATGAAGGAGACCAAAAGGACGTAGAAATTCCTCCATCAAAAGCTTACGGAGAGAGGGATCCATCAAAGGTTAAACTAGTGTCATTAGGAGAACTAAAGAGACAAGGAGTTACTCCAAGACCTAACATGGTAATAAGACTTGCAGAAGGAGGTTATGCTACAATAAAGAGCGTGAGTGGAGGAAGAGTTATTCTAGACTTAAACCATCCATATGCAGGAAAGACCATAATTTATAATGTGAAAGTAGTTAAGGTACTTAAGGATGACAAGGAGAAAATTCAAGCTTTAATTGAAAGATGGTTCGGTGAAGGTAACAAGATGACGTTTGAATTAACTGAAGATAAGAAGAGTGTAAAGTTTGATGTTCCGAAAGACTATTTCCTAGTGGAAGATTTACAAACTAGAAAATATATGCTTGCAAAGGATATAATAACTTTCGTGCTTCCTGAAAGCCTAGTAAGTTTTGTTGAGAACTATAATAAAGAGACTTTCAAGTAATAACCCCAGTATTTTTAGCAACTTTTTCTGCTGATGCAAAAGTTAGTCCTCTATCACCTAGTATTGTGTATCTTTCTGGACGGATAGTATGTGCAATAGTTAATGCCTTTATTATTATTTCATCTGGAATTCCTAACTGTTTAGCAGTAACCGGAGCCCCTATTCTAATTAGGGCCTTCCTTATTTCCTTCCATTTTATACCGTGAATATAAGCCATTAATATAGTTCCGACCCCGACTAGTTCTCCATGAAGAGGACCTTCTGGATAAAGCATTTCTATAGCGTGAGCAAATAAATGCTCAGAACCGCTTGCAGGTCTAGTGCTCCCTGCCATACCCATTGCTACGCCACTGCTTATTAATGCCTCAACTAAAAGTCTAACACCGTATTTAAGATCTTTATTTATTATCCTAGTACAGTTAATTGCATGCTTGGCAGAGAGTAAGGCTAAAGATGCAGTATAATCTCCGTAATATTCTCCTCTTAGTTTTGCTGCTAATCTCCAATCCCTTACAGCAACTATTTTACCTATAGTATCTCCTATTCCAGAATTAATTAGTCTCCTAGGTGCAGAACTTAGGACATCTATGTCGGCTATTATTGCCGTTGGTTCTTTAGCTTTCATTGATATAGGTTTTCCAAGGCCTTTTATTGCTGCAAAAGGTGATGTAATGCCGTCATGAGAAGGGGCAGTAGGTATGCTTACGAAACGCTTGTTTAATTCAAATGCCGAGAATTTTGCAACATCTATTGCTTTTCCTCCCCCAACTCCTAGTATTACACTACTTCCCTGCTTCTTTGCAAACTCCTCTACTCTCCTAACTTCATCGAGATTAGCCTCTTGAACTTCTATAACGTCTGCAGGCAGCTTATCAAGAATTTTGCTCACTACTAACCTTCTTACATTACTTCCAGTAACAATGAGAAAAGGACCGTTGAGCCCCAATTCAGAAAAGTAATCATCGATCTTTGATATTATTCCGCTGCCGATAAAAATTCTTTCCGGTAAATCAATTATATGCTCTTGCATTTCCATATGGTAATGTAAAGTTTTAAATATTAAAAAGTAAGTATGTTAGTTGTTAGTCTCCTTCTTGGTGAGTTAAGTGGCGACTAGACTTGAAATTTTAGGTGCAATATATAACGGAATACCAAAAGATGCAGGAATAACTAGAATAGAATTTGAAGGACCAGAAATAGCAGTATATGTAAAGAACCCGAATTTCCTAACTAACGGCGGAGATGTAATAAAGAAAATAGCGAAGGAAATAAAGAAAAGAATTGTAGTAAAAGCCGACAAGAGCGTAAGAAAGGATGAAAAAGAGGCAATAGAAATAATAAAGAATACAGTACCTAAGGAGGCAGAAATAACTGATATAAAATTCGATGAGGATCTAGGAGAAGTTCTGATAAAAGCTAAGAAACCTGGACTGGTAATAGGAAAAGGAGGATTAATACAGCAAAAAATATTTCTAGATACTTTCTGGAAACCTGAAATAATTAGAGAACCTCCTATAAAATCCAAAACGATAGAGAACGTTATCACGCACATATATAACGAAACTGAATATAGGGCAAAAATTCTGAAAACCTTTGGCGATAGAATACACAGGGAAGTAATATTTAAGGATAGATACGTTAGAATCACAGCTCTTGGAGCATTCCAAGAAATTGGGAGATCAGCAATACTTGTTGAAACTCCTGAGAGTAGAATTTTACTTGATACCGGAGTAAATCCGAGCGTTAATTTTGGAGAAAGAATGTTCCCTAAGCTAGATATAGATCAACTTAGATTAGAGGATTTGGATGCCGTTGTAATAACTCATGCTCATTTAGATCACTGCGGAATGGTTCCTTACTTATTCAAATATGGCTATGAAGGACCAGTATATACAACTCCCCCAACTAGGGACGTAATGGCATTAATGCAGTTAGATTTATTGGATGTCGCAGAAAAGGATGGAAGACCTCTGCCTTATAGCGCAAAGGAAGTTAGAAAGGAACTCCTGCATACAATAACCTTAGATTATGAGGAAGTTACAGACATTGCTCCAGATATAAGACTGACGTTCTATAATGCCGGGCATATTTTAGGTTCTGCAATGGCACATTTACATATAGGGGAAGGCACCCATAATATTGTATATACTGGAGATTTCAAATATTCAAAAACTAGATTACTGGATAGGGCTACCAGTGAATTCCCCAAGGTCGACACATTGATAATGGAAACTACTTACGGTGCTCAAGAGCAGACAAACAGAGAAGACTCTGAAAAACAGCTAATAGATATCATAAACAGTACGATAAACAGAGGAGGTAAAGTTCTCATTCCAGTCTTAGCTGTAGGAAGAGGTCAAGAAATGATGCTAGTAATAAACAATGCATTGAAGAATAAATTAATACCTGAAGTTCCAGTGTATGTAACTGGATTATTTGATGAAGTAACTGCAATACATACTGCATACCCAGAGTGGCTAAGCAGAGAAGTTAGAGATGCTATACTTTATAGGGACGAAAATCCTTTCGTTTCAGAGCAATTTAAGAGAATAGAAGGATATAAGGAGGACATTGCACAAGGAGAGCCCTCCATCATTCTAGCGACTTCAGGAATGCTCAACGGAGGACCAGCAGTAGAGTTCTTTAAATCTATGGCTCCAGATCCTAAAAATGCAATAATCTTTGTAAGTTATCAAGCAGAAGGAACTTTGGGCAGAAAAGTGAGAGATGGAGCAAAGGAAGTTCAGATAATAGGGAGAGATGGCAGAGTAGAAAATATACAAATTAATATGGAAGTGAAAGCTGTTGATGGCTTCTCAGGACATTCCGATAGAAGACAATTGCTAAGATTCTTGCACGATCTTACTCCTAAGCCTAAGAATATTATTCTAGATCATGGAGAATATAATTCTATGATGGCATTTAAGAGAATTATAGATAATACTAAAGAAAAAGAAAGGTTAGGAATTAAAGGAGCTAGCATTTATACGCCAGCAATACTTGATAGCTTGAGAGTAGTATAACACGAGGTAATTAGGATTTAATTTTTTAAACTAAAATAGCTTTAATATCTTGTAAAGGGCCCGTCGTCTAGCCTGGTTAGGACGCTGCCCTGACACGGCAGTAATCCTGGGTTCAAGTCCCAGCGGGCCCATATTTACTCTTTCAAAGTATGTAAATACAATGATGTTATTGTTAGAAATTAGTTAAAAATGATTTATCAAAATAAAAACATTTTAACAATAAACTATTAAATAAATTGTCTCGAACTTCCCTTATACTGTTAAAACTTCGTATCCTTCCTTTATTTTTTGTAGAACATAAAGTCCTCCTACGGGAGCAAATTCATCAACTAATCCGTCTTCAATATCGCCTTTCTGTAGACCTACGTTCGCCATAGCTACTTCACAAGCAACTACTTTAATACCAGCTTTCTTTGCTTGTTTTATTGCTTCTAGCACTGGCTTGAACAATAACTGTCTCTTGTTTAAAGTCTCTACTGCAGGCGTAAGAAAAATTAGCTCTACGGTAAGTTGTGGATCTGCAGACTTCATTTTTGCAGCCATTCCTATGTTAGCTAATAATTTAGCGAAATTTTCTCTCCCAGTCATGAATACGAATAATACTTTGTCATTCATAAGTGAGAAAAGACATGTCCATTTAAAAAGATATTATTATTAAAAGTTTAATTATGTATAAGCTATAAAAAAGGACATCCAATAAAATATTATAATTCACATTTTTATAAGAACGATAGAATCGTATTGAGGATCTATATTAGCATTTATAATTCTAAGCTTATTATCTCCTTCGTTACTATTCAACATCTCCTTTAATTCTGCAGTGGAATTTACATCAATAGCGCCTAAAGATTTTAGATCTACATTAATTGAGGACCAAGTTCTCTTTATTGTAGGAGCGTCTGAAGCTGTAGTATCAAGATACGTGGACCCTTTATCATTAAATATAATGAGTGTACCTTTAGCATCATCCTTCCTTGACTGCAGTAATCCTAGGTTTCTAGTAACTGAAGGCAAATCAGTTATTCCTAAAGCATTCTTATCCTTAGACTGTATAACTCCAGATATTCCTAAGCCTTTGGAAATTATGCTCTCTGACGTAAACCATACTGGCTTATCTATAGGGTACCTTATCATGTCAAAAGTTACTGCAGATAAATCAACAAAGACCTTACTGAACTTAAAGCCCATAAGCGTTTTAACAACATCCCAAGGCCATAAACCGCTGTGAGCCTTTATTTCTGGATCTTTTCTAGATCTTAAAATCTCGTATCTAATACCTCTGTCAATTTTATCCTTAATCTTCTGTTTAAGTAATGTGATTAGTTCTTTTAGAAAGAGATCTGTATCAGCAACTATCGGCAAATGAGGCATTATTACCTTTCCTATGTCTTCTCCGTCAATATTGTTATGCATGGTAAATCCCTTGAATTTCATGGACCATCCGCCTGTAGATAATTGGGTAAGCCTAGTTCCTAAGAATAATATTGAATCTGCCTCAGCTAAGAGCTTATTTGCAATATCTGTTCCTATTATACCTAATCCTTCTCCTGCAAATAGCTGATTAGAAGCAGGAAAACTGCCCTTACCTTTTATTGTAGTAATAACTGGAGCATCTAGGAGCTCAGCAAGCTCTTTTAGATCATTATAAGCTCCACTTGTTATAACACCATATCCTGAGACTATTACTGGAAGCTTCGAATTTGAAAGAACCTCTGCTACTTTTGCTACGGTATTTTTATCTGGAGTTCTTTTCTCGGGTTTTTGTTCTGCAGGAGATAAAGGATATGCCTTTAGTTTAAAGAGGTCTTCAGCTATTTCGACAAAAGCCGGTCTAGGTCTATTACTTAAGGCCTCTTTATTTGCTTTCTCTACAGTTACAGTTATTTCTTCAATACTTATTGCCCTTTCCCTTAATTTCGTAATAGGTGATAAAGCTGAGCTTAAATCGTCTGGTGTTCTTAATTCGCCTACTCGCGCTCTGCCTACATCTCTATACGATCTTAAACTACCTATGACCAAAAGAGGAACTGAATCTGCATAAGCTTGGGCTATTACGTCAATCCCATTAAGTATCTCTGTACCAGGAATTTGGATTATTACACCTGCAGTGTTATTTTCCATGGCATATGTTTCTGCCAAAAGTAAAGAATCTCTAGAGTTTAAAGAAATATCTTGCTCTATTTCATATTCTTTTAATCTTTCCCTTAAGTTTTCCGGTAAACTAACAGTTGTAAATACACGCTTTGTACCTATCTCTTTTAAAACGTAAGCTAAAGCTTCGTCTCCTGTCATTTCTTTGCCTACAGTCTCTTCCTTTCTCTTAGGCGCGCTCAAATAATCACCAAAGAATTAACTGTGTTTAAAAAATTTAAATTTAAGATTACGACGTGCTATATTGATTCACTTCTTTCAAGCCTAAGTTTGTAACCGTAGAAGAGTGTCTTCCTCAGTAGTTAAAAATATAGAAGATTTTGCTATCATAAGGCTTGTGAGTTAATTGATTAGTTTTAATTCTGTCGGAGAAGTTTTAGAGAAGCTAAGAAAAATATCAGATTTTGTAATAATTGGAGATACAGTAGTGGACCTACTCTTAAAGAGAAAAGGTACTGAAAGTGATGTAGATGTATTTCCTACGGAAATAAGCGCAATAGCTGAAGGAGAAAAATATAGGGAGTTAGCAGAGGAAAATAACTGGGATTTCGGTTCAACTCCTATAGATACTCCGAGAATAGTAGTTCCCGTAGAAGAAGGTCAACTACAAGTAGATATTTATGATAATATTCAAGATTTCTTTGTGCCACAAGAGATATTGAATAGCGCTGAAGATATGAAAATTGGAAAATTTTCTTTTAAGGTAATAAAGCTTGAGGATTATATTTTACTGAAAGCTAACGCTTACAGAGAGGAAGACGAAGACGAATTAAAAGGCATATTATACTACATAGCTGAAGGAAAACTAAAAATAAACAATGAATATCTTGAAAAACATGCTGAGTTATTTGAAGAAAATGCTGATAGTATAAAACAAAGGCTTGAAGATATTGGTTTTAAGCTTTCTTAGCTGGTAGTTCCTTCTTTTTAATCCTTAAATTTCTGCTATGACATCTTCTGCATTTGGTTGCTTTTATTGAGTTTAAAGCTCCGCAGTTCCTGCAAACTTTTTTAATGAATACTCTTTCTTGGACTATTTTGACCTTTTCAGGGTCGGTAAGAGGCATTTATATAACCCGCTACTTATATATCTGACAAGATTCATAAATATTGCGGTAATAGTGGAGCGTGGATTTGGATGAAAATTCCCCTTGATTATTTATGTGTAAAAAGTGGACTGCTTTGTAATAGGTGCCAAAGCCTTGTAGATAGTGGAGAAGTAGATAACTTTGAAGTAAAGGTAATGCAAGTTCTTTTAGAATTAGAGGAAACTCAATTTAAGGAATTGAAAGACTCAACATATTATAAGGCAATAAAGGTAAATGATCTTTTAATTCTTTTAGTAGGAAGCGGACCATCTATGACCATACAAAAATGGATAAAAGTAGCTAAAGCTTTACAAGATAAACTTCACATGAAAGTTAGGATAATAGAAAAGACTAATAACATAAAGAATAGTGCCATACAGTTGCTTTCGCCTGCAAGAGTTTTGGGAGTAAATACAGTATGGCTACCAGACGGTTCTGTTCAGTATGTAATAAGAGTTTCAAGAAGTGAAAGAAGATTACTACCCGCAGATTCTAACATTTTAGAATCAGCTTTATCAAAGATTCATGATACAAGAGTTAAAATAAGGGTTGAGTAAATGCTCAAATCAGACTTTATAACCGAAATCTCACCAGAACAGGACGGAAAGGAAGTTACTGTAGCTGGATGGGTTCATACTATAAGAGACCTAGGAGGAAAAAAGTTCATATTACTTAGAGATAGGTCAGGGTTAGGACAAGTAGTAATAGACAAGAATAATGTAAAAGCTTTTGAATTAAGTAAAGATTTAACTCAGGAATCAGTAATTTTAATCAAAGGAATAGTAAAAGCTGATAAAAGAGCCCCTAATGGCGTTGAAATACATGTGAACGAACTTGAAATTTTAAGCAAGGCAAAAGCTCCTCTTCCGTTGGACGTCTCAGGAAAAGTTAACGCTGATCTAGATACTAGACTTAGAGAAAGATTACTTGATCTGAGAAGATTAGAAATGGAAGCAGTAATAAAAATACAGTCAGAGGCCATAAGAGCTTTTAGAGAATATCTATATTCCCAAAAATTTGTTGAAATTTTTACTCCTAAAATAATTGCTACTGCAACTGAAGGAGGAGCTCAACTATTTCCAGTAATATACTTTGGTAAGGAAGCTTTCCTAGCACAAAGTCCACAGCTTTACAAGGAATTATTAGCAGGAACTATTGAAAGGGTATTTGAAGTAGCCCCTGCATGGAGGGCTGAAGAATCTGATACACCTTATCACTTATCTGAATTCTTAAGCGCAGATATTGAAGTAGCTTTTGCAGATTATAATGATATTATGAATATAGTAGAAAATACATTAGATTTCATGGTCAATAGAGTAAAAAACACTAGTCAAAAAGAGTTGAAAATATTAAATCATACACTGCCTGAAGTTAAAAAACCAATTAAGAGAATAACTTACTCTGAAGCAATAGAAATATTACAAAGTGCAGGAGTTAACATAAAATTTGGAGACGATATAGGAACACCGGAACAGAGAATCCTTCACCAGAAATTAAATGAAGATTTGTACTTTATAATTGAATGGCCTTCTACAGCTAGACCATTCTACACAAGAAGAAAAGATAGTAATCCCGAGTTGAGTGAAAGCTTCGATCTAATTTATAGATGGGTTGAAATAGCTTCAGGAAGTACTAGAAATTATAGAAGAGAAGTACTTGAAGAAGAATTAAAAACTAGAGGATTAAATCCAACAAGTTTCGAGTTCTTCTTAAAATGGTTTGATTACGGAATGCCTCCTCACGCTGGTGTAGGAATAGGAGTACAAAGGCTAATGCTACTATTCACTGGATTGCAAAATGTAAAGGAAATTTCATTGTTCCCAAGAGATAGGAAAAGACTTGTACCTTAAGTTATTTTTCTTGCATCTATATTTAATAACTCTACTAGAAAAACTGTAGCATACATGCCTCTATCTAATGCAAAAGATATTTCGTTATTTTTTTCATCAAACTTTAAGTTTCTTACTTCTGTAAATGCTTTCCTAACAAGTTGAGGTTTACTTATTTTCAGCTCTTTTATCCTAAAATTGCTTGGATCTATTCCTTCTTCATCATAAATTTCTTTACATATATCGTCACACTTATGTATATCTGAATATATACCAAGTAATGAATCTTTTTCTAAATTCTGCATTTTTCTGGATAGAAGCTTGTTAAAGAGATAACTTTGATATGCCTCGACATAAAAACTTAATGGAATAAACGAATTTTTCAGAGCTAAGAAGAAATCTCCATGTTTAATAAGGTTCTTTAAAATCACTTTTTCTTGTTTAAATTTACTTGGAATGAAGCTTAATGCCTCCTTGTAGTTTCCTTCCATTATCATTTTTCTTACATCTTTCATTAAGTCTGACTCTGAATAGAAGGGATAACCCAGTATTGTCATCACTGCGTGATACCAGTCCTTTTTAACCAAATAATATCCTATAACATGTGTCATCGGTCTTCTAGTTCCAAATCTTTGATAGCCCACAAAAGCTGGAATATATGGATCTTTGTTAGTTGCTTTAATTCTTTCAATTATCTTGTCGAATTCTGAAGTAACAAGTTTTATCTTGAAAATGTTGCCCGTGTGATTAAATTTTCGGTTTGAATATCCAAGAAATTTTAGTTTTATTCTATTATTTTCAAATTCATCTACAGCAGACAATGAATCTGTGTAAACTATTTGAGATGTGATAGCGCTAGTGTCTTTTATCCCTATATAATTCACTTTCTTCTTTAGAATCTTAGTTACTTCGTAAATTGCAGTAAAATGGTCTACGTTAGTTTTCTCTAAAAGATATACAGCATATTTACCAGAATTTTCTCCTTTCCATTCTACACACGGTTTATAATTTATTTCTTCTATTACTTTAAAACCTTCCGGCCTGGGTATTTCAACATCTATTGGGGACCAATCATGCAAATGCCTTTCAATTCCTACTGCAATATCGATAGAACTTAAAGTAATTTCAGATCACCCGTTATTGAATCTATTAAAGAGTCCTCACAAGGTCCTATTCCTGCACAAGTTATTGTTCCAGGCTCAACTTGTGTTCTGCCAGCATCTTGGATTATGCTTACTGGTAAGTCCTTCTGCTTAGCTATTTCTGCCCTCTTCATTAGTTCCTCAAGACTTTCAACTTTTACAATTATTTTAGGTTGACCTTCATTTATCCATTCATATAAGCAAGATTTCCAAGTATTATTACTAGAATTTAAAATCTCTAAAACTAGGGAAACTGCGGCATGGGCTACTTGAGCTGCAATCTTACCCTTACCCATTTTCAAGTCATTCCTTACCACTATGACCATTTTCATAAATCCTAAGTAATCTGACACTTTTATAAACTCTCCAGAGTTGATATTTAGAGGGAAATAAAATTGTCAGTCAAGCTTAGTTTAAGGGAAGAAATAGAGCCTCCAGTTTGTAGTAGCTGCGGAAGAATTATACATCCCAGAGAGAGAGGAGTAGAATTTTATTGCCCAAATTGTGGCGAAGTCTTAATATTAAGGGATAAGTACTGCAGACTACAAGGTGTAGAATATACTTGTCCTAAATGCGGATTTACTGGACCATAAAGGTGGACATAGGATGACAGATGTTTTAGTGGTACTAAAAGTATTTCCTGATAGTGATGAAGTAAATTTGGATAAGCTAGCAGAGGAAATAACAAAGAAGTTACCACAGAATTACTCTATAGTAAAGAAAGAAACAGAGCCAATAGCTTTTGGACTGCAAGCTCTAATTCTTTACGTTAAAATGCCAGAGGAAACTGAAGGAGGAACTGATGTATTAGAAGAGACAGCTTCTAACATAGAAGGAGTAAGCCACGCAGAAGTAGTTGGAATAACGAGACTCGGTTTTTAATAAGTTAATCTCTTTTATCTAGTTTTCCATATATTTTAGTGGAGATCATATTTGGCAACAAGTTCTTCTGCTGAAGAACCTAGAAGGCGTGAGCTTGTATTAAAAGTTGTTGAAGCTAGGCAAAAGGATGTAGGAAGAGGAAAGGTAAGGATAGACCTTGATCTGCTGTCTCAGATTGACGTTAGCCCAGGCGACGTTGTAGAAATCGAAGGAACTAGGAAAACTGCTGCTATTGCGTGGCCTTTATCTGCTGACGATTACACTGGAGAAAAAGATATAATAAGAATGGACGGAATAACTAGGAAAAATGCAGGAGTATCTATAGGCGATAAAGTAATAGTAAGGAAGGCAACAGTAAAGCCTGCAACTTCAGTAAAATTGGCTCCTTCGAATTTCTCCATTACTGTTGACCCAGGATTTGTAGCTTATGTAAAGAAAAAGTTGAAAGAATTTCCATTGGTTGAGGGAGATACAGTATTAATACCAGTGCTAGGACAAGCAATACCATTTACCGTAATCCAGGTAAGACCAGCAGGAATAGTGATGGTTACAGATGAGACCAGTATAAATATAAGTGACAAACCAGTTGAACAAACCAGATATCCGAGAGTAACTTATGAGGATATAGGAGGATTAAAGAACATAATACAAAAAGTGAGGGAGCTTGTAGAGTTACCACTAAGACATCCAGAGCTCTTTAAGAGATTGGGAATTGAACCACCAAAAGGAGTATTGTTATACGGACCACCAGGAACAGGAAAAACATTGCTAGCAAAAGCAGTAGCAAATGAAACTGACTCGTACTTCACTTCAATAAACGGACCGGAAATAATGAGCAAGTTTTACGGAGAAAGTGAGCAAAGATTAAGAGAAATATTTGAAGATGCGAAGAAGCATGCACCAGCAATCATATTTATTGATGAAATAGATGCAATAGCTCCTAAAAGAGACGAAGTAATAGGAGAAGTAGAAAGGAGGGTAGTTGCCCAACTACTGACCTTAATGGACGGACTTGAAAGTAGAGGTAATGTAATAGTAATTGCCGCAACTAACAGACCCAATGCAGTAGATCCTGCACTTAGAAGACCAGGAAGATTTGATAGGGAAATTGAAATTCCATTACCAGATAAGCAAGGAAGATTAGAAATTCTGCAAATACACACTAGGAATATGCCATTAGCGAAGGATGTAGATTTAGAAAAATTAGCAGAAGTTACTCACGGTTATACGGGAGCAGATCTAGCAGCATTAGTAAGAGAAGCAGCAATGAATGCCTTAAGGAGATACTTACCAATGATAGATATTACACTAGACAAGATTCCTCCTGAAATTTTAGAATCTATGGAAGTAAAGATGGAAGATTTCATGAGTGCACTGAAAGAGATAGTGCCAAGCGGAATGAGAGAAATCTACATTGAAGTACCAGAAGTTAAATGGGATGATATTGGAGGATTAGGGGATATAAAAGAAGAGTTGAGAGAAGTTGCAGAGTATCCATTGAAGTTCCAAGAATATTACGAAATGACGGGAATTGAACCACCAAAAGGAATCTTACTATTTGGCCCTCCTGGAACTGGAAAAACCATGTTAGCTAAGGCAGTAGCAACTGAGAGTGGGGCAAACTTCATTGCAGTAAGAGGACCAGAAGTTCTATCAAAATGGGTAGGAGAAAGCGAGAGGGCAATAAGGGAAATATTCAGAAAAGCTAGAATGTATGCACCAACAGTAATATTCTTTGATGAAATTGATGCAATAGCTCCAATGAGAGGTATGTCACCGGACACTGGTGTGACTGAAAGGATCGTAAACCAGTTACTGGCAGAAATGGACGGAATAGAAAAACTAGATAACGTAGTAATAATAGCAGCAACAAATAGGCCAGATATCTTAGATCCAGCATTATTAAGACCAGGAAGATTTGAGAAATTAATTTACGTTCCTCCACCAGATAAGCAAGCTAGATATGAAATACTGAGAGTCCATACGAAGAAAGTAGTATTAGGAGAAGATGTTAACCTTGAAGAGATTTCAGAGAAAACTGATGGTTATACGGGAGCAGATCTAGCAGCATTAGTAAGAGAAGCAGCAATGATAGCTATAAGAGAAGGTATGAAAGTATGCATAGATAAGGTAAATAGCTTATGTCAGCCTACAGATACTGATTGTCGTGATATTAAAATGAAAGAATGCATGAAAGGTTCAAGCGTTAAAGTAGAGATGAGACATTTTGAGGAGGCAATAAAGAAAGTAAAGCCCTCGGTATCTACGGACATGATACAGTTCTATCAATCATGGTTAGAGAAGGCAAGACAACAATTACCAAGACAGATACTAAAGCCTTCAACGTATGCGTGATTTTATTATGTGGAGAGAAGTTCCATTAACTCATATTATTTTAGAAAGAGTTAGAAAACTGGAAGGACCAATAAAGGATGACGATTTATACAAGGACGTGCAGAAATCAGTAGATTATGAAGTTCCCTTTAGTGATTTTTTAAGGGCTTTAATGTCATTAGAAATAAGGGGTTATATCTCAGTATCATTAATTAGGGAAAATTCCAGAATGATAACTTATATAGGTGATAAGGAATAGGAGTAGATCTTGCTGATTTAGTAAAGGAAGTAAAGAGGGAAGTTCAGTTAAGCGAATTAAAAGGAAAGAAGGTTAGCATAGACGCTTATAATGCAATTTATCAATTTTTAACTGCAATAAGACAGCCTGATGGAACCCCTTTGATGGATTCTCAAGGGAGGATCACTAGTCATTTAAGTGGAATATTTTATAGAACAATAAGCCTCTTAGAGGAAGGAATAATCCCTATTTATGTATTTGACGGAAAACCACCAGAACTCAAATCTCAAGAACTGGAAAGAAGAAGGAAAATTAAAGAAGAAGCGGAGGAAAAACTGGAAAAAGCAAAGAAAGAAGGAGAAACTAAGGAATTAAAAAAGTATTCACAGATGGCTACAAGGTTAACAAATGATATGGCGGAAGAAGGTAAAAGACTTTTAGAAGCAATGGGAATTCCAGTAGTACAAGCACCTAGTGAAGGTGAAGCGGAAGCTGCATACTTATGCAGTCAAGGATACACTTGGGCGGCGGCAAGCCAGGATTATGATTCCTTACTTTTCGGTGCCAATAAGTTAATTAGAAATTTAACATTAACAGGAAAAAGAAAACTACCTAAAAAAGACGTATATGTCGAAATAAAGCCTGAGATCATAGAACTTGATGACTTGCTTAAAAAGATAGGAATAACTAGAGAGCAATTAATAGATATAGGAATATTAATAGGTACGGATTATGATCCTGATGGAATAAAAGGTATAGGTCCAGTTACTGCTCTAAGAATTATAAAGAAATACGGTAACATAGAAAAAGCTGTAGAAAAAGGAGAGTTACCCAAATACATCCTAGAGCTTAATATTAACGAAATTAGGTCAGTTTTTATTAATCCGCCAGCTGTTAAGCCAGAAACTTCACTAGATTTAAAAGAACCAAATGAGGAAGAAATAAAGAAAATTCTAATAGATGAGCATAACTTTAGTGAGGATAGAGTTAAAAGCGGCATAGAAAGGCTAACTAGAGCAGGCAAGGAAGCTAAAGGAGCTAGTAGACAAAGTGGATTAGATCAGTGGTTTTAATTGTCATTATAATTAGGTTTATATGTTATGCATCCAATAAATTATAGTGTCAAACTTACCGTACTTTCCAGTTATATTAGACCTAGCAAAATTCAGAATCCTAGTAATTGGAGGAGGGAAAGTAGGAAGTAAAAGAGCAATAAAATTTCACAACTATAATGCAAATGTAACGGTTGTAAGTGAAAATTTTTCAGAAGATTTACTCAATTCTCCGATAGAAAAAATAGAGATGAGCGCTGAGAACTTATCTGAAGATTTTTTAAGAAAATTCGAAATAATAATTACAGCAACTAATAATAAAGAGCTGAATTCTAAGCTTTGTGACATGGCAAAAAATTTGGGAAAATTATGTAATAATCCTACAAATCCTGAGGATTCGAATTTTATTGTACCTATATTTTATTCAGATAATAGCTACGAGATCGCTGTAACTACTTACGGTAAGTCAAGCCTTGTTTCTGAGTTCATACTTAACGAAATTCTTGATTATCTTTCCGAGAGGAAAGACTTTGTGAATATGCTAACTAACGCAATGGCAAAGGTTAAGGAAATCGCTAAGGAAAAAATTAACGATCCGTCTATTAGATTCACATTATATTATAAAATATTTTATGATAAGTTATTTTCAAATTTTTTAATTAATAAAAAATATGATGAAGCAATAAGTAGAGCGGAGGAGATCATCAATGAGTATACTAAATGAAATTGAAGAAAAATATTTTGCAATAATATATACATATAAGACAATAGGATTTGATAACCTATCCTCGCATTACCTTAGAGAGAACGAAATATCCCTAATTCATAATATTATAGGCGCACAAATGGCAATAATACAAACTTGCAATAGAATAGAAATTTACTTATATTCTGAGGACTCAAATACACCTACAAAACTGTTAAATTTCCTAGATCAAGTGCACGGCAAGAAAATAAGCACTGACGCAACAGTCCTTTCTGGAACTAAGGCTATAGAGCACCTCTTTGAAGTTGCTTCAGGAATAGATTCAATGGCTATAGGAGAATATGAAATATTAAGCCAGGTAAAACTTTCATTAGAAAACGCAAAAAAATTAAACATGATAGGAAAGGAGCTAGAAATCTTATTTAATAGAGCAATAAAGACCGGAAGAAGAGTAAGACAACTAACTAGTATATCTAAAGGAAAAGTAGGCTTGTATTCTATTGCAATAGAATTAGCTAAGACTAGAGTAGATCTAAAGTCTGCGAGTATAGCTGTAATAGGCGCAGGACAAATAGGGAGTAGATTAATATCAATGCTAAATTCTGAAGGAGCAAAAAACGTAATAGTTTTGAATAGAACAATAGAAAGAGCTAAAGAACTTGCAGAAAAATATGGTTATTCCTACTCTAGCCTTGACTTCTCAAAACTTGAGAATTTTGATGTAATATTCTCGGCAATATTTTATCCTAGAATTCTAAAAATTGATAACAAGTTCATTATTGATTTATCGTCACCACCGATCTTTCAAGGTAACAATGTATATACTCTAAAGAATTTACAACAGATATCTGAAGAAATAAGGAAAAAGAGAATGAGTGAACTAAGTAAGGCAAAAGAAATTATAGAAGAAGGAATGAGAGACTTTGCTATAGATTATGAGAATTTAAAGTATGATATAATTGCATCACAAATAATGAAAAGTATAGAAGAAATTAGGCAAAATGAAGTAAAGAGAGCATTAAAAGAACTTAATGGAGATAATGCTGAGGAAGTTCTTAACGCTATGACTAAATCAATGATAAAGAAAATGTTTTATCCATTGTTATCTAAAATTAAAGAAGCTGTAAGAAATAATGAGACAAACTACATTAACTTGATAATGGAATTATTTAATGATGGCAAGCTTTCCGACGGTAAGACCAAGGAGATTGAGGAAAAGCAAGTTAATAAGAGATATGATAGCAGAAACCAGCCTAACTGAAAAAAATCTAATTTTACCTATATTCGTGAAAGAAGGAATTCCTAAAGAAGAAGAAATAAAGAGCATGCCTGGAGTATATCGTTATCCTCCAAATGATAAGTTAGTAAAATTCGTTGAAAGTAGTTACGATAATGGAATAAAGAATGCGATACTTTTCGGAATTCCTAAATATAAGGATGATATCGCATCTTCTGCTTACGATAAAAACGGAGTAATACAAGCCAGCGTTAGACTTCTAAAAGAAACTTTTGGGGATAAATTAATACTAATAACTGATGAGTGCACAGATGAATATACTTCTCACGGTCATTGTGGAATAGTAAAGTATAACAGCAAAGGAGAATATTTTGTAGACAACGACGAAAGCTTAAAAATACACGCTAAAATTGCTCTTTCTCAGGCAGAGGCAGGAGCAGATGTTATAGCTCCTTCAAGTATGATGGACGGAGTTGTAGGAGCTATTAGAAAAACCTTAGATGAGAACGGCTATGCTGATACTCTAATCATGTCTTATAGCGTAAAATATGCTTCAACTTTCTATTCGCCATTTAGAGATGCTGCATACTCAAAACCCGCATTCGGAGATAGAAAATCTTACCAGATGGATCCTAGAAATGCTTACGAAGCATTAAAGGAGGCAAGACTTGACATAGAAGAAGGAGCAGACATGCTAATGGTAAAACCTGCGCATACTTACCTTGACGTGATAAGATTGGTTAAAGATAATTTTCCAGACTATCCTTTAGCGGCATATCATGTAAGCGGAGAGTATTCAATGATTAAGGCAGCAGCATTAAATGGATGGATAGATGAAAGAATAGCAGTGTTAGAAATAACTACCGCAATTAAGAGAGCAGGTGCAGATTTAATACTCACATATTATGCTAATGATATTGCAAGATGGCTTAAGGAGGGGTTACCGTTTTGAGCGATGAATTATGGAAAGAAGCTTTAAAGCACTTCCCAGGAGGAGTTAACAGTCCTGTAAGAGCCGCAGTAAAACCCCATCCTTTTTACGTAACTCAAGGTAAAGGAGCTTATATTTATACGGAAGACGGGAACGCGTTAATTGATTATGTACTAGGTTACGGACCATTAATTTTAGGACATGCAAATGAATATGTAAAGGAGAGAGTAATTGAACAAATTGATAAAGGTTGGCTTTTCGGGACTCCTTCACGCGTGGAAATAGAACTTGCTAAGAAAATTTCTCTACATATGCCATCGATTGAAAAAATAAGGTTTGTGAATAGCGGAACTGAGGCTACCATGAACGCAATAAGGTTAGCCAGAGGCTATACTAAGAGACAAAAAATACTGAAATTTAATGGAAACTATCATGGAGCTCACGACTATGCACTTGTAGATGCTGGGAGTGCGGCAAGCGAATTTGGAGTTCCAAATTCTGAAGGAATACCACAAGAGGTACTTAAAACTGTCATAATATGCGAATATAATGATTTACAATGCGTTGAAAAGAAAGTAAAAAATGAAGATATTGCTGCAGTTATTGTAGAGCCAGTAATGGGTAATATGGGAGTAATACCACCTGAGAAGGATTTCCTAAAGGGATTAAGAGAAATTACTTCTACTTATAATACATTGTTAATCCTTGATGAAGTAATAACTGGCTTTAGGCTATCAATGGGAGGAGCACAAGAATATTTCGGAGTTAATGCTGATATTACTACTCTAGGTAAAATAATAGGCGGTGGATTTCCTATAGGTGCTTTTGGAGGAAAGAGAGAAATAATGGATATGCTCACGCCCAGTGGTAAGGTATTTAATGCGGGAACCTTTAATGCAAATCCAGTATCATTGACTGCAGGTTTAGCTACACTAGATGTATTAGAGAGGGAAAACGTAATTGAGAAGACAACATATGTCGCGGAAAAAATAGAGGAAGAGTTGGAAAGAATAAAGTATCCTCATGTAGTGAATAGAGTAAAGAACATGTTCCAAATATTCTTCGGAGTTGAGAAAATTAGTAATGCAAGAGAAGCTAAGCTTGCAAAGAAGGAGGTTTATCTAAAATTCCAAGTGAATTTAATGAAAAATGGAGTGTACTTTCCCCCAAGCCAATTTGAATCAGTTTTCACGTCTCTTGCACATTACAACGATAATGTGATCGATGATAGTATTCTTGCCATCAAAAGGTCAAGTGATTTAAGTTGATAAGAATTGCGGCCAGGAATAGCCAACTGAGTTTAATTCAAGTTAAGGTTGTTTCTGATTACTTGAATAAACTAGGATATGACACTGAATTTATAAGTGTTAAAACTAAGGCTGACCTATTTGCTACGGAACCGCTATATAAACTAGGGAAAGGAGTATTTGAAAAGGAAGTTAATGAGTATGTAATAAAGGGGCTTGCGGATTTAGCTGTCCATAGCATGAAGGATTTAACAAGCGCCATAAATGAAGAATTGGATATAATGGCTACAGTAAAAAGAGATTCACCTTACGATGTTTTAGTTTCTAAAAAAGACGTTTTCGATTTAGAGAGTAAGGCAGTTGTAGGAACAAGCAGTATTAGAAGGAAGAACTTTATAACATTTTTAAGACCTGATATAACAGTTAAGGATTTGAGAGGTAATATCGATACGAGAATTAAAAAATACAATTCTGAAGAGTATAATGGAATAATAATAGCTGAGGCTTCTATACTTAGGCTTAACTTAAACGTAAAATACTTTAGGCTTAATCCTATTGATTTTACTCCAGAGGCAAACCAGGGAATAATAGCAGTTGTAGGTAGAAAGAATGATGAAAAAATGAGAAAAATATTGACAGAATTACATGATCAACGGACTTTTAATGAGGCAATAGCAGAAAGAAGTACAATGGAAATAGTAGGTGGAGGATGTCATTCACCATTTGGAGTTTATTTTGAACAAATTGATGGTAACTTATCTGGCATGGCGAGTTTCTCTGACGGTAAGAGAAAGATAACAGTAACAATAGAGAGAAAAGGAGATCCTAAAGATGTAGGGCGTGAGCTTGGAAAATTACTTCTAGGAGAGATGAAGAATGAGAATCTTATTCCTTAGACCTGAAGGTAGTAAATTACCTATAGTTGATTTTGCAGAGATTATAAATATACCTATATTTACTCCAGTTTGTACAGACTATCCTCCTTTACCTTCAACAGAGGCTTATGCTTTCACCAGTTCTAATGCTGTAAAATGTTTTCACGATCTTGATAAGATAAAGGAAAAAGAAATCTTCTCTATAGGCAAAAGTACTGCCCAAGAGTTACTAAAACACGGTATCAAATCAGAATATCCGCAAGACTATGATAGTCTAAGTTTGGCATATTTTATTAGAAGTAAAGGAGTAAGATCCTTAACTGCAATAAGGAGTAAGAAAGCTTCAGATGATTTAAGAAAGTCTCTTCAAGATATTGAATACTATGAAATATATGATTACGATACAGTAGTTGATAAAGAAAATTTGGAAAAAAGTAAATACTATCTAGAAAATTGTAAAGCTGATGTTGTAGTTTTAACCAGTTCAGAAATATCAAAAACTGTTGCAACTTATCTTAGGAGTTGTTATAAAATAATCAGCATAGGTCCTATGACTACTAGGACGATTTTATCTCTAAGACCGGACCTAAAGATTTTTCAAAGCAAAATATATGATATAGAAGGCGTAATTGACTTAATTAGAAAGGAAGTGAAGCTTAATGGATGATGTAAGAGAAGAACTACTAAAAATTTTGAAGAAAATTAATCCGAACATAATTGATGATTCTTTAGACATTAAATTTCTTCAGCAATATAAAAATAAATACGATGTTTTCGGGCAATTCAAAGATAATCAAGGAATATATGAATTCGCACTTAGTTTCGATACTAAGGGAAAAATATATCGACAACATATTAACATGATTCAGACCTTAAAGTTAAGAGAAGATCTTGAAAAGAAATTAAGGGAATAAAGGTGAGCAATTGAAAGTAATACTAACAGTAATAGACGGAATGTCCTTTCATCTAGTTGATAACTTTCTTTACCATCTTGGTACCTTATACAAGTTCTCGCAAGAAGGCGTTTACGGTAAATTAGAAAGCGTTTATCCTGCAATAACTCCCATAGCTTTAGCATCTCTTTTTACAGGTTTACAGCCTAAAAATCACGGTATTATTGCACCAAAAATTTTCGTTAAAGGAAGAAAACTTTCGTATCCATTAACTGCTTACAATAGTTCTTCATTGACTGCAGAACCAATATGGAGCATACTAGGTAAAAAAGGCTTCAAAGTATTAGTATCTTCCGCTCCTCAGGCTTTACCAGATAAATGGAAACTCGAAAATGTAATGCTATTTGATCCATACAGATCAAAGATTAAGAAATGCACAAAGGGATACGTCCTAAAAGAAGGAGAAAATAAGATATCGGGAAACAAATGGAATGTAAAAATTGATAATGATACATTTTATGTTTCTCTGCCAGACAGTAAGGAAGTAAAGCTAAGTCAAGGAGAGTGGAGTAATCCTATAGAATTTGATGCTAAATGCGGAGGAAAAGACGTCAAGGGCATAGCCTTTTTACATGCTAGAGAAAAAGACATTTACCTAACTCCTCCGTCATTTCTTACTGAATGGGGTAACAATAAAAATCTCCTAGAAGATATTTGGAATAACGTTGCTTTAAAAGAAGGTATAATACTAGATGGAGATTATAAATCACTAAATAAAGGATTAATTTCTCTCGAAGAATACATGAAAACTGTAGAATTGTCATACAACTTCTTCTACAGTTATACCGAATATCTCTTAACAAAAACTAACTGGGACTTTGCTATAACTTACCTTCCGACTATAGATAATTTACAGCATTTGATGTACGGAATAGAAGATTCTAAAGCTCTTGATGTAATATTCAACGCATATAAACTCGCAGATAAGTTTGTTGAACTTAACTCTAAGTACGCTGAGACGATATTTGTATGTTCAGATCATGGGATTTCAAAAATAAAGAAAAAAGTGTATATCAATAAGATTTTAGAGAGAATAAATGTATTAAAAATTGAAGATGGGAAAATTGATTGGAGAAAGACTAAAGCGTTTTACGGTGGAGGAGGTATAATTAGGATAAACTTGAAGAATAGGGAAGAAAACGGAATAGTAAGTAAGGAAGAATTTCCGAAATTGGTTAAATATATTGTAAGAAACTTGGAAAATATAATAGATGATGGAGAAAAAGTTTTCACAAGAATTTATGAAAAGGAAAACCCTGCAGGAGATAGAGAAGGAGACATAGAAATTACTCCGAGATATTTATACGGAATGAGTAGTGACGTTGAAAGTAACGATGAAGAGATAATAAAACAAGTTACACCTTATAAGATGTCTACAGGAGATCACGGTTATTTTAGGAAAGAAGACCTCTATGGAGTATTTTTTGCCCATGGTAGTAAAATAAGAAAAAATAGAGAAAAAATGGAAGCTAGAATTATAGATATTGCCCCAACAATTTTGAAAGTATTTAATGTTCAGAATAAGAAGTCTGATGGGAGAGCATTAGTAGAGGTATTAAGATGATTAAAAGTAAGAAGCATAAGAGGTACAGATTTCCTAAAGACTGCGAGGAAGGATTACCTTATACTGAAATAGTAGAGAATGGAAAAAGGATTAAAATATGTGAAAATTTTGATAAATATTACACTTCTTCTTACGGTTTTCAATTACCCCTCAGTTTTAACTCTTCAATAATACATAGTAAATTTCTTAGAAACGAGTTTATTCTTAATAACGTTCCTAGATTTCTTAATCTACCGGAATATTATGAAAAAGGACAAGAAATAAGAAGTGAAATTGACGATAAAATTACCGATATAATAATAGGTGGAGGAATTAGTGGCATTTCTGCGTTAGAGAACTGTAAAAATTGTGTTTTAATCTCACAAATTTTTGATGACGAAATATTCTTAGATCCTACTTATGAAGATAATAATTTTAAAAATAGAATTAAGTCAATAATTAAAGAAAATAATAACAGAATAATTGAGGGAAAATTTGTTGGAGCATTTGATGAGGGTCTTGTTTTTAGACTTAAGGATAAATACTTAATAATAAGAAAACCTGCAAAAATAATCTTAGCCTCAGGTTCAAGATTTTTACCTCCAATTTTTCCGGGGAACGATTTACCAGGCATAATATCAAGAAGGATGTACTTGAAATTCTCAAATATATTCAAAAATATAGTAGTTATAGGCTCTACTGATGATGCAATTAGAACCGCATTAATATCTAAATCTAAAGTAATCTTAAGAAACGGGACGGAAAATTTCTCTAAAAAATACTTGGAATTAGCTGAGAATAAAGGAATAGATTTTCTAAAAGTAACTCACCTTAAAGCTTCAAGAAAAGGAAAGAAAATTATACTCACTCATGATTATGGAAAAGAAGTAGTGGACGCGGTAGTCTTTGCAATAGTTAGACAACCTAGAATTGAAATAGCAAGTAATCTAGGAATTGAATACAGTTATTATAGTGGAGCTCATATTTATCTTCCGATAAGTGATATTAAAGGTAAAGTCAACAATACTTATTATGTGACAGGAGGTATGAGAGGAATTAGCGACTACGAATTATCTTTCATAAGCGGAAAAGTTATATTCGACGAGAATATCGATGAGTTTACAGCTAGATTAAAGGAAACATATATTTACCAAAAGAAAGAGTCTGAGTCGCCTTATTTCTTCGGAAATGGTTACATCTGTGAATGCGAGGACGTTAAACTTAATGAAATAGAGGAACAATATAAAAAAGGTTATAAATCAGTTGAGGAAATGAAAAGAACTCTTGGAATTTCAACTGGGTATTGCCAAGGGAAGATCTGTAGCTTTTTAGCCGGAGATTATTTAGAAAGCAATAAGCTGATAACTTTCAGATCCCCTTTATATCCAATGTGGTAGAATGATTATAATAGGAGCTGGAGGTCATGGACTCAGTTTAGCCTACCACTTAGTCAAAAAAGGGATCAGAGACATAGTCCTCATAGAGCAAAATAGGGTGGGTTACGGTTCAAGTGGAAGAAATGCCAGTAGGTATAGATATCATTTTTACAGTAAAGAAAATACAGAGTTCGCTTTAGAAGGTATAAAATACCTTATTTCGCAAAGGAGAGAGTTAAAATATAATCCTTTAATATATAAGACTGGATACTTATGGCTTTTAGATAATGAAAATTTAATTCAGAATTTTAGAAAATTACATTCCTTGTGGACTTCTTACTCCATCGGTGGAGAATTTTTGGAATGTAGTGAATTTGAATTCCTTAAAATAGATGAGACTTGCTATTTCGCTCCTCAAGATGGAGCATTTCATCATGATTATATAATTTACAGTTATTATGACAAGATAAAAGACAAGGTTAGTATAAAATATGGAAAAGTAGTAAAAATTTTACAGAATAATGGAAAATCTACTGGAATTAAACTTGAAAGCGGAGAGGAAATAAAAGATAATATAATAGTAGTAACTGCTGGAGCATGGTCTGGAGAATTATTAAAAACTTCAAACATAAATTTACCTATATATCCTGATAGAAAGGAAATATTCATAACAGAAGATGTTAAATTTAAAATTAAACCGCTAGTTATAGACTTTAAAAGGGAAATTTATTTCTCTCACACGCTTAAAGGAGAAATAATAGGTGGAATAGAAAAGGAGGATATAGGCTTCAAGGAATTTTCTGTGTCTTTTCTAGATTCTATAGAATACTTGAAGAGATTAAGGGAAGTAGTAAGAGGTATAGACGGTATAGGAATATTGAGGGGATGGTCGGGATATTATGAAATGACGCCAGATCACTCCCACGTAATGGGATATGATAATAATTGGCCGGAAGGACTATATGTTGATGCAGGATATAGCGGACATGGTATGATGTTCGCTCCTTATTCTGGAAAAATAATGGCAGATTTAATAGCTGATAATAGGAAAAATAAATTCATTCAGATATTTTCCCCGGATAGGTTTAAAGAGGAAAAACTTATTGAGGAAAAGATGGTTATTTAATCCTTGGGCAAACTTATAGCCTTCTTATTAAGGTATTTATTAACATATTCTGCAAACTCCTTATAATATCCTTTCCTTCCTCCATCCGTAACTATTAAAGATGCTGGAGATGAATCGACATAATAAACTAACTCATCAAAATCAGCATGATCACTAAGTGCAACTATTTTAGATTTATTATCTACATCTCTTATCGGACTAGAGAATTCCCAACCAGACAATGCAAAGTTTGCGAATTTAGAATCTCTATTTTTAAAATCATGAAAGTGCTTGAATTCAACATACCAGCCGTCTCTTATTATATCCTTGGCTTCATTACTACTTGCAGAAAAAACATCTTTAATTTCAAGACCGTATTTTATTGCAACGTCAGTAATTTCCTTTACCTTACCATCTACTATAAAAGGAGCTGTTATTCCGTTTCTCCTTAGTATTTTCATAGCCTCTTGAATCTTCCCATAATATGCGTAAACTCTCACAGGACCATAAATTAGAGAATCATTTATATAATCTGAAAATAAAGTTTCAACTTCGTCCCTAAATTTTCTCCTAAAGATAGGCTTCCCGTAAGTTGTATCAACAACCAATACGTCTGTATTAAGTATAGGAGTTCCTTTTCCAGGGCTCTTAAAATCACCGGTATAGCCTATACTTTCACCATTGGAATTACTTACAACTACCTGGGCTGCACCAAAAACATGATCTGCTTGAACTAGTTCTATTTTTTCGTCTTCTATTACAATTTTTATACCATAGTTTATTCCTATTGCTTTTCTCTTAGGTATATTATATCCCAGGATAGAGAGGACTTCAAGAGTTGGTGGAGTTGATATAATACCTATGCAAGACGAAATGCTCTTTTTCAATTGTAAAATATGATCGGCATGAAAATGTGTTACAACTCTAAAATTTCGATCATAATGACCGTCAACCGTAAAGTTATTACCAAGAAGTATTGCACCAGTTTTCTTAATATCGTAGAACACAAGACATATCTATACGTTATTTTATAAAAACTTATACATTTTGATCTGAGGGTTTTTCTTCTATCTTCTTTAATTGGCTCTTATACATCTCAAGGATTTCACGATTAGTAGTAGCATCCTCAGGGCTTTTATCTGGCCTCCACCTTATAAATCTAGGGAATCTTATAGATAGTCCGCCCTCAGCATATTGATCTTTACAACAAGTGTGTAAAGGAGATATAGTTATTTCTGCACCAATTATTTCAGCAACAATTGATGGAGTTAACCACACATCTGGAACCATGGTTGAAACTACTCTGGGATGAGGAGCGTCTCTCTTCAGTTCTGCTATCTTCTTCTGTAAATCATCTAATTCAGCATCCGTAAAGCCTGAAGCAACTTTACATACAGTTTCGAAAACGTCCTTATCGGGATTATATGCCGCCATTAAGAAAGAACTATACTTTCCGCCTTTTCTTCCTTTACCGTGAAAAGCTCCTACCATTACCAAATCTACAGTATCTGCCATTTCGCTTTGGTAATCTCTCTTAAACTTTATCCATAACCATCCTCTTGATCCAGCTTGATATATTGCATCTGGAGCTAAGGATTTCACCATTACGCCTTCCGCTCCTTCTGAGATTGCTTGATAGAAGAATTCCTTGAGTTTATCTACATTATCAGTTATAATATGAGTAGCTATATGAACGTAATCGTTATCTTCAACTATAGATTCGAGCTTCTTACGTCTTTCTGATAAGGGTTTTACTGTATAATCCTCTCCCTCATAATACATTAAATCGAACAAGAACACGTTAACTGGATATTCTTTTATAGCTTCATGAATATCTGACTTTCTTTTTCTATGCATTAATTCTTGAAAAGGCCTCATTTCTCCTGTCTCTGGATCTACAGGTATTATTTCTCCTTCAACTATAAACTCGTTACCTTTAACGTGTTTTAATACGTATTCTGCAACGTCAGGATATTGGTTAGTTATGTTCTCTAACCTTCTGGAAAATATGAAAACCTTATCTCCTGTCTTATGAATTTGCCCTCTCTCGCCATCGTACTTATAATCAACTAATGCCATGTTACCTACTTTATTCAGCATCTCTACAGGATCTGAGAGTCTTTCAGCTAGCATTGGCCTTATAGGAATTCCAGGCTGAGGTTTAATATTCTTTACTTGTTCTATTCCGCCTGTTGCTAAAAGTTTAGCAATGTTACCTAGGTCGGCTCTTAAGTTGTAAGCCCTTTCGACTATAGGTCTAAAATTCTGCCCTCCACCGAAGGTTATTGCTAATGCGTCCAATATTGTAGCATCTCCTATTCCTACTCTTAACCTTCCGTCGACAAACCTAACTAAGTATTTCGCTTCTAGAGGAGAGGCGTCTTTAAGCAATCCTGCTAAAAGCCTAATCTTTATGTCCCTACTACCTTCTCCAGTACTAGTTGCAACTTTCGTTAAATCATCATAAACTTTTTCTACTGTTAGTGGCGTTGATGATTTTTGTGCACCTAAAAATGCTAAAATATTTGCTGATTGTTGCTTTTGTTTTATATCGAAAGATACTTGACCTAAATCTCCTACAGACTTGTACATTTTCTCTATATCATCATCTTTTACACCAGTTGCTATTGATAATGCACGTACGAGAAATTTCTCGCCTATTCCTAATTCGGGCATTCCTAGAAAATCTGGCCAAAGCTTTCCTTGAATTAAATATACTACCTTATCTACAACATTTTTATCTGTATTTTTAAAAAGATCTGCAAGTAGTGAAGTGAGTTGAAGCCTTGAAGAAATCTTTTCTAATCTATCAAAGTAATCAGCTATAATTTTAAACTCCATAAATAAAAGTTTGAACTACGATATAATATATTTGATGATGAAAACCGGCAAGCCGGAAGGATGAAGTATCAGAGTTACTCTGAAGCCATTTTCCTTATAAATTGTGAGTGAATAATAAAAATAGTAGTAGATACTTATGATTCTTGGGGATCGTGATTTAAAATATTATCTAGAAAAAGGTTGGATAACAATTTCTCCATTAATTCAAGATACTATAAGGGAAAACGGTGTAGATTTAAGAGTCGGTGGCGAAATAGCACGGTTTAAGAAAACTGAGGAAGTCTATGAAGATGGGAAAGATCCATCTTCGTTCTATATAGTAGAAAAAGGAGAAGAATTTATTATAAATCCTAATGAACACGTTTTATTAGTAACTGAGGAGCACATTAAGCTACCCACCGACGTGATGGCTTTTGTTAACCTTAGATCTTCTTTTGCTAGACTAGGACTTTTCGTCCCCCCAACTATAGTAGACGCTGGTTTTGAAGGACAGTTAACTATAGAAGTTCTAGGCTCGGCATTCCCAGTAAAACTAAAAAGAGGAACTAGATTCCTCCACTTAATATTTGCAAGAACTCTAACTCCCGTTGAGAATCCTTATAATGGTAAATATCAAAGACAACAAGGAGTAACTTTACCTAAATTTAAATTCCAGATAACTTCCATGCCTTAATATTATTATCAAAATATATTATACCTAATTGTCTTAATTTTTGAAATAGCTTATGTTCTTGCTTAGTAAGATATTTTTGTGCTTCCATATCATCTGAAGTATGAATATCCGAAAGTTTCTTTACAAAGTTATTAAAGAAATCCACATCTACGGCTATTCTTTCTTTCTCTGTATAGAGGACTTTCCCTCCTTGCTTTTCAATTTTTTCAAAGAATAAATCTGGATTCTTTAGTTTTACTTCACTCTCATAAATTGCTCCTTGAGACTTAAGAATATCCATAGCAGTTTTCTTCTTTTCTCCACTAGGCTGCTGCGGGTATTGATGCTTCTCATGCTTAACTTCTACTTCCTCGTTCTTCTTACTCTCAATCTCATCTATTTTCTCACTCAAATCAGCTACCCTTTGTTTTAAATTCTCTACCTCAGCTGTAAATGGATTTACCATATCCTGAATTTTCCTCTCTAACTTTTTTGTGATTTCATCTATATTTTGTGTAACATTGGTTGTAGAATTGTTAATCCCATCACTTGGAGACTGTGATAATAGCTTATACTTAACATAATAACTAAGTATTGCAAAGCCTTGCTTATTTGCCTCCTCTTCAAGTTGTTTATACTCTTCATCTGTAAGTTTAATAACAAGTGTCTTCATGATTTCAACTTCTAATGAGAATCCAAAACATATAAGTTTAATTTAAAAAATATACTCATTTTACCTTTTGCTTTTCCAAGATCGTATTAACAAAATTCTCCTCATTAGGAACTCCTATAAACTCTACTGACTCATTTACAGCCAGTGTTGGGACTGACATTACTTGATATTTATCCGCGATATCTTGATTCTCATAAGCCTCTACCACTTCTGATAATACATCACACTTATTTGCCCTACATGCTTCATAAGCTACCATATGAGACAAAAGTGCCGCATAAGGACAGTAAGGACAAGAAGGAGTTACTACTACCTCAACTTTAACTTCACCGTTTAATTTATCTTTTATAGCTTGTACAGTTTCCTGACTTAAGCCACTTTCTCCTTGAGATAATCTTACAATAGTTTCTACTAAAGCTCTTATTTCCTCGCCGACGGGAGCACCGGTCCACCTTATATATCCCTTACAAAAAGCTACCGTAGGAATTCTCTCTACTTTAAACTCCTTAAATATTTGCTCTACTGAAGGGTCTCCACTACCTTTATCTTCAACATGAACTTGAAGTAGGCTTTTTCCCTCCCTTTGTGGTGCGGCTTCGCTAACGAATTCCATCAGCTTCTTTGTTAATCCGCAATAATTACAATTAACATCCTTCGAGTCTATAAAAACATACACATCAACAGGATTTTTCATATCTTTTAAAGCGTCTTTCAAAGCGTCCCTTACTTCATCAGTGAAAAGTTCTGCATATTCCTCTTCACTCATGTTAATCCACTTGTATATTGATTAACAACCCTTAAAAGGTTATTCTGAAAAATCAAACTTTTTGCATTTAACATCAGATGGTTTTATCATAAGGATTTCATCAGAGCTGGGATACTTTTCTCTAAATATTATACCTTCAAATCTCTTTATTCTAATACTATTATCTAACCAACAATCTGGGTTTAATCCTGCCTTTAAACAAGTTTCTGCTAGAAAAGTCTCCTCATCCCAACAGTATTCCATAGGAACTTGTGGTAATAGTAAACCACTATATAATATTCCTTTTTCAACTATTAACCCGTCTCTACCTACTTTTATCGCCTTAGGTAGATCTTTCCTTTCATTAACTATAACTTCCTCTGGCTTAGTCAATACAGTAACTTCAATAATTATGTTCCCAATCTCGTCCTTCGTTAACGGGGGAAATCTAGGATCCGAAAAAGCTGCCGCTATAGCAGCATTTCTAACGATCTCCTTTAAAGGAGCTACCGCTTCTACGTAGCCTATACACCCACGTAATGTAGTTGTCTCTCCTAAAAGAGTCTCCAATGTAACAAATGCTAAGCCTTTCTTATTAAGTATCTCACTTTCCTTATACTCGAGTGAGCTTCGTAATCCCAATTTTTTCATTATTGCCTGCCTTGCTATCTTGATTAGTGCTTTGCCCTCCTCTATTCCTAGTTCTTGAATTGTAACTAAGCTCATCTGTTTCTTTCTTTGCTTTTGCCTTAATAAGTATCTCTTCTATTGTCTTCCAATGCTTTCCTTTCCAGTACTCTTTCTTGCATTTAGTACAACGCCATTTATTATCACCAGTTTTTTCTAATACACCATTACATTCAGAACATCTAGACGCTTCAATTCTAGCTTCTAAATCTATTCCATATTTTAAAGATAATTTAGCTAAAGTTGTTATAATATCGTAATCTGGAGGAATTAAAAAGCATTCCAAACCCCTTTTCCTCGCTCTAATACATAGCCCTCTATCCTTAGTTAATATAATTCTTTTATCTTTCTCAGCAATTTTTATCACTTTCCAATCTTCAATATCATTACTGTAATAAGTATCGTACCCTAAAATTCTAAGCCATCTAGCCAATTTTCCTAACATTGCATCAGCAATAAACTTGCTTTGCATTTTATCCAAAGACATTATATACAGTAACTAATATTAAAAACCAAGCTATAGCTAACGTGAGACCACCTTTACCAAAAACGAGCCAATTCTTTTTAATTTTAAAGTAAAACGTTACTACTGGTATACTAACAATATACGCAATTATTACTGCTATTAATGCATAAATAAAAGATCCAGCAAACACTGAGAATACTCCTGCTATTAATCCTAATATACCTCTCAACAAGAGAATTTTATCTTCAATATCCACAGTTTTAGAATGTAAAAAGATGGCTATAAAGTTACCAAGAAAAAATTCCATGAGTTATATAGATTTACTAGCTTGGGTAGTTGAAAATAAAAACGAGTTAATAGGATGTAGAATAGATAACATTTATAATTTAGAAAAATTAGAAAATGTGTTCATATTTAAATTGCATTGCAAGAGCTATGATAGGAATTTAATAATAGAACCAGGAACAAGAATAAACTTCACTAAATATGATATTCAAAAGGAAATAGGAAATAAGGCAAAAACTCTAAGAGAGCTAATAAGAGACCTTATAATATCTAATATTGAAATAATGGATAAGGAAAGAATTCTAAAAATCGAGTTAAGCAATGGAATGAAAATAATACTTGAATTATTACCAAGAGGATTACTTTTAGTTTTAGATAATCAAGATAAGATAAAATTTGCAACTGAATACAAAGAATTTAAAGATAGGATTGTAAAGCCGGGTTTGACATATACTCAACCGCCAAAGCCTAAAAAGACTGTTATTCCTAAAGACGTCATAAATGCTCTACATCTAGCTGAGACCGCTAATGTAGAAGAAGAATATGATAAATTGGAAAAATCAATTATTGAAGGTAAAATAACTCCTTGTATTCAAAAAGGCATAAATTTCATGCCAATAGAATTCGAAGGCTGTGAAAAAGGAACGTCGTTTAATGATGTTATAGATGAGTATTTTCTTGAATTAACTAAAGAAAGAGAGATACAGAAAACAACAGAAAAAATTGAAGGAGAAAAGAAAAAGCTAGAGAAAACAATTCAACAAATAGAGGAGAATATAAAGGAATATGAAGAAAAAGCTGAAGAATTGAGAAATATAGGAAAATACCTTATGGAGCACTATATGGAAGTTGAAAATGCCGTGAAAAATAAACAAAAGAAAATTAAAGTTGGAGACAAGGAAATAGAAATAAATCCTGGCTTCTCTGTAACTAAAAATTCATCCCTCTATTTTGATAAAGCAAAAGAATATGTAGAAAAAGAGAAAAAAGCAAAAGAGACATTGGAAGAACTTAAGAGAAAACTTAATGAAATTGAAAAAGAAATAAAAAGGGAAGAGGAAGGAAGAAGACTATCAATAAGGAAGAAAGAATGGTATGAGAAATACCGTTGGAGCTTTACTACTAATGGGTTTTTAGTAATAGCTGGAAAAGACTCAGATCAAAACGAGAGCTTAGTAAGAAAGCTTCTTGAGGATACTGATATATTCATGCATGCAGATATCCAAGGTGCTGCAACAACTATAATTAAGAATCCGAAAAATATTACGGACCAGGATATTTATGATGCAGCAGTTATTGCAGCAAGTTATTCTAGAGCTTGGAAAATGGGTTTAGCTGCAGTTGACGTATTTTGGGTTTACGGCAATCAAGTATCTAAAAGCCCACCTACTGGAGAATATTTACCTAAAGGATCGTTCATGATATACGGTAAGAAAAACTACATTAAAGCAGTAAAATTAAGCCTTGCAATAGGTTTCAAAATAGATGATACTCTCGAAATTATAGCAGGCTCAGAAAACAGTATTTCTGCTAAAGTCAAGAATTACGTAGTGATATCTCCGGGTGAAGAATTAGAAAGAACTGTAGATAGAATAGTAAAAATACTTAGTGAATTAAATTCAATAAGTCCAAGTAAAGAACTTAAAAGTGAAGTACTATCAATATTACCAGGAAAGTCAAAAATTGTCAAAGTAGTTAAAGAAACTAACGGCAAACAATAATAACCCTAAGGTTAATTTTATATTAATATTCTTATGCCATCCCTTACTTTAGCAGAAAAAACCTCATTAGTACTTCCAGAAGATTACTCAATACTTAAGACATTTGTTGAATTAAAAGATAAGTACGAATATTTAACCGAAGATGAGCTAAAAAATAGATTAAACTTTACAGACAGTGAGTTAAGAATTTCCTTAGAAAAACTGAGAGGATTAAAAGCAATATCTTGGGATATAATTGCTGGTAAAAGAGCTTATAAAATAACCTTCACAGGCCTAGATATCTTATCAATAAAAATGCTTTACGTGAATAAAGTCCTAAACAGATTAGGTTTAATAATAGGAGAAGGTAAGGAAAGTAACGTATATTATGGATATGACTTTGATAACAACACTATAATAGCAAAATTTCATAGAGTAGGAAATACAAGTTACAAGAATGCCAGAAAATTAAGAGGATATAACGAAAGAAAAAATTGGATTTCAATAACTCTTGATAACGCAAAGAATGAATATACTGCTTTAAAGTGCTTATCAGAAAATTTAGCTAAAGTCCCTAAACCTTTAGGTTATGCATTTAATGCAGTAGTTATGGAATATATAGAAGGGCCTAGTTTACTTAAGGCAGAATTAAATAACCCTAAGGAAGTATTAGATGAAATTTTAGGCTCTCTTAGAATTGCCTATCTGTACTGTAATAAAATGGTACATGGAGATTTAAGTCCGTACAATATAATTATTGGAGGAAATGGAAGTCCGTACATAATTGATTGGCCCCAATGGAAACAAGATGACAACGGGCTATTAGATAGAGATATAAATAATATAATATCCTTTTTCAATAAAAAATATGATATATCGGAAGATTTGAATTATATAATGAATTTTATCAAGGGGAAAACATGAGGATAATGGGTATAGATATAAATCCTGGAAGTAGCCCGGTTAACTTATTGGACGCAAAATATTCTATAGTAATATTAGATAATAATGGAAATATAATTCAAAAATATGATGAAATAGGTATATCTAAAATTATAAGATTAGCTTGGGAATATGATATTTCTGTATTAGCTACAGATAATATATATGAACTAGGAGAAAGTGATAGACAAGTAATTAAAATAGTTAGCTTATTTCCTGAAAACGTAGAGCTTGTCCAAGTTACTTATAATAATGGAGAGTTCATGGACATAAGAGAAGTAGCTAAGAATATGGGTATCGAAGTTCAAGGAAAGCCCAACCCAAGTAAAACTGCTTATTTAGCGGCCTACTTAGCGTTAAAAGGAGCAGGAACTAAAATAAAACTAACAGAAAATAAAACTAAGATAATAATTTCCAGGGGCAGACACTTAGGACCTGGCGGTATGAGTTCCAATAGGTACAAGAGACATATTAGAGGATTAATATTGAGAGTATTTAAAGAAGTAAAGGAAACTCTTGATAAAAATAGCATAGATTATGACGTAATATTAAGGAGGTCAAGGAACGGTTTAGAAAACGCAACATTCGTAGTATATGCGCCAAGAGAAAAATTATACGGAATAGTTAAGAAGATGAGGGGACATGATGTTAACCTTGAAATTAGACCGGTTTATAAAACTAAAATAGATTTCGAGACTAATAAAAAGATAGAGAAAAAGCCCATAATAGTTGGAATAGATCCAGGCATTTTTGTAGGAATTTCCGCAATAGATGTTCATAGTAATCCTGTGATTTTAGAGTCTAAGAAAGGAATAGATAGAGAGGAGATAATAAATAAATTATCAGAAAAAGGTTCAACCATAATAATAGCCACAGATGTGAATCCTGTACCAGACGCAGTGAAAAAGATCGCAGGGATATTAAAGGCAAAATTATACGTACCAGATAAGTCATTAAGCGTTGATGAGAAACAAAAACTGCTTCAGGAGTATTCTGAGAAGTATAACTTAAACATAACCGATCCTCACATTAGAGATTCTTTAGCAGCTGCATTAAAGGCATATAAAGAATTAGAAAATAAACTCTCACAAGCATCATCTACTATAAGGAAACTTGGCCTAGATATAGATGAATATTTAGTATATAAGTGTATCATAGAAGGAAAAACAGTAGCAGAGTGCATAGAAAAACAGATTGAAAACGAGATTGCTGAAGAAGAAAATAAGGAAATAATAAAAGTTGAGAGAATTGAAAATAAGGAAAAACAATCGGGTAGTAAAACTCTAACTGAAAATTCAGAATTAAAGCATGAAATATTTAGATTAAGAAGAGTAATCTCACAATTGCTGAACGAAAAATATGAGATTGAAAAGAAGTTATACGAAATTAAAACTCAGTTTAATGCGGAAGTTGAGAGAGATAGACGTATTTATAAATTAAAAACAGAACTTGAAGAAAGGAATAAATCAATTGTGAAACTTCAAGGAGTAATAAAGGATTACTCTGATAAAATAGGTAAACTCGAAAGAATAATAGACGATTTAGTGAAAGGCAATGTAAACATTATAAAATCAAATTCATTAATAGAAATTTCAGACTACAAAGTTAGAATTTTGGGAGAAGAAGTTAACTCGGTAATATTCAGCTATGTAGGAAAAGATTTCATAATTTGTAAATCAAACATATTAGACGACATAAATAAATTAAATAAAGAAAAAGAAATACAAAAGGAAATGGATGTTAATGATGTAAGAAATATCATTGAAGAATATAGGAAACAAAAATTAAAACATGGAAACTTTACCGTCTAATATCATTTCGGTAATCTTATTGAATGACTCTAGATATTCGTCGACAATTCCATTGATCTCATTCTTTAAATCATCAGATACCTTACTATTTTCAGCACTAACTTCAACGTTGACTACTAATGGATCATCTATTGGTCTGCCTATTTGACCTAATACCTCGACCTGAACGTTCCTAATTTTAGTTTCATCCATGATCTTCCTAGAAATTAACATTGCCATAATGTTGTATATTTTACCTACGTGATTCACGGGATTTTTACCTGCAGTAGCTTCTAAGGACATAGGTCTCATAGGCGTTATTAGTCCAACTCCTCTATTTCCCCTTCCCGTCATTCCATCATCTCCATGCTCTGCAGAAGTTCCAGTAACTGTTAAATACAATATTCCTTGGTCTATTCTATCTCCAGTGTTTATATATACATTAACCTTATGATCTGGAGCTATTCTACTTGCTAGGTCTAAAATTTTCTGCTTAGCTTCATCCTTAATAGCTAAATAATGATTAGTATCATCTATTAATTCACTTATAGTTGACATTGCAACTGTAAGATCTATTTCTTTACCTCTCCTTAGTCCCATGACTTTTATATCCTCACCAATCTCTGGAAGTTCAGATTTAACTTCCTTGGAATTTAACATTCTTTCAGTTTGATATACTAATTCTTCCAATGTGGAAAATGGAGCAAAACCTACTCCAAAACTAGTGTCATTAGATAAAGGAATTGTTTTACCTTTATTGAATATTCCAACTAGGTCTGTAGAACCTTTACCAACTTTATAATCAACAATAACATGCTTCTCTGGATCTAAATACCTGAAATTATTTTTTATCCAGCTTTTAACACTTTCAACTATTATAGTACCTATAGGGACATTCTGAATTCCGTCTTCAGTTCTAACTTCCGTAGTAGCCCTACCTGCAACTATAATATAAATAGGCTGTATAACTTCTCCTCCTTTAAATTGCGGTTGAGCTTGACCCCCTACTACTAGAGTCTTATCTAGATTATGGTGAAGTATAGTGCCGAACCTCTTTAGGTAATATAATGATAACTTCCTACTTGCCTCTTCTGATGCAGAATCTGCAATATAATCTGGATGCCCTGTTCCTTTTCTTTCTGCTAATTCTACTGGTAGATTATTAATATCTTGAACTCTTGCAGGTTCAACTACTATGTTTTTCATTATACTTTCACTTTCGTTTGATGTTATAAAATTATTTTTCTTTATTCATTATTGTCTCATAATCAATGCTTATAAAGAGAACATTACTACCTCTTATCAAAACTCTGCCATATTTTGCTACAGGTTCTGCAGTACCTTCTCTAAGTTCTGTGCAGTCCCTAAGTACTAAATTCATCGTACCATCAGTTTGTTCTAATTTACCAATGTACTCTGAGCCATCCTTAAGTTTAACTAACACGATTTTATTTACAGCTGACTTAATGTTCTTTAATGGATTCTCAACCTTAGCTTGCAAAATAAATCTCCTCTTCCTAATCAATTATTTAACTAATATAAAAGAATGACTAGAGTTTTTTACGCAAAAAGACTTTTGAATAAAAGCTAACATGAGCTTTTTATTCATGGAACTTATAGTGACAGATCCAGAGGATATCTTAAGAATTTCTACAGCATTTTCTTCCATGACTAGGATAAATATACTAAAACTAGTTGCAGAAAAACCAAAAAGCATAACTGAACTAAGTAACGAGCTAATGATGTCTAAAGGCAACATAAGCTCACAAGTTGCGGAATTACAGAACGCAGGATTAATAGAAATCTCTTATGAAAACGGAGAAAAAGGAATTAAAAAAATGATAAGATCGAAATACGATAAGATTATTATAATACTTTCAGAGTCCAGCGGCAGCCTTCAAGAATCCAACAAATAACGGTGATGGACGTAGAGGCCTGCTCTTAAATTCTGGATGAGCTTGAGTTGCTACAAAGAATTTATGATCCTTCAATTCTATCATTTCGACTAAACCGTTCTCGCTAACTCCAGAAATTACCATGCCTGCAGACTGTAATTTATCAACGTATTCAGGATTAATCTCATATCTATGCCTATGCCTCTCATAAACTTCTGGTTTACCATAAATACTATAAGCTATCGTTCCTTCCTTGAGAATAATCTTTTGAGCTCCCAACCTCATGGTTCCACCTACTTGCGTAACCCTCTTTTGCTCATCTAAAAGAGTAACCACGGGATAAGGAGTATTAGGATCAACCTCTGTAGTATGTGCACCTTTTAGACCTAATACGTCTCTGGCGAACTCCACTACTGCTAATTGTAAACCATAGCAAATTCCAAGATAAGGAACGTTGTTAGTTCTAGCATATTTTATTGCTTTTAGTTTTCCTTCTACGCCTCTAGCTCCGAAACCCGGTAATACCACTATTCCATCTAATCCTTTCAGTTTCTCCTCAATTGCATTATCCTTCTCCAGATCAGTAGACTCTATCCAGACTATCTGAGGTTTAATATGAAGCGACGCAGAAGCATGATATATTGCCTCCTTTATGCTCAGATAACTATCCTTTAATTTAGTATATTTACCTACTAAACCTATTTTAACAACTTTATTACCATTCTTTAACGCATTAATAAAATTTATCCAATTATCAAGTTTAGGCTGTGAATCCTTCAGATCAAGCTTTGAGAGAACCTTTGATGGAAGTGCTTGTTTCTCTAAAATTAAAGGAACTTCATAAGCAGTTGATACATCGTAATTAGAAAAGATGTAGTCTGGTTTTACATTAGTGAATAAAGCTATTTTCTTCTTAGTTTCGTCATCTATAGGAACAATTGACCTTGCAATTATAATATCTGGCTGGATTCCTATTCTTCTTAACTCTTGAACGCTGTGCTGCAAAGGCTTTGTTTTTAGCTCTCCAGTTATACTTAGATATTCAACTAGAGCAACATGAATAAAAACGATGTCATGCTCCTCTTCCTCTAGTTTCATTTGTCTTACTGCCTCAAGGAACGGTAGGCTTTCAATATCACCTACAGTACCTCCTATTTCAACTATTACAATATCAGCCTTATCTAATTCCGCGACTTTTCTTATCATAGATTTTATCTCATCAGTAACGTGAGGTATAATTTGAACTGTTTGACCTAAATATTTGCCTTCCCTTTCCTTCTTTATGACTTCAAAATAAACCTTACCTGCAGTAACATTATTGTGCTTACTCATATCTATGTCGAGAAACCTTTCATAATGACCTAAATCCAGATCAGCTTCTGCTCCATCGTCAGTTACAAAGACCTCACCGTGCATGTAAGGGTTCATTGTACCGGCATCTACATTGATATAAGGATCTACTTTCACAACTGATACATTGTATCCTCTTGCCTTTAGAAGAAGTCCTATAGACGCAGCAACTGTGCCTTTTCCTACACTAGATAATACACCACCAGTTACTATTACGAACTTTGTCACTACATAATCACAGTAACAAGTTCTCGATTTTTGAGCTTAAAAACTCTTTTATAGATTAATTTAATTATTACCTCATCTGCTTATGTCATATGAAAGACGAAATTATTGAAAAAATTTCTAACAAAAAGAACTTGCAAGTAGCGTTAGATTTCATATCTCTCGATGACGCAATGAGAGTAGCAAAAATGGCAATAGAAGGAGGAGTAGATATAGTAGAAGTAGGAACTCCCCTAGTTAAGGCTGAAGGAATCAGAGGAATGAAACAGCTAAGAGAACTCGCCAAGAATAAAATTCTACTAGCAGATACTAAAACTGCTGATGCAGGTGACGTGGAAGTAGAACTCGCTAAACAAGGTAATGCAGATATAATGACAGTTCTCGGAATAATGAGTGATTCCACAATAAAGTCAGCAGTAGATAAAGCGAAAGAACTAGGAATTTTAGTACAGGCCGATTTAATTAACGTTAATGATCCTGTAAAAAGAGCAAAGACTCTGAAAGACCTTGGAGTAGATATAATAGGTTTACACGTTGGTTTGGATGTTCAAAAAGAACGCGGAATTACTGTAACATCCTTAAAGAATGAGATTAAACAAATATCAGAATTCTCGCTTGTATCAGTTGCAGGAGGACTGAATGAGAAGAATATTGCCGATTTGCTAGATTTGCCTATAAATATCTATGTAGTAGGAGGAGCAATAACCAGAAGTAGTGATCCCCTACTTGTTACAAAACGTTTAATTAATATAATAGGAGGATATAAATAAGATAGGGGATTAAGTTTGTCACAGCCTGGGCAGACAAAAACAAAGGAATTAAAAACAATTACTAAACAAGTAATTACTCCTTCAGTTTTAAAAGAGGATAAGAAAAAAGTACAATTGATGTATATAATAAAACTATTTGGAGGAATATCAGAAAGAGCTTTAATAACTCTACTTTATGAGGCTTCACAAAAGGGTCTAAATTTAGATTATAAATTTAATGTAATAGGAAATAATGTCTTCAGTCCAATGGTAAAGGAAGACCTTACATCTTTACTTTATTTAGGGTTAATTGAAAACGATCCAACAAGTAAAAAACTAAAACTATCAAATGATGGAGAAGAAGCGTTAGAAGAGAATCAATCAGTAATCGATGATAACTTCAAAAATCAATTAAACCAAATTCTAGGAGAAATAAAATCCAAGATAGTCGCTATTGATGAAGAATACACATTGAAATTAAGAAGTGCTAACAGAGGATATAGCAGAAGAAGGTATTAATAAATAACAAAAACTTTTAGTTTTCAAGACCAAAAATTTTACATCGTAGTGAAAGTTATTCTCCTATTATTTTGGTTCTGCTGTTCTTCAAACAATGGCCTGGACCATATTAAAGGATCTAATTTGCCTTCTTTTCCTAATTTATTTATCAAATCGCGTGCTTCGCTAGTATGCCTAATATCTAGTTCAAGTAATTGTTCTAATATACCCCAGCTGGTCTTCTTTACATCTTCTAGCATTTCTTTAGGCATATGCTTTATTATCATTGGATCTTGTAACCACTGGTCAAACGCTTTTATAGTCCTCATCATGTGTTGGAAAGCCACTCTAGAAGCTAAGATTAAATCTAACCTATCCATGTCCTTATTGCTCTCATTCTTCTCCATGTCCTTAATAGTAGCAAGTAAGCTCTTCTGCATCTTTATCCATTCGTCTAAATTAGATAGAAATGAACTTTCCAAGATTTACACCAAAAATACATTTGTAAACAAGGTTAATAAGCTCATTTTAAACTCGATAAGTTAAATGGAATACCATTCTCTACAATATAAGGCGGTAACTTAGTCTTATTCTTTTCAAGGAATTTTAAATCTTCCTCTTTCTTCCTCAATTTATCAGGCAACATTCTAGGAATTTCGTCAATTATTGGATACCATCTTTTGCATTCTGGACAATAAAGTACTCCTTCTTCTATTTCATAAGTTATGCATTCATCGCATGGAGGATCCTCAACGTTTTTTACCTCAGAATTTTTATATGCGCAATAAAGCTCGCATAAAGGCTTCTTTTCATCTGTAGCCCTCTCAATCTTTTTCTGAGAAATAACTATAAGCTGAAGAGGAAAATGCTTGCACATAGGACAAGCTAATAAATCCATTAATCTATACTTCATACTAAACTACCTACCAGCTTTACTAAATCATTAGCAAGATTTTGTGCCTTTTCCTCATTCTTAGCTTCAACCATTACTCTTACTATAGGCTCAGTACCGCTCTTCCTAACCAAGAACCAGTAGTCTGGGGTAATCACTTTCACTCCATCTATAGTTACGATATCGCCAGGATATGCAGACTTCACTGCTTCATATATTTTCTCAACATTCGTGTCCTTGTTAATATGAACCTTAGTCTTCACAGTGTAATACTTAGGTAAATTATCGAAAAGCTCTGCTGAGGAAATATTCTCAGAAGCTAACATTTCAAGCATTAAGGCAAAGGACATCGCACCGTCTCTAACGTACTGATGAAGAGGGAAAATGAATCCGCCATTCTCTTCAAAGCCTGCAATTCCCTTCTCTTCCATTAATTTATGAGCAATATCAACACTACCCACTTTAGTCCACACTACCTCTATGTTATATTTCTTAAGGTAATCCTGAACTAGGACGGAGCTTGAAACTGCTGTAAATATTCTCCTTGGATATCCACTCTCCTTAGTTGAAGCCCAATAAGATAGTAATGCTCCGCTCCTGTCTCCCCATTGTACTCTACCTAAAGAATCTATAAATATTGCCCTATCAGCATCACCATCATGGGCAACACCTAAATCAACCTTAAGTTCTTTAGCAAGGCTTGCAGTTTCCTTTAAACTATTAAAGGTAGGCTCTGGAGTCCTAGCAGTAAATAAAGGATCTAGATTAGTGTTTATACCATATATCTTACAGCCCAACTCCCTTGCAACTATAGGAGAAGTTATTGAACCTACACTATTTGCACCGTCAATCAGTACTTTAAATTCCTTCTTCTTTATTTTCTCAACATCAACATGACTTAAAACACCTTTAACATAATTATCTACTACCCTATCCTCTTTCTTTACGTCAAAAGTTAAGGTCCTCCAATCTTCAGAATAGAATTTTCCAGAAAAGTAAATATCCTCAATCTCGTTTTCCTTATCCCTAGAAATCTCAACACCGTCCTTATCAATTACTTTTATCCCATTATATTCTGCTGGGTTATGGCTAGCAGTAATAATTACTCCGGCATCATAACCTAAGGTCTTCACGGCATACTGTAAAGCCGGAGTAGGTGCAAAGCCTCCTTCATAAACTTTAACTCCTGCACTCAATAAACCGCTCTCAACAGACCTAGTATACATATCTCCGCCTGCTCTAGCATCTCTTCCTATAAGTATTGTAGATCCTTTACCAAAAAATGTACCAATAGCCTGTCCCATTTTTTGAGCTAACTCTATAGTTAACTCTTTATTTATAGTTCCTCTTATTCCGTCCGTACCGAAAAGTTTGCCCATAATATAGTATTCGGTTACTCAATTTAAGATTTCAGCATTTCCAGCGGTAATCATAAGTTCATTCGACCCTCTTCTCATCATAAAAAGGTAGCGGCGCCTGGACTTGAACCAGGGACCTCAGGGTGCCTCAGGGCAAGCCCCTATGAGCCCTGCGGCCTACCAGGCTGGCCTACGCCGCTGAGTACATTTTATACTTTGGTCACTATAAAATTTTCTCGTCTATTCTTAGGAATAATAAGGACATTACTAGGAAAACTTATGATAGTATTAATTCAAAAACGGTAAATTCTGTCACCGGTAATAAAGAGACGATTCAGGTTTTCTTTGCGAATTCACTTTGTTTCTATAATCTGATAAAAATATTGTGACTTTAGTTGTCAAATACGTTTTCATTGATGTGATAATTTAATTAAATATATCTCTATAATTCTCTATTATTCCAATTCGCGATGTAGAACTGAATCGTCCTGAGAGCTTACTACATGTGTGCTAGGTTTTGTATTAAAATTCAGAAATTATACATGTAGGCTTTTATAATAATATTAAAATACAGCACCCAATTTTTTCATATCTTAGTCGTTACTTACTAACTCAGCATTAATCTTAGTTGAACAATAGAAATGAATTGAATCCTCAAAGTCCAGCTTATACTTTCTAGCAACTTCAGAAATCTTAGGCAAATCTTCAGGATCTATGTGGACGAATTTTACACTAAGGTCACTGAATACCTTTAAGAGAGTCTCCATTACCTTCTTGGAATTCTCTCCAGTCAAGTGTGAAATTATTATAATAAGTTGAAAGAAGGTTTATTTCTGAAGTGTATATGTCCTTCGTTTTTCTTATCCAGTATTCGGGCTCTGTCCGCAAATTCAGGATGGTTTGTCAAATAATGTACAAAAACATTTACGTCAAAATATCTTTTATCCATTTTTTACTCCTCTCTTTTATCGCATCTTCCAAAATCCTATCAACATCTTTAGAAAAGTTCACTTTAAATATTCCCCTATAATTGACCTCCTTTGAAATAGGTACTAATTCTATTTTATCATTTTTCACAGTATTTTCACCTTATCGTGAATATTCATTTCGTCTCTAATTTCTTTAGGAATAACTATCTACCTTTACTGTCTACAGTAAGTACAAATTCCTTTTCTTCCATTATGTTCCACTATATTTCCCACATATAAAAAATTATTTATATTGGTTGTTTTATTGATTACTTCAATTTTTATCAAAATTGACGTAAAACTTACTTTTAACGCAACGTCTGATTTTGAATTTAAGAAAAATTAACGAGATTAACAACTAAGAAAATTGAAGTACCCAACAAAGCATCCTCGACCAATAAATCTATATAGGACTTGTGAATGACCAAATAAACTATGCAGATGTGAAAAGCCATAACGATCATATAATAATTCAAATTTCAAAGCAGTTCACTCAGATAGTGACGGAGTAACTATAGATAAAGATCTTACACTATATATAGAGGAAAGATTGAGTTGTTTTATGGGTTCATTGATAAGGTTAGGGAAGATTTTAGGAATATATTTGATAATAAGCTTTAAGCCACCACAGACGAAGGAGTATTATTAGATCTAATAAATCAAACATGTCAAATGTTAGCTCGTATTAATAACAATCATAATAGATTTAAGCTAGAGGCTTTATCGCAATTTTCTATGTAGCAAATTCCATTATCAACTCTACATTTTTCGTAATTATAGAAAGCTTTAATAATAATTTACGAATAAAGATTAATGACTAAAAATGGAAAAGACCTTTCAGATAAATAATGCAGATATAAACGGTATACATGATAAGTTAATGAATGAGTTACAAAACAGAGGATTTGAAATCCATAGGGACGAGCCTAGGGATAACGGCTTTAAGGTCTTTGTTAGAAGAGGAGAAGAGCATGGAGAAGTAGAGGTATTTAATGACTGGGATACAGTGAAGCTAATAACGCATGGTGAACTAGAATGGGATTTAATGAACACAGTAGAACCGTTGATAAACCAAGAACAAGTACCTTCTATATCGAAGACTCCTAATATGCAGAGTTCCCCTACGGTACATATGCAACAGCCTTCTCCACCACAAACACCTCCTATGCAAGATACACCTTCAGTACCTCCTCAACAGCAATTCCCACGCCCTAGTCCTATGCAATACGGTATACCCCAGCCACCCACACCTCAACAGTCAGTTCAGCCTTCAATGTATTATCCTGCGCCTCAATTACCTACATCTCAAGGAGGACTTCCAGAGCACATGCAGATAGTTAATATCTTAACTCAGAGTGGTTACCAGATAGAGGTAAATACTGTCAACGGTCAAATATTCTTCGTAAGGGGTAGAAAAGGAAACTATGTAATAGACATAGAAGGTAGACCTCAGCCTTAATTTTTAGAGCAAATTTATGAGATTTTTATCTTAGAAAAATGATAATATTAAATTATCATAAAATATCTAGACTTATAGTTAGCCATTTACTTAAAATAAAAATAGGCTTGTATAAAAAAAAGTTACTACATTACTGTAATATTAAGGCTATTTTACTACTCTTTCACTCTCTACTTCAAATTCCTTAGAAACTTCACTAATTTTCTTGAATTTTGCCTCATTATACGTTCCCCTTACCTTTAATATCCACGAGTCGTAAGGTTTTTCGTTCAAAAGCGCAGGATTTTTGACTACTTCTTCATTTATTTCTATAACTTCACCTTCTATTGGGAGTCTAAATTTTCCTACCCACTTTGCGGATTCTAAAGTAAATAATACAGACCTTGAGTTAACTTTCTCTCCCTTATCCTTTACAGACACTTCGAAAATCTTTCCTGCCATGTACTGTCCAAGTGATGTTATGCCTATTGTTATTATATCTCTCTCAACTCTTATCCATGCATGCTCTTCTGAGTAATATAACAGATCTTCGGGGCATTCAAATCCGTTTATATTCATAAGATAATTAAAACATATTAACTTATTAAGTTTCATTAATATTATAAAATGAATTACGCCATTTGGCTTGACGGAGTTATATTAAAAATAGATCTTACAGATGTACTGTATAGGAGATACAAGGGAGAACAAATAGAGAAATTAGAAGTAACTGAAGAAGTATTCCAGGACTGGCAGACTTTCTTCGATAAATTAACAAAATCCGTAAGTGATGGGAATATAGTCTTCCTCTCGCCTTACGATGAAGACATAACAAGAAAAATAATGAAAAACATAGGGCTTTCTTCTTTTAGCTACATTAGCAGTAAAATTACAAAGCCGAGTAAAGTACCTTATCAGATTCTATACGAAAAAACTAAGTGGGAACCTTTAGAGACCATTACTATAGGCTCGTCTGCATTAGACTTATTATCTGCAAGGTTTTACGATTCAAGAATAAAGGTTGTCTGTATAAACAGATTTCAAGATTGTTCTAGATATAGTCCATATTTAATTACCGATAACTTAGAAAAACTTTATGAAATGTTAAAGAGGCTAAGAAAGCTATGAAAGGTAAATTGTAGGATCTTTAATTTTCAAAGCATTAAAAGCTTCAATCCTTTTCTCGCACTGACTACACTTTCCACAATGGTATTTATGACCTAAAAGGCACGAGTAAGTTATTGACGGATCAAGACCAGACTCTATTCCCGCCTTTAACAATAACCATTTAGGAAATCTTGAAAAAGGAGTTGATAATTTAACTCCCATTAATTCGCTGATCTCCTTAAGTTTTTGCATTATTAAGAATCTATCTCCCTCATATTCGCAGTCCTCCTTAACAGTTCCCGTTATAACCTCGTTGTATCCCTTCTCTTTGGCTAAAGCTAATGCAATAGAAACGATTACCAAATTTCTATTAACTATAGGCTCATGAGGCGTTAACCAAGATTTATCAATAAAAGGCTTACTTATCTCGCGAATGTTAATTTTTATAAGAGTTCTATTAAGCCTCTTACAGACTTCCTTACTTGCTTTGAGTTGCATCTTTGCAGATCTTTGCCCGTAATTGATTATTAGACAGTCAAAGTCAACTCCTTTTCTCGATAAATAATAGGCTACTGACGAAGAATCAAGTCCTCCGCTCATAAGAAGTAAAGATCTTCCCATGATAATCTGTGAGTATAAGCTTACTATGCTAATAAAGTTACGAATTTTGCCATTTTATCCACATTAAACATATTACTGCGTAAACAAGTAAGTTTAAATCTTTCATTCTCTCCTTCAGAATAATTTATAGGGTCACTTTTCCTTTTTGAAGAAATATTTAAATAACTTAAAAAAGTTAGTTTCTTAAACATGAATTCTTTCAGATTTATAGTAGAGAGAGAACCACAGGACTTAATACTGGCAGGAGAAGAAGCATTGCTGGAGTCAGTAAGTAAAGGAGCTCCTCCAATTCTAAGGTTCGTTATATTTGATCCTACCGCAGTCCTAGTAGGATATCACCAAGCGGTAGAACAGGAGGTTAACCTTGATGAAGTTAAAAAGAGAGGCTGGGATATAGGGAGGAGACCTACGGGTGGAGGAGCAATAATTATGGGAAAAGACCAGTTAGGCTGGGAGATTTATGCTGAAGGTTTTCTCCTAGGTGGATCTCCAGAGAACGCAATAAGAAAAGGTGCAGAAGGAGTTATAAAGACGTTAAAGAAGCTGGGAATAGAAGCCAATTTCAGACCTAAAAATGACGTTGAAGTCAAAGGAAAGAAAATTTCCGGAATCGGAGCGTTCTCAATAGGTAATCATATTGCAGTTACAGGCACGATACTCCTCGATTTTGACGCTGAGGCTCTAGTTTCTACATTAAGACTTACTACTGAGAAATTAAAGGACAAACTAGCTAAGGACTTCAAAGAAAGACTAACGTGGATAGGAAAAGAGTTGGGTCACGGAATAGAAATGAATGAATTAATAAATATAGCAAAAGAAAGCTTTTCGGAAGCTTTAGGAGTTACGCTTGAAGATGAACATTACACGGAAGAGGAGGAAAAGTTAATATCAGAACTTAGGTTAAAATACTCTTCTCCTGACTGGATATACAACCTTAGAAAACCGCTGGCAGGAGATGTGAAAATAGTAGAGAGGAAATTTCCTGGAGGTCTAGTGAGATTACAAGTAAAGATGGCTGGAGAATCAATTATAGAAAGCGTGCTTTTAACAGGAGACTTTTTCATAGAGCCTAGAAGGGCAATTTTTGACCTTGAATCGAGATTAAAGTGGAGTAGAATTGATGAGGTTGAGGATAATATAAAAGACTGGTATGAAGGAGTGAAAATTATTGGTATTACACAAGAAGATTTACTCAATCTGTTTAACGAGGTGCTTAAAAAGTGAGACCTTTATTCTTATATGCCCCTGCACTGAAAAGGTATGATACAGAGTACTTATCGTCTGAAAAAGGATGGAGAATAGTTTCAGTAACTGGAAGAGCCTGTGCCTTCAACTGCAAGCATTGTAATAGGAGAATCTTAGAAAGTATGGAAGATGCATCTTCTCCCGTTAAGCTGGAAAACCAAATTAAGAAATCTTTAAGCGAAGGCCATAAGGGATTAATATTATCTGGCGGTTCTACGGGAAGAGGAGAAGTTCCTATATGGAAGTTCTCTTCAATTTTACAGAAGTATAAGGATAAATTGACGCTAATTGCTCATACTGGGGTAGTAAAAAATGAGGAAATTGCAATAAAATTCAAGGAAGCTGGTATTAAGATAGCATTACTGGATATGGTAGGAGATAATGAGACAATAAGAGACGTTTTAGGGCAACCTTTCACTCTTGATGATTACTTGAATTCCTTCAAATTCCTTAAGAAGGCAGGACTAATGGTTGTACCTCACATAATAGTTGGATTAAGTAAGAGTGGTAGTGAAATTGAGGCATTGGACATGTTAAAAGAAGTAAATCCTGACGCGGTAATTGTTGTTGGACTAATGCCTCTTTTCTCTTCATTCTCCTTCAGACAACCAGAACCAGAAGATATGATGAAAGTTATGAAAAAAGCTAGAGAAGATTTTTCATCACCAATAATGCTTGGATGTGCAAGGCCGAGGGGAAAGAAATATCTTGAAGTGGAGAAATTCGCAGTAGATTACGATTTAGACGGCATAGCTTTCCCTGAGGAAGAGACAATAAATTATGCCTTGAATAAAAGGCAAATTATTTTTAATAATTCGTGTTGTGCAAACGTTGTTTTTGATATTTTAGGGGTGGTTTAAATGATAAGTAGTCCAGACTGGGTTAGGTTAAGTTTTGGAGCAGATATGGTATTAGGTTTTACTCCAGGTATATTTTTACATAACGCGTTAAATACTACCATAAACCTCCTACAGTACTATCCAGACGGGTGTAAAGCCAATTGTGCATACTGCGGGCAAGCTAGGGAAGTATCTCAAGGGCCTGAGTGTAAAACATTAATTAGAGTGGAATGGCCGTTAAGAAGGCTTGACGATGTAATAAAGAAGATTAAGGAAAGACAAGGCGATCCCAGATACGGTCTGCAAAGGATATGTGTAGGGCAATTAGCTCATCCCAAAGCGGCTCAAGATGCAATAGAAATTACCAGAAAAATAAGAGAGTCTGGAATCGAACTTTCCATATCAGAGCTTGTTACTCCTACTTACACCTTCAAACGCCATATGGAAGAAATGAAGAAGGCTGGAGGAGATATGATAGATGTTGCCATAGATGCAGCTAGTAAGAGAGTATTTGATGCTACTAGGGGGAAAGTTGTTAGAAGCATGCATAATTGGGATAGATACATAAAGGGCATAGACGAAGCTGTTGAAGTATTTGGAAAAGGAAACGCAGGCATTCATTTAATCATAGGCTTAGGAGAGACTGAAAAAGAGGCAGTAGATCTAATGTGGTATACTCACCAGAGAGGAGCTAAGATTACGCTGTTCGCTTTCTATCCAGAACAGAATACTTTCATGGAAAAGAGAAAGCCAGTTCCAGTAAACGTTTATAGGAGAATGCAACTAGCCAGATGGCTAATTGAGAACGACATAGTCGATTATTCAGATTTCATCTTTAATGAGAATGAAAGACTAATTGATATAAATATTCCTTCAGATCTGACAATAGAGGATATTGCTCCTGCATTTATGACGTCAGGATGTCCAGGATGTAACAGACCTTATTCTAATGAAAAACCTACAATGGAGCTAAGAAACATTCCTTGGTATCCATTCAAAGAAACTACTATAAGAGCATTAAGACAAACAAGACTTGATCATGTAATAGAAATTCTAGAACGTAAATGAGAATGTTTATTAAAAAAGGTTCATTAATAAGTTTTTTCTCGAGTGGTTTTCCTTCTCACGTTAGAGGTAAAGCTATAGATCTGAGTTCTCCAGATGGAAAGATTTTCTTATCTCCGTTTAAAGGAAAATTAATTAAAGTAGAAAGGTTTTTCGTGGGTAGGCCTAATAAGTATGCTACTTCCCCTTACGATTATTTACTAATTTTCTCTACAAAAAATAGAAATGTAAAAATTCTTCACGTAAAACCTTCCATAAAGATAGAAGACGAAGTAAAAGAAGGGCAAGTTATAGGATATTTCATTAATTCTCCATATACTGGCGGAGATTTCTTGCATGCACATATAGAAGGTATTAATTACAAGTTCGGTAAGATAACTAATTATCGCGAATCTAGAAAGGGAAGGGTAGTCCTAATTACTGACAATTATTTTGATATAGAAATCGACGATTATGCCTCTGCAGGCAAATTGCACGGAATTGGCTGTTGTGGAGGTCTTCTCAATACCAGTTATCCTTATGCGTGCTACGGGGGAATTATAGGCGGATTTGACGGAAAACTAGACTTTTTTAATATAAATTTAGGAAGAGCAGTTAGTACTAAAAAGAAGAATTTAGTTATCTTTGAAGGTAAAAGAGGTCTTATAAAAACCTGGGAAACAAAAGCATCTTTCAAAATTCTAGCAAATGAACCAGTTTGTGGTAAAGCTCTTCTTGAAGCAGTACTGTCTTACGGCGGTAAGCCTAGAATAAGGATTTTTAGGAAATATTTAGGAAATCTAGGCGATAAGGTAGATCTAGAAGAAATTATCAAATATTACAATTATTAAGATTTTCCTTACACTTATTAATCAGATTTACCTTTACCATTCCGTCCGTTACACTTACGTCTGCCTTTAAGTTACCTGCTTCAAGCATACCGTCTATTAAGCTCTTTATATAGTCCAAGATCTTACCTTGAAAATACGGAGAAAAACTTTCAATATATCTCTCTTCATAGTCAACGTTCACGTCTCCCATGAAGTTTAGAAAGAAATGTAAAATAGATAAGAATGAATTCTCTGTGTTATTAAACAGTTGGCTTACGTAGCTCATTAGACTTCTTCCAAGTTCCTTCCATTTTTCCGCACTTAACTCTGAATCCTTAAGGAAATCAAAAGGAACCAAGAGCATGAATCCCTTGTACTTACTCATCAACTTAGATAGAAGAATGAAAATCCATACCTCATTTTTAAGATTTATTCCATTCTTTTCCATTTGTATTGCAGAAGATAAAATATCGTTGGTATAATTATATATAGATGAACCATTAAATTCCGTTAATCTCTTTATTTCATCATAAATATCTCTTCTCATGAAACAAGGTTGTCTTTTGCCATTATTTTCATCATCCATATCATATGACATGTATACAGCTGTATATAAAATCAGTGGCTGCCCACTCACATCATTGTTCTGTTATATTTGAATCATCATCTGTTAGTCTTATTTTTACTTCTAGCTTAAATTATTAAGTGTTATTTGCGGGAGTAGATCCAGGAAGCGAAAGTTACGCAATAACTTTCGTAGACGAGCTAGGAAGAATTGTGAGCTATTATGAAATACCTACTGATTTAGTAGTTCACGACTCAATAAGACTAGTAAAGTTAATAAGAGATAAAAAGCCTAAGATAATAGCATTACCTTCAGGACATGGATTACCTTTCATTAAGGCTTCAAAAATAGGAGATTATGAAACTTTCCTTCTAACTTTAGCAGATCCTCAAAAGGATGGACCATTAAGAAGCTTTTTAAGGTCGATAAAGATTGAAGATAATGCGTTCACTACACCTTCAGTTATAGAACTTGAGAGTGTTCCAGAATATAGAAAGATAAATAAAATTGATATGGGTACTGCAGATAAGGTAGCTTCTGCTTTCTTCTACAGGACACTCTTTGACAGCTTTGTATTAATAGAAATGGGAAGGCATTTCTCATCAATTATAGTAGTTGAGAATGGAAAAATAATAGACGGCTTTGGAGGAACAGAAATACCAGGTTTAATATCTCCAGGTTGTATTGATGGAGAAGTTGCTTATTTGCTTTGTAAATATTCGAAAATAACCAAGGACGTTATATATAGCGGAGGAGAAGAGAAGAGATCAATTGAAATTTTAAGAATAATTGCAGAGTGGTACAGTGAAAAGCTCAGTGTTCCTATAATAGTTTCAGGGAAAGCTAAAGACAAGGTAAATTTTGGAGTAAAAATTGATATAAAATATAAAGAGGCTTCAGTAGGTTCAGCGTTTATAGCCAACGCAATAGGTGGAGGAATTTTTAGGAAATACAGTAATATGCTTAATAGTTCTGGAACTCCATTAGATTATATAAGGCTTAAGGGATGGGAAGAAATTACTTCCTTGATAAAGACATAATAAAGGATAAGAATGACAATATTTACGTAATTATAACTAATTATAACCCTCCTGGTTACATCTTCGCATACTTAAAATATACATACACGGGAAAAGGACTCTGGAAAGGGTATGAGAGGATATTTAAAAAATATGGAGTAAAAAATTTGATAAAAATTGAGCAAAATTTTGAATACGAGCCCTGCTATAACTCGGCATTTCCCGTTGTAAAGCTATCTGAAATTAGAGTTCATTACAGACCAGAAGATAAAATTAAAGAGATCCTTCACAGAACCACCAACAGATTAGAAGAGATTGCATTAAGTATTATAACGAAGATAGAGAGAGAAACAAATATACCCTTAAATAGAATAGGACTGACAGGCTCTCTACTTGCAGGAATTTCTCACGATAATTCCGATATAGACTTCGTAATTTATGGCAAAAAATATGCTGAGGATTTCATTAATAATTTTGAGGGCTTTGAGCAAGACAAAGACTGGATAATAGAAACTTCTGAGAATTACTCAGTCCCTATAGAAGTTGTGAAAGCGATATACAGTAAGAAAACCAGAGGACAGTATAATGGAGTGAAATACTCTTTCCTATTTGTAGACGATCAACCATGGAAATATAATGAGAAAGTATGCCTTGAGATGAATCCCATAAAAGTTAAAGGTGAAAACATCAGTGACTATAAGGCGTTATTTTACCCTTCCGTTTCAACGCTTTATTCTCAAGGAAAAGTATTTAGGATAGTGTCGTATGAAGGAATTTATAATACAGCTCTCTATTATAATAAAAACATTGAAGTATATGGAATGCTAATGAAATGCAATGATGACATGGAAATAATAGTGGGGGATAAGAAAATTGGCGGATATATTAGATCAATTATGTAATGAGATCGCGTATATTTTATCATCATCATCTATCCTTGAAGCTACAGTATTTAAGCCCGGAAACGCATCAAGGTTACAAGACATTAAAAGCGTAAAGTATGAGGACATTTTACTTTCAGCAAACCTTGCAAATCCTTATTATAAAGTTTCATGCATTAGAGGATATAATTCTTCGAGGCCTATATTCGATCTACTTTACCTCACTATAAAAGAGAGTAAGAAAATGGAAGTAAATTACTCAATCCTTGGCACGCAGCTGCTTTTGCTTCCTATTTCTTACTCATCGCTACTTTCAGATAGCGTAAATAACTTAAGAGAAAAACTTAGTGAAGTTATAATTTCCTTAAGCAAGGAAGATACTAAATGGTTTTTTGATTCTCTCAAACAACTACAATTAAGTTACTTAGGAAGAGCAAGCAATATGGATTACATGAGTTCAAATTATAAAACAATGTATGAGGTACTAGTATTCTCTTCTAGCATGGATACTGTAGCCAGAAATATGGTAAGAAATTACGAGTACTCATATAAGGCTTATGAGATAATAAAGGAGAGTAAAAAGCTAGAAGATGGAGTTCAAAATGCTTTCATAGAAATTTTGGCAGAACAACCAGATGGACTAATTTACAGGAAATATGGAGGAAGGATAGCATTACTTATTTCGCAAATGGCAAGAGATATAAGAGAGAGTCACGAAAAACTCTCTGAATTTAATAATTTTCTAGTTAAAAATAATTACAACCCTGGATCTACGGCAGATATTATAGCCTCTGGAGTTGCACTATATTTACTTGATAAGTGGTATGAAAAAACTCGCTATGATTACTCGCTTCCCCTGCCAAGAGGATGCAATAGAATATATAAATAAAAATTTCGATGGCGTAATAGGCTTAGGGGACATTGAATGCCCGCAATACCTTAAAGATTTTCACGGAATTTTGGGTGAAATGGAAAGTGTATACATAATGAAGTACCTTAAGAAGACTGACAGACTAATTAGCAGGAAATTCTTTGATCTTTCAACGGATTTTTCTACTGAAATTAGTATAACTCATTTCCCTCCTAAAGGATTCAAATCCGGACTACTGATGAACAAGGAGATAGGTAGAAAGGAAATCTCTGCAATGATTCTTTCTAGTAAGACTAAAATTGTGATACATGGACACTCTGAAAACCAGTCAAGTGTAACTTCACGCGGATTTCAAATAATTTCTGTAGGCGCTTTTGAAAAAGGCTATCTAGCAGTTTATTATCCCGAGGAAAGGAAAATTCAGTTAATTAAGGTAAGTAGCCATTAAATAAGCGTCCTCTCCATCAGCATAGTAATGCTTTAGAACTTTAACTTTAGTGAAACCAAGTTTTTCATAAACTGAGATTGCGGGATAATTACTCACTCTGACTTCTAGGTAAACCTCTTCCGCACCATAATCCTCTTTCATACTCTTCATTGAAGCTTTAAGGAGTGCGGTACCTATTCCCCTATTTCTATAGGCCTCTAAAACTGCAATAGAAACTACGTGGCCTTTCTTAACTAATGACGGCAAATTCTTCAAATTACTAAAACCGAGCTCTATTCTAGGCATTATGTATCCTACAACTTCACCATTAACTTCAGCAACATAAAAAGCCTTATCGTAATCCTTAACATGATCTACAAAAAAATAATAAGGATAATTTTCAGGTAAGGATAACCTGTTAATCATTATTATATCATTTATATCCTCCATTCTAACATTTCTAATAAGAAATGAGTTTGTAGATTTATTGCTTGTTGCTTGTTCCATGCTATAATATTTTTATTAGGAAGTTTATATACATGTTTGAACCTCTTTATGATTCATCCATCAAAGAGAATAATAGGTGTAATTAGTGATGAATTAAAAGGAAAGAAGATACTATTAGGAGTTTCGGCCAGCGTTTCCTTATATAAATCCTTGGATTTTGCGAGGGAACTAATGAGAAGAGGAGCAGAGGTAAAAGTAATGATGACGCCTTCTGCTGCAAATCTAATTTCTCCAGAAATGTTCAGTTGGGCTACAGGAAATAAGACAGTAGTAAAAATAGGAGGAAAACTAGAGCATGTTCAGTTGGCTGAAGAATTCGACTCAATGATAATAGCTCCATCCACTATGAATATCATAAACAAATTAGCTTACGGTATTACTGATAACAATTTAGTTTTAACTGCAATAAATTTTATCCAATTGAATAAAAAGGTTATTCTAGTCCCTGCAATGCATTTACAGATGTGGGATTCTCCCCAACTTCAAAAGGCTTTAGAGATTTTAAGGAGTGAAGGAGTAGAAATTGTAGAACCTAAGATAGTCAGCAATTTAGCTCACTATCCGGAATTAGAGTACTTAGCGTCAAGAGTTACATCTTACCTCCTAAGGGAGAAGGACCTTAAAGGTTTCAAGATAGTTGTTACTGCAGGACCCACAAGAGAGTACATGGATCCCGTAAGGTTTATATCAAACCCAAGTAGTGGGACAATGGGAGTAGCAATAGCTAACGAAGCTTATTTTAGAGGCGCAGACGTAGTTCTAGTCCACGGTCCTTTAAGCTCTCGTCTTTCTCCTTATTCACCCACAATAGAAGTTGAAAGTACTGAAGATATGCTGAAAAACGTTGTGAACTTGACCGAAAAAGACTTTAGAATTGTAATATTAGCAGGAGCTCCTGCAGATTATAAATTCAAGGTGATAAGAGGAGAGAAAATAGACAGTCACACTGAAGTACCCAGCATAGAGTTAGAAAAAACTCCTAAAATTTCTGAGTATATTAGAGGAAAAGCTTTCGTAGTAGGTTTCTCAGCAGAAACAGTAAATAATGATGACGAACTTATAGAGAAGGCAAAAATAAAGAAAGAAAGGCACGGATTTAATATTATAGTTGCTAATAACGTTAAAAGAAGGGATATAGGCTTTTCATCAGAATATAACGAGGTAATCGCAATTACTGACAATAATATTATCAAAATTCCTAAAAGCTATAAAACAATTATATCAAGGAAATTGTTAGATATAGTAAGAGAAGAGTTTATTAAATCTAAAGTATAATGATGTTTTGGCTCAGGTAGCTCAGCTAGGGAGAGCGCTGGGCTGTGGACCCAGTGGTCCCGGGTTCAAATCCCGGCCTGAGCCCTTCTTTATGTTCAATTGAAAGGAATTTTTCATGCATAGAAATTTGACGTAACGGTTTTTGTTACATGAGCTTTAGGGACGTTGGAATAAAAAGTGTTCAACTTTCACTTATATAAAACAATTGCATGGAAAAGAGGGAAGAAAATTGACATATCCAATGATAAAATGCTAGAAGAAGTAGAGATAATCATCTTATAATCATTATAATTACAACTATTATTACTGATGAGATATTAAATGAAAAGAGAAAGATTTTTAAATACGTTTTCTATTTCCTTTATCATGGTTTGTGAGAAGTGAGATTTTTAATGAGGAAAGTTAAAAGTTATCAAGAGCTGTAGATTTTGTTGCTGATAGATATAATGATAAGGCCGCGATGCTTATTTTCGAGAAAATAGAATTGAGCGAAACTGACCCCTTTTAAATATGCTAGGGAAAAATTAGGGAGGGACATATACGATAATAATATGTATTCAATAGAAGTTACAGACGATATAAGAATACTTTACAGTATAGACTCAAAAAATTGTGTAGTTTTCATTTGGGCGGTTGGGTCTCATAAGAAGGTTTACGGGCATTAGCCTTCTCTCTAATCCTCCTCAAAACGTCTTCTTTAAACTTCTCTAAGTCCTCCTTATTCTCAATAACTAAGAACATATTCCCGTACTCATCCTCAACAATTCTCATAAGTATATTATTTGTTGAGAACATTAAATAAGGTATACAGATTTAAAATATGGGTTATAGAGTTTTCTCAGCCGGGCAATATAAGATACGTCAGAGAGGGAAGAAGTATTATGTTTACTCCATAGAGAAGGACAAAGACAACCACGTAAAGGAAACTTACATAGGTCCCTTAGATAAGATAGTGGAATTTTATATTAGCAGTAGGGGTGTGGGGATGTGCCCCACAGTGGGGCTGGCGGGATTTGAACCCGCGACCACCAGGGCCCAAGCCTGGCATCCTAGCCCTAGCTAGACTACAGCCCCATTTTTAAAATGGATTGTTTAACTAAAAAATTTTTCACACTACTATTACTGTGGTCTGTAAATAGACAGCAAGCATAGCAAATATAACTTCTATACCCCAAATCATTGCAACAACTTGATACTCCTTAAATCTTCCCATTTTCATTATTACATGAGTTAATGAATTAGGTTTATCGTTCCAATATAATGTTCCGTCTTCATTAACCTTACCAAACGATACTCCCTTAAATCTAGTCCTTGCCTTTAGTATGAACTCTGCAACATAAGGTAAGTACAGTACTGCTAACGCAGTATACATATATCCTGCTATTCCTATAGAACCTATTACTGAGCCTATAAAATACGTTCCTATATTTCCTATGAAAATTTTTGCCGGATATTTATTATAATAAAGGAAAGCTAAGAGTGAAGAGAACAAAATCAATGCTTCTTCTCCCGCAACAAAGATATTTCCAGTCCTTGTTAAACCTATAAAGGCTAAAGCTGCTGCCATTATTATCCCCAACCCTGTTCCTAACCCGTTTAGACCTTCAAGCATGTTAAAAGCATTAGACGAGATTGTAAGTGCTGCAGGAATAACTAACACGTAATAGAATATTCCTAGATTTATTACTCCCAAAAAAGGTATAGATATTGCAGAATGCCCTACACTGAAAACAGCTAAAGGTACTGCTGCAAAGACTGGCGTAAAAGCTCTAATAGCTTGTCTAAGATTTAAAAAATCATCCATTAGACCTAGAAAGGCTATTAATAAGGAAGAAATCAAAATTGAAGATATTATTCTTTCATAGTTAGGATCCTGTATCAAAAGTACAAAAGTTCCTGAGACAAATCCTGCAACTACTGCTATACCGCCTAAAGAAGGAATTTCCGGTCTATTTACTTTATTAATGTCTTTTCCTACAATTTTCCTCTCTTTTGCTACACGAATTACCCACCTAGTTACAAGAAAAGTTACAATAAAAGCTATTAACGCACAAATAGGTAACACTATTTTCGCCTTTTAATTGTAAACTCAGCGAGGTATTTTAAAGCCTTTCCAGGTATATCATTACCTCTTATTGATGATAGCGCATTCATCGATTTTTCGTAATATTTTTCCGCTACATTATACGCATAATCCAATGAGAGAGCCTTTACAGTTTCTGCGGATTTAACTATTTTTTCTTGATCTTTGGAACCAAGTCCTTCCATTATTATTCTCCTTTCTTCCTCAGAGGCTGAAGTCAATGCCTTTATTATTAATATAGTCTTTTTACCTTCTCTAACGTCGCTGTAGATCGGTTTACCAAGCTCTTTTTCATCTGCAGTTAATCCTAAAATATCATCAATTATTTGAAAAGCGATACCTAAGTTAAGTCCGAATTCCTTAAGTAATTCAAGATCTCTGTTCTCAGCATTTGCAACCAAACCCCCTAAAAAGGACGAGCATGAAAACAGCTGCGCGGTTTTTCTTTTTATCATATCCAGATATTCCTCTTCTGTTACGTCTTGTCTGTTCTCAAATTCCATGTCCATTGCTTGGCCTTCAGCAATTATTATTACAGATTTTGAGAATTCTGATAAACCCATGTAAAACCTGCTTGAATCCAGTCCTTCTAATGCTTCTGATAGCACTTCAAAAGCCTTAGCATGAAGTAAATCTCCTGCAAGGATTGCCATAGGAACTCCCCATTTTACGTGAACTGTTGGCATACCCCTTCTAAGCGTATCCTCGTCCATTATATCGTCATGAATTAAAGTAAAATTATGAAGTATCTCTACTGCGGCTGCTGCTTTATATGCTCTTTTTCTTTCTCCAGAGAATAAATCTGAAGATGCAACAGTTATGAGAGGCCTAAGTCTCTTACCGCCAGCCCTTAAAAGGTATATTGAAGAATCATAAAGTTCCTTAGGTTCACCTTTTATATATTTTTCTATTTCCTCGTTTACACTTTTAATTATCTCGTCAAAATACTTATCTATCTCCATTATTCTCTTTTTCTTAATTTCTCATATGTAGATAAACTTATCCCTCTGCTTTCAATCCATTCTCTTAATTCCTTCCAAACAACTATAGGAACTTTCTTCAGCTCTTCCACATTTTTAGCTCCAGTCAACATCATAGCCGCCTTAAGTTCAAAAATTACCTTATCAAAGAATGAAACTAATGAATCCTTTCCTTCTACAGCACTCTTTAAAATTGGGCTAGCCATTCCTGCAATGTCCGCGCCTAATGCTATGGCTTTAGCTACTTGGAGGCCGTTTCTCATTCCTCCGCTTCCTATTATAAATGCGTCAGGAACAGAAAACCTTGTTTCTATTATTGAGGCTGCGGTAGGGATTCCCCATCCTGCAAAAAGTTCTGCACTCTCCTTTTTCCAGTTATTCTTTCTTCTATCTCTTACCATTTCTACAGCAATCCAGCTAGTTCCTCCCTGTCCAGAAACGTCAAAATACTTTATTCCTATTTCCTTAAATCTTGTTGCGGTCTCCATAGAAATACCAGTTCCGGTTTCCTTTACTATTATCGGTACTCCTAACTCTTTCGAAATATCCTTAAGTTTAACTAGGATATCTCTAGGGTACTCAGGCTCGCCTTCAGGTTGGAATAATTCTTGTGCAGGATTTAAATGGACAGCTATTGCATCTGCCTCTATCATGCTCACAGCCTCTTTTAGTTCCTTTAGTCCATAACCTTTAGCTAATTGAGGGGCTCCTATGTTTGCTATAATAGGGGCTGTAGGAGCTTTTTCTCTGACTACTTTAAAGCTCTCTTTAGCTTCTGGTCTTTCTATCGCAATTCTTTGACTTCCTACACCCATTCCCAGTCTTAGTTCTTCTACTACTTCTGCTATTGTCGCATTAATCTTACCTAAAGCTTCATTGCCTCCTGTCATTCCTGTTACTATTAACGGTGCGGATATCTCTTTATTAAGGAACTTAACAGTAGTGTTTATTTCATTAAATGAAATGCACGGCATTGCTTGATGCACCAAAACTACATCTTCAAATAATGTTGAAGTAAAACCTTCAACGTCTTCATAAAGACAAATTTCAACGTGCTCTAACTTTCTATTTGTTATCATTTTTACACCTTACAATAGTTCCTATATCCTTTCCTTGTAATGCCTTAAATATATTGCCTTCAATCTTACCGTTAAATATTAAGGCTTCTATACAATTCTCTAAAATTTTCTGAATTTTAGATTTCATACCGCCAGTAACATCAAACTTTGAAGAAGAAAGCTCGTCTATCAGCGAAGAATTAACTTCTCTTGCAACTTTTCCATTAATAAAAACTCCATCTACATCGCTAGCAAAAAGAACTCTAGCATTGAAAGCCTTACCTAGCAAAACAGCAATATCATCTCCTGAGATTATTTTTCCAGATTCAGTAATATCACCATAAATTAGTGGTACTAAGCCCTCGTTTAAATATCTTTTAACTATATCTACAGAAAAGAATCTTCCTGGCAGAGGAAATACGTTAACTTCTTCGTCATAAAATATTTTCGAGATCTTGAGGTTCAATTCCTGCATAGCGATTACAGTCCTTATTTTATCTCCTCTTGAAGCTTCATAATGCCCAAAACTGCCTCCGCCATGTATGATAATTAAAGGATAAAATTGCTTAACTTCCCTTGCAATTCTCTTAACTGTGACTTCGTTAAAAGAGTAAGGCATATTTTTATTTGTTATTAGGCTTCCGCCTAACTTGATAATTCTATAAGTGTTGCCCAATTTAAGTCCCATATCCACTTCCAGTTATTATTCATGGGATATGACAAGCCATAAAGGGAACTCCATAAACCATTCTCAAAATGCATTAAGTCTGGATTTTTAGAAATCTCTACAGGTAAAATTCCTGCTAAATGTATTAATGAACTCTCCAAAAATCTAGGCTTGGGCAAAGGAAAACTAGTAAGTAAATTTATTCTAATATCTTTTTCTCCAAGAGGAACAGGATCTTCTCCATCGCGATAAAGTATTGCTAAGCTTAGTTCTTGAGCTTTTCTTAAAGCTCTTATTAACCTGGAGTCAAACATTGCATCATCTATCATTTCTAAAGTTTCGTTAATGTCCTTTTCATTCATAGGAATTTCGCACTCACTTACTGCAAGCTCTACAAGCCTTCTTGTAACATAAATATAATAGGAAGAGAAAGGTAAATTTCCTTCTATATCATATTCAATATTACAAGAGAAACCTGTAGCTTCACGGAAATAATCTAGGAATTTATCTATCCTTGGTTTCCTTTTTACCTCTTTTATTTTAACTATCGCAAAATTAATTAAAACAGGATTATTTACCTCTAACGGAAGACCAGAATAACAAAACGGAACTTTAACTTCCAAATCTTGCTGCAAGATATCCCACTACTGATGACTTATCTCCAGAAGTATCGCCGGAAGTCGCATGCTTCAAAATATAAGGCTTTTTATTAAACTTCTTAGCTAATATCATGGAAACCATTACTGGAGTATAACCACACATTGTCACATCTTTATTCTCAACTACGTCGTAAAGACCTTTATAATCTAGTTTCTCTATTTTTTCTATTGCCATTTCATCTTTTTTATAGGTAATATCATAAGGATCATAATGATTCATATCGCTACTGGCTAAAACTACTATATCCTTTTCAGGGTGCTTCTGCATCAACCTATATATCCCCTCAGCTATGTATTCGGCTATCTCAGGAGTTTGATAAAGCACAACTATAGGAATTATTTTTATTTCTGAACCAAAGAAAAATTGTAAGAAAGGCAACTGAACTTCAACAGAATGTTCGTAAAGGTGTGCTTCCTCGTCTATGTCAATAACTTCACTATACTTAACAAGCTCCATTGACATTTCTTCGTCTATCTTAACGTCACCTAAAGGAGTTTCCCAACAGCCTTTATTCCATAAAGAAACGTAAGAACCATAACCCGTATGATTAGGACCTAAGATTATCACAACGTCTGGCTTACCTTCAGAAGCTAAATAATAATAAGAATGAGCGGCTACGGGGCCACTATAAATATAACCCGCGTGAGGAACGATAAAAAATATGTTATCTCTCTTACCTTTTTCCTTTGGTACTTCAGGCAATTTGCCTGGACCTACTGGATGAGTAAAAGACCAAATAATTCTATCTTTTAATTCTTGAGGATCTGATTCATAAAATGCGCCTGCTACTGCCGGTAATCTTTTCATTGAACTAGCTTCACCTCAAATTCCTCAACCTTTACTGGTATGTCTGCATCCATAGGTATTTGTTTCCTCTCCCTAAGTATTTGCCTTGCTAATATCCAATAAAGTAATGCCAAAGATTTCCTTCCCTTATTATTTGCAGGTATTACTAGATCAACGTATTCTATTTTAGCATCAGTATCAGCAAAAGCAACTACCGGTATACCCATATCTGCTGCCTCCTTTATTGCTTGAGTATCTGTCCTCGGGTCTGATACTAGTAAAGCCTCCGGTTCCATAAATCTATTAAGGTACGCGTTAGTTAAAGTACCTGGAACTAATCTTCCAGTTATTGATTTGCCTCCTACTACTTCCGCGAACTTTTGAACTGGAGTAAAAGCGTAAGGCCTTGAAGCTACTGCTAGAATTCCAGTGGGTGTAAATCTTGCTAGGAATTTTGCGGCTATTCTTAACCTTTCATCGATCTTCCTAACATCTAAGACGTAAAGACCTTCAGGCCTTACCCTGTAAATGAATTTCTCCATATACTTTGTACATGTATGAGTACCTATATGAACGCCTGCTGATAAATAACTCTCTAATGGAGCTAGTAATTCTATTACTGCTCCTTTTTCTGATTTTTGTAATTCCGCTTTCTCTGCCTCAGATAATTCTGTTCCTTTATTTTCCTCCGCCATTTAAATCACCTTAAATTGGTCTAGTATAATTAACTACCTCTCTTATAATATCTACGTGACTTAATAACATTCTTCTACAGCAATATCTCCTAACGCTTAGGTCGTCTAATACTTTTTGTGGATCTTCTCCAGCGTTAACTCTAGTTATAAATGGTTCCCATTTGTCTGCTATTAAAGACCCACACGTAAAACATCTGACAGGGATTATCATGAATATCACCTATAAGCCTTCTGCCTCCATCTTCTGGCACTATATCTCATCCACTTTTCAGACTCTGTCTCCCTTGGATCTCCTGCTAGCATTGTTCTATCGTACTGCTTATACAACTCTTCTAGCTCTTTGTTGCCACTAAAGTTTACTAAAGCTCTAGCTAACGCCATTCTAGCTGCGTCTGCTTGCCCCATTATACCACCTCCAAAAGTGTATATCCTAGCGTCTATTTTAGATGCTAATGATTCCCCAGCAAGTAATAATGGTTCCATTATCTTTAATCTCATCATCTCTATGGGTATGAGCTCTATTGGCACATTATTTACAAATACTCTTCCTTTACCTTCAGTAAGCTTACACTGAGCTCTTGCCATTTTTCTTCTGGCTGAAGTTGTTATAATTTTACTGGTTTGCTGCGCTGACATAAACTTTCCACCCCATCTCTTTAGCTAATTCTCCAACAGTAATATACTTACCTTTAAGTCTTTTTACACCAGCATCAGGAAAACTTATGATATTCTTATCCTTATACTGTTGAGGAACACCTATGTAAACTTTAACACTTTTTAGCATTTCCCTACCTTTTGGTGTTTTAGGTAACATACCTCTTATAGTCCTTTTTACTATATTTATAGGACTTCTTGGTCTCCTAACTCCTTGTTTTTCTGCGTTAAATAATGTTCTTAGTGAGAAGAATAATTTATACCCTGCAACTACTCTATTTTTTGTCCCGCTTATTACTGCTTTTTCTGCATTTATGATTACAACTTTTTTACCTTCCTTAAGCAATTTTACTACATTAGTTGTCATTCTACCTAAAATTTGATTTTCTGCATTTATGATTACAACTTCGGTCATTGTTTCATCAACCTCACATTTTTACCTTTTAAATCTAACTTGTCAAAATCATATAAGCTCATTACCTTACCGCCTGTAGCCAAGATCTTTTCTTTAGCAGACTTAGAAAAATCTAATGCTACTACAGTCACATCATGCGTCAAATTACCTATACCTAAGACTTTCCCAGGTACTATGACAACATCTCCTGGCTTTGTATATTTTTCTATTTTATATAAATTAATATACCATCTTTTCCTACTTGGAGTTTGAAGCTTTTCGGCTGTTGTTTCCCATAACGGCTTATGTTGTTTTTCTAAACTCCTAACTAATTTTCTAATCATAACATTTGTACTATCGGTCATGAAATCACCTTCTTCAATTCTTCAAGTTTACGAAGTATACTCTTACCAGCCTCTAATAAAATTCTCTGTGGCTTTAAACTACCTACACTTTCAACTTCTAGAATATACTTATTTTCCACAGAGGAAATCTTTATTCCTTGGCAATACCTTAAACATTCCTCGCATAATGTACAAGAAGTTTCATTTATTATCACCAGCTTTCCGTCCTTTGATGCAAAAACTCTTTCTGGGCATACTTCTACAGCTTTAATACAGCTATCATCCTTCAATTCTACATGAGGATAATATCTTAATACTGAAGTAGTAACTGGATTAAATTTAGCATGCTCTATACCGTAGCCTAATCTTAGCTTAGCTTCTAAGGAAACTTTTTGACTCTTACCTAATAATACTATAGGAATGTCCTTACTTATTGGAACTATTGAAGGATCATCTGATTTAATATCTCTAGAATAAACCATAACTTCTGAATCCTTTGCTTCAACATCTAAATAGATCTTACTGAAACATCCGTCACAATTCTCTTGACAGTTAGCGCATTCATCTGGAGATCTATATGCATCTATTGCCTCATCTGAGGAAAAAGGAATCATGCCTAGCCTATGTGCTAATATTTCATCATAAAGTGGACTGTTATTCTCTATAATATATACATCATCTACGGCCATTACTGGAACATATAACATACAAGCTCTTCTTACTGCATTAGCAAATTCTAAAGGATATCCTTCTAAAGAAATAGAAATAAAATTTCCTTCCTTTTTTATTACATCTATCATTTTATACTCTCCTTCCTCTTCTTCCTCCAGGCCTTCTAATGCTATCGTGAGGTATTGGTGTCACATCCTCTATTCTTCCTATTATAAATCCTGACCTAGCTAAAGATCTTATTGCAGGTTGAGCTCCAGGACCTGGAGTTTTAGGACCAGATCCTCCGGGTGCTCTCACCTTAATATGTATTGCCATTATACCTTTATCTAACGCATCTCCTGCTGCCTTATTTGCCGCTAACATTGCAGCATAAGGTGAAGGCTTTTCTCTATCAGCCTTAACTACCATTCCGCCTGAAGCTTTAGCTATCATTTCGGCTCCTGTTATGTCGGTTATTGAAATTATAGTATTATTTTGGGAAGCGTATATATGGGCTATTCCCCACCTAATTTCACGCCTGCTGGACATTTTGCTCACCACTTGATTCTTGAGTTACCTCTTGAGTAGTTGGAGGTCTTGTCTTGAATACAGAAGTTGGGTAATAATCTATTAAATCTTCCTCGTCCTTAGGTACTATATAACCTGGAGAAGTTACTCTCCTTCCGCCTATTGCGATATGGCCATGTGCTATTAATTGTCTAGCTTGATATATTGTCTTTGCTAAGCCTTTTTTGAATACTATTGTTTGAAGTCTCCTTTCTAATAATTGCTCCTCTGTTAAGCCTAGAATATCATCTACAGTAGCGTTTTGTGAAGATAGTAATCCAATTCTATATAACTTTGATATTAACTGTTTTTCTCTTACAATTCTTTCGGCTGGTGGTAATGCCAATAAACCTCTGGCCATATGCCTAAATTTCCTTATTACTGTCCTTGCTAGCCATATTTCCTTCTTATTTCTAAGCCCATATTTTCCTATTAATTCTTGTTCATGAAGTAGAAGCCCTCTTATCCAAGGTAAACCTGGACCTTCCCACTTTTTCCTACTTTTTCTAGGATCTCCCATTTAATTCACCTCATTTCTTAGTTTGAGAAGCTGGAGCTTGTGCAGTGCTGCCTCCGCCTGCAGTAGGAGTAGCCTTTGCTCTCTTTACACCTATAGTTGTTCCGGTTCTTCCGGTAGTTCTTGTCCTTTGTCCTCTGACCTTAAGTCCCAGTGCATGCCTAACTCCTCTCCAGCTTTTAACTTTCTTTTCTCTCTCTATATCATTCCTGGCATAGAAAATAAGTTCGGATGTAACTAAATGTAAATCTAATCCTGAATCGAAATCTTTCCTCCTATTAAGTATCCATGAAGGTAGTCCTTTTATTGTCTTATCTGATAAGGCTTCCTCAATTTTCTTTAACTCTGAATCTGAAAGCTCTCCAAGTCTCCTATCTTTATCTATTGCTAATTGTCTTAGTATAGCTCTTGCTGTATTATAACCTATGCCCTTTACCATAGCTAAAGCATAAGGGACTTTCATAGTACCGTCTACATCTTGACCAAAGAGCCTAACTATGTACTTAAATGACTCTGACATATAATATCGACTGGATGTTCTATGCAAAATGGCTTTTTAAATTTTTCAATACGTTTTCCTTTCTTATCTTCGAAAACTTTACTGCGTTGGATAAGGATCCCTTAATATCATCTATTGTATAAGGAGAATAATTACCAATAACTTTCTTAACTGGAGTATAAGGACTTTCTCTAAATCTTGCTTCCAATTTCTTGCCATCTACTGTTAGTATCGGATAATCTTTATAACTGCTCACGTAACCTACCACATCAGCCTTAATTTTGCTTCTAGCTAGCAAATCTAAAACTTTATCCTCTTCATTAGTAAATATTAAGATTGAATCAATAGAAATTCCGAAAGGATCTATTTGTAATTCATCAAACATTTTTAATACTCTAGGATTTATAAGATGCAAGAACTTCTCAGGGTCTATTACAAATGACAACTTTCTGCTCTCGGAAATCTCTATAGCATCCATTCGCAATCCACCGTTTGTTACATCAGTCATCGATTCTGATAAGTTAGGATTATCTGAAATAACTTTACAAGCTAATAACTCGTCTAAACGTAACGTTTCTTCCACTACTTCTGGAAATCCGTAATATATTGCTGTAGCAGTAATAGTCCCGCCTCCGTTTCCTTGTGTCATTATTATTTTCATTCCTTCCCTAACGTTATGTCTAGCGAAAAACTTAGACTTAAGCTTGCCAATTGCACCTACTCCACCGCTTATTCTTTCTCCCAAAACTAAATCTCCGCCTATCCTTAGCGTACTACCTGCCAAGACTATAATTCCTAAAAAATCAGTTACTGTAGTAACTCCTGCCTCAAAATCCAGAAGATAAGAAACATCAGTGTCGTCTGCCAAGTGAATATCTACTATAACTCCTATTGGTTCTGCACCTTTAACCATTATATCTCTTAATGTAGCCTTAGTAACATGAAAGCCTGCTAAAAATGGAAAATAAGATAGTCTAGAATGAATTCCGTCTATTGATGCTATTATATTGTCAGAAAGTCCTGCATCCTCGAATTCACCTTTGCCAGCTATTTCCAGAATTTTTTCATGAATTATATGATCTCCGATTCCTCTAGAACCTAAACCCGCATCTCCTGCTCTTATTCCAGACAACGTAGGCTCATAAATTGAAGATTTCTTGGAGTTTTCTACTTCGATTATTATACTATCTGCAATTTTTTCATTGATATCTCTTTTACCTTTATAAAATTCTAGCCATTTTATAATTTCCTTTCTTGCTTCGTTCTTAGGTAACCTTCTAGCTATTCCCTCTAGATCAACCATGATTGCTTATATTTACTGGATACTTAAAATTCATATGAAGATTTTCGAGAATGAATTTAAAGTGAAAACAAATGAAAGGTTTGAGAGTATCGATATAACTGAAAATGTTGAAAATATTGCAAAAAGTATAGAGAGCGGAATTGCTTACGTTTTCGTTAAGCATACTACATGTGCAATAATAGTCAATGAAGCAGAAAAAGGATTAATGACTGATTATCTAGAATGGGCAAAGAAACTTGTTCCTCCAGAAGGAAAATTTAATCATAACTTAATTGATAATAACGGGCACGCACATATAATTTCTTCGATAATAGGAAATTCCAGAGCAGTACCAGTTAAAGGAAGTAAACTGGATTTAGGAACATGGCAAAGAATAATATTGTTAGAATTTGACGGCCCTAGAGTTAGGACTGTTAGTGTAAAAGTTATGGGAGAATAGTGATTTTTTTACCACTATTCGCAATTTATATTCTGATCAAATTTGCCTCCGTTAAATGGACCTAGTATATACAAGTTAGCTTTGTGTGAAGATAAGAAATGCGTGGAAGAAGTAGTAGATGAGTACTTGAAATCTTTATTAAAACCTCAATCTGCTAATGAAAAGTTTAAACTACTTCAAGAGAACGAAGATGAAGAAGATGAAATTGATGAGAAAATCGTTGCAAATTCCTATCTTTTTACTGAAATTCTAATAAAGAGAATACTAAACGCAGACTTAGATATAGATTATATTTTCGAGGATTTAAAATCCAAATTAGGTAATTCTCATCCTGTAGTAATCTTTTTGAAAGAGCTCATAGAAGAATAGTACTTTTTATTCACTTCTTTCCTTTTAGATTTGGGGATGATTATTTGGAAGATAAGCTCTCACTAATAACTAGAAATGTAGAAGAAATTGTAACATTAGATGATATCAAAAAGAAACTAGAAAATAATGAGAAATTAACCGGTTATCTAGGTTTCGAACCAAGTGGGCTATTCCACGTAGGATGGCTAATATGGGCACAAAAAGTGAAGGACTTAAGTAATGCAGGAGTAAAAATGACACTTTTAATGGCAACTTGGCACGCGTGGATAAATGATAAACTAAACGGAGACATGGAGCTCATTAAGTTAGCAGGAAAATATGCAATTGACGTTCTTTCTGCTTACGGCTTGGATATAAGCAAAATTAACGTAGTGGACGCTGAGGATATGGTAAAGGACAAGGCATATTGGGAATTAGTACTTAGAGTTGCTAAAAATACCACATTAGCTAGAATGAAAAGAGCGTTAACCATAATGGGTAGGAAATCTGATGAAGCTGAACTGGATACGTCAAAGTTATTTTACCCAGCAATGCAAGTGAGCGACATATTTTACCTAGATGTTGACATAGCATTAGGAGGTACTGATCAAAGAAAAGCTCACATGCTAGCTAGAGAAATAGCAGAGAAATTCCATAGAAAAAAAGTGATAGCGATTCATACTCCACTTCTTGTAGGATTGAAAGGCGGACAAAGGATGGGTAATGCTGAAGAAGATGATCTGCTTTCCGAAATAAAAATGAGCAAATCAAAACCTGAGAATGCCATATTTATAAACGATTCACCAGAAGAAGTTACGGCGAAAATAATGCGTGCTTATTGCCCTAGTAAAGTAGTAGAATTTAATCCTATATTACAAATAGATAGGTATATTATATTTGCAAATATAGATAAATTAAAAATTGAAAGAGATGTAAAGTACGGAGGTGACATAGAGTTTAATAGTTATGAAGATCTAGAGAAGGCATTCGCTGAAGGTAAATTACACCCAATGGACTTAAAAATGGCTACTGCAAGAAAGTTAAATGAGATACTAGAACCAATAAGGAAAAAGTTAAACACTCCGGAATATGAAGAATTAGTATCAAAGATTTCAAAAAACGTTTCAAGGTGAAGCTCATGAAATATGTAATCAAACTATATTTTGAAACTGAAGGAATAGTTGATAAACCAGACGTAATAGGAGCAATATTTGGACAAACTGAAAATTTATTTGGGGAAGAATTTGATCTAAGAGAATTGCAAGATAAGGGAAGACTAGGAAGGATAGTAGTTGAAATGGAGGCTAAGGGAGGAAAGACAAAAGGAACTATTGAAATACCGTCAAATCTGGATAGAATAGAAACAGCATTAATAGCATCAATGGTCGAGAGTGTAGAAAAAATAGGGCCTTATGGTGCAAAATTTGAGCTTAGGGAAATACAAGATATTAGAGCTGAAAAATTAAAGAAAATTATTGATAGAGCCAAGGAAATATTAACAAATTGGAGCAAAGAGAAGACTCTTGACATTAAAGAAGTTCTTAATGAAATCAGTAGTGCAGTTAAAACTGGAGAAATTACAGAATTCGGACCGGATAGATTACCTGCAGGACCGGACGTTCTTACTGATCCCAATTTAATAATTGTAGAAGGAAGAGCTGATATAATCAATTTACTAAGATATGGTTATAGAAATACTGTAGCAGTTGAGGGTGCAAGTGGTAAGATACCTCAAAGCGTAATAGATCTAAGCAAACAGAAGAATACCGTAATAGCGTTTTTAGATGGAGATCATGGTGGAGACCTAATACTTAAGGAATTGATTAGCGCTAACGTCAAATTAGATTATATAGCTAGAGCTCCTCAAGGTAGAGAAGTTGAAGAGCTTACTGGAAAAGAGATAGCAAAAGCACTATCTAATATGGTTCCTCTATCGCAATACTTAAAGAAGCAACAAGAAGTTCCTCAAATTATAGTTAAAACACCAGAAGAGACAGTAACAGTTGTACAGCCCCCTAAAGAGGTAGAAATTTCCATTCCGCCTTCAGCATTAGAAGAAATAAAGAAGCTGCCGGGTACACTAGAGGGAATAATGTTCGATGATAACTGGAACCAAGTAGAAAAAGTTCAAGTAAGAGATATAATACCTAAATTAGAGGCAATGAGCGAAAGTAAAGTTGCTTATATAGTATTTGATGGTGTAATAACGCAAAGATTACTAGAACTTGCTGCATCAAAAAATGTTAAACTGTTAGTAGGCGTTAGGATAGGGGGCATAAATAAGAGTTTAGATAATGTTAAAATACTCACGATGTCTGATGTTCTTACTTCTTAAAGAAGTTCAAGATATCAAAGCTAGTATTTTTTAACGTACTTTCCTTTACTCCAAACTGCTCGAGAATTCTCATAGTAGAAGGTATAATTTGCTTATCTATATAATAGTCAATATCAATTCTATTAATATCATTAATCATAAAGTATGGCTCTGCTCTTTCAGACAGCTTTCCGTTCCCTTTTACTATAACATAGCCTATTTTACTGCCCTTAAATATTATATAACCGGCCTTCATAGCTTTCTTAGCTGCATTCACATGTGGAGCGTCTACCTCATACTCTTCAAGGCTTTTGTCTAAAGATTTCCAAATCACTAGGTCTTGTATAGGCACTTCTTTTCTCCTTATTCTCATAATTACATCTCTTACGAGTTTCACTGCCTCATCTACTCCAGACGTTAATATTTTCTCTATAACTCTCCTCTGTAAATCTTTTGCAAGATCACACCAATCACCTCTTACAGCCTCAAAACCTACAATATCTATTTTTTCATCTTCTGTAATTCCAGCATAACGCTTCTTATTCTCTGTAAAGAATATCTTCTTATACACTTTATCTATTTTTATTTCTAACCCAAATTTATTCATAATTTCTGTAACTAATAAATCAACATTTCCAGAACCTTTTACAAATACCGAGTCAGTATCACCATAAATTACTCTGAATCCGCGTTCTTCTACTAGCTTAGCCACTGAAGATATAGTTTCTCTACCCCATGCAGTTACAGCTTCTGCACCTTCTTTACTGTACCATCTTGCTCCTAACCATCCCATATAACCATAAAATGCGTTAGCCATTACTTTTAATGCCCTCTGTCTCTCATCCAATCTCCTTCTCTCATATTCATCCTTTTCCTCCTTCATTCTTGATTTTACAGCTTTTCTTTCCTCCACTAATTTCTGTAAGATCATTTTATAAAATCCGTCAGGAGATTTCCTAAATTTGTGCCCAACTTCTGGAGCAACCCAACAGTCCTCGCAGTCACCTTTAACTAATGTATCTGGACCAATGTTGTATTTTATCATTATTGAGGGATACATTGATGAAAAATCAAGCACATAAACATGTTCATGTATTCCTGGCGCTGGAGAAATCACTAATCCTCCTTTATAGCTTTCGTATTCTCTTTCAACTCTATTTGGTATTGTTTCATTAAATTTGTAAGCCTCCCTCATTAGAAGCCATTCTACTCTATAACCTACGCTTGCCATAGAAAGTTGATCTAACGGTAATCCAGTAATCATTGTTAATTGTTCTCCAAAAGTTAAGAATACATCCTTGAGTAAATACGTGGATCTTACATCATCAATATTATATTTTAAAAGAGTGTCCCTTTTCGATTGATCAGACCAGTATTCTGGGATTTGATACCATTCAAGATTGACTCTTTCAGACTTCTTTACTATCCCTAAATAATCTGCGATATTATCTAAACTCTTTACTTTCACTTCTGCAACACTGCTAGCAAACCCTAGCAGGTCAACGTTCAATCTTCCTACTACTGAATAATGTCCATAGGTTCCTTGTGAAGGCTCTGAATTTACTTTTCTGCCTATATCAAGCTTTACTCCTCTACTGTTAACTCTCTCAAGCAAATATGGCCAATCGAAACCATTAGAGTTATATCCTAATATTATATCCGGATCGTAATCTAAAACAAACTTTGCGAATTCCCTAATAATTTCTAAATCATCGTCCTTCATAACAAATTGTTTACTGCCTTCATTAGTCCATACGCCGATTATTATTACTGGGTCTCTCCTTGGATTTGGAGAACCATATTTGTTATACACTTCTATATCAAAGGCCATTATCCTTAACTCTGGCGGTTTATCTTCATAAATTTGAATAATTTTTTTCAATTCGTAGACTTTTTTAACCCTGAGCTTAGGATCCTGAGTCTCTTCTACTTCAGCTTTAAACCAATTAAATGGTTTTAAGTCATGATCTATGGAATATCTCATGTAAAATCTTATATCAGCCTCTACTACTTCTTTTACTCCTCTTATCTTACCTACCTTATCTCTATATGTTCTTACATATGCCGGAATTACTGTTTCAATTCGTAAAACTTTTATTGGATTTCCATAATATTTCCTCTCCATTAATTTTACATCAGTTATAGGCGATTGAGATAAACCCAATTTTTTTATATCTTCTGCAACTCTATTGGCATCTACAGAATCTTCCAAGATTGCATAAAAGTAAGGTCTAAAATTCTTTTCAAGGATAACTACTCTGTTACCCTCCTTATCAATAGCCCATATATAAATTACCGGTTTGCCTTCTTCTACATCATATGAAAAGTCTAAAATGTAAAAACATCCTATCATATATTCTTTATAAATTTTCAAAGATTAATAATTACTCCAACCCTTTTCTGGAATATAAATCCTTAACCATTATGAATGCGTGCTTTCCTCTACCGTAATAATTTTTTCTTACAAGTAATGGGAAATACCCATTATGAATGTAAAAGGAAAAAGCATCTTTGTTAGTCATCATAACTTCTAAATAGGAATATGTACAATGGCCTATTTTAAATCTCCGTTCTAGCTCATTAATTAGGAGTTTTCCTATTCCTTTATTTCTACAGTTTTTTCTGACTGCTATAGAAACTATATGCCCTCTTATTTTGAATTGAATAATCCCTATTATGTATCCTAGAACTTTACCGTTTTCTTTAGCAACTAAATATAATCCATCAGCTATGTATAAGTATGCCTTTAACAATGAATAAGGGTAAGGATTATCAAAGCTTTCTACTTCTATCTCATAAATTTGCGGCAAGTCTTCTTCGGTCACATCAGTTATAATTACCACAAAATGATTAAATTAGAGTGGATAATGAAAGTATTGGAATTTGATGAGAAAAAAGGTACTATGAAAGTCCATGTAGAGGATGAAGACGATCTATGGACCCTGCACATGATTTTAAATAAAGGGGATAGAGTAGTAGCAAGAACTTTCAGAGACGTAAGTATGGGTAACGAGGGAAGAAGAGTTTCAATGATTATAGAGTTACAAGTAGAATATACGGAATTTCAAGCTTTTACTACAAGGTTAAGAATACATGGGATAATTCTAGACGCACCAGAAAAGTATAGCATAAAGGGTGCACATCATACGGTAAATCTGGATATAGGAGATGAAATAATAATTGTGAAAGATAAGTGGAATAAAAGTGTCTTGGACAGAATTTACAAACAAGCTGAAAAGAAAAACAGAGTTTTAATAGCTTTAGTAGACTTTGATGAATATTTAATAGCTATGCCGATGATTCAAGGTATAAAAATACTTGTGGAAAAGAGTCTATCAACCCCTACGAAGGAGGAGGGAATAATAGAAGATAATGCAAAAGAAGTAGTAAATGAAATTCAGAGTTATCTAAATATATATAATAATATAGATGCAATTTTAATAGCTGGACCTGGTCCGTTTAAGGAGATTGTGAGAAAATACTTAAATACGAAAGTAAAGGTTTACATGGATTCCGTTTCTTCCGCAACAGAGTCTGGATTAAATGAAGTATTAAAAAGGGATATAATAGATCAAATTATGAGAGATTACGAAATTTCGCAATCGGAAAAAGATCTTGACAGAGCTTTAATGTTACTAAATAAAGATTCCAGTCTTATAGCTTACGGAATTGAAGAGACTAAAAAAGCTTCAGATTATAGTGCAGTTGACTCTCTACTAGTTATAGAAGATTTGGTGACTGAGAATGAAGAAGTACAGAATATAATGGAAGAAGTAGAGAAAACTGGAGGAAAAGTTCACATAATACCTAAAGACTCTCCAATTTATTTCCAAGTAAAAAATTTTGCAGGGATCTTAGCTATTCTTAGATTTAGAATAGATTAATTTCTCAGAAACTCTTAAACCATAAGGAAGTTCTTCTACAATTTTAACTTCATCAGGATTATATTTTGATATTATTTCATCTATAAAATCAGGAGAAACGTAAAAACCCGTATCAGTGCGTTCACCGTATTCGGATAAATCTGCATTTACTTTAACTATTGCTTTTATTATAGTGCCTTCTCCGCTATATTTTTCATATGGCTTAGAATAATATCTTATAGTTCTAAGGAATCTAGTTCTAGTTTCCACAACGTCCTTATACACAGAACTACAATAGTGCAAGTTAACATTAGAATTTACGTTAGCTTCAAGAATTTTTAATGCAGTGTCAAAACTTCCTTTACCCCCTGCTAGTCCATGAGAAATTGTTATACCCTTTGAATTTATATTATAAAAATTCCTTTCTGTTATTTCTAACTCGTTTACATTGATAAATTTAACTTTATGCTCTATGGCCCACTTTACTAAAAAATTAAGGTATTCCTCATCTCCAGGAATTGAAGGAACCTCCAATCCTACATCAAAAGAGAAGTTTAACGCTTTTTCTACAGCCTTAAGATATTCCTTTCTTACCGGATGAAAACGTATTTCGTCTAATCCTGCTCTTTGGAGAGCAAACAATACGTCACCGTTTACATATCTCCCAGAAGTATAAAGATGAACGTGAAAATCCTCTCCAAACTCGGTCTTTAGTATTTCTATTAATTTTACTACTTTATCTAAATGTAAGACTGGATCTCCGCCTGTAATTCCTGCACCTAAGGCATTCATCTTGTACGCTTCATATATAAAATCTTGAAAGCTCTCAGCTTTCTTCTCATTAGCGTACATAACGTCTTTGCCAAATCTCTCTTCACTTACAGGGCAATAATAACATGAATCTCCACATTCTCCTGAAATAAATATAACTAATTTACTACCCAATCTGCAATATTTACAACCTAACGGTAAATCTCTATTATATAGTGAAATCTCTGGATTTCCTTTTAGCATTTATCCATTCTTTAACTTTCTCGCTTTTAACATCTTCTAATAATTCCTCTAATTCCTTAATTGCGGTATTCTCGTCTAATGGTTTGTTAGCTTGAATCTTAGGACTTCCTTCATTACCTCCTTCTGGAAAATACCATATCTTAAACCAAGTAAACCCTGCTTTGAGTAAAGAGAAACCTAAAGGTGTATCTGCTGCAGAATATCCTTTCATTATCATTTCTAAGGTTTCTTTGTCCTTATCATATGTTACAAATAATCTACCTTTTTTAGATAGAAAATTATATATCACTTTAAAAAATTCTTCTTCTAATCCCAGTTCTCTGATCCATGGGTAATAATCTATTTCTAACCAGTCCGGATAATAACCTCTCCCTGAAAAGTAATTGCAATTACCTAAAAGCCTATCACCTAAATATAACTTAAAGTAAGAAAGCTCTTTTATGTGCGTCTGTTTTACATCTACTACTTTTAATTCTAGATTTCCTATTTTACCCGAAATCATATAAAGCCCTTCTAAAGAATTTATTACTTCTATTTAATTCTCTTATTGCTTCCTCTAAATTTTCGTTACCACTCAGCTCATATTTCAAAAAGACTCCCGTTCTGCCTTTATCTTCTCTCTTCATTAATAGTTTTTCCCTTTCAATAATAGTTGATATGGAAATTTTAAGTAATCTTGCTGCATAATCTTCATTTCCCTTGAGTGAAATCTCATCATGTCCGTTCTTATTGGGTATAATCAACTTTAACTCCTTATTTATGCCAGGCTTTCTAATGCACTTTATTATATCGTCTAAACTAACTAATCCACCGAAATAATAAAATTCTTCTTCGTCTTTTTTGAGCTTAGACAACGGAAAAGATATTACTTCAGTTTCTTCAGGATTTAATGAAATATAAGCCTTAGGCGATGATGTTGGCGTAGCTTGTATTATGTATTTATGATCTGCTTCAATCAGATCTAATTCCAAGATATTTGATTCAAAAACTATAATGTCTATGTCGCTGGATTTTTTAACATCTCCTCTAGCTATAGAACCATAAGCGTAACCTTTAATGCTTTTTTTCTGCAAGTATTCAAGTATCTCTCTAGCCCTTTTTCTTTTCTCAATAAACAATCTCCACTGATTTTCGGTGTATTCTATTTGCACAATTGATTTATAGTTCTTATCTAAGTTAAACTCTTATGAATATTTCCCTTTACGTCTTTGCAATAGGCTTTCTTGTGTTTTGGGCACTTATATTATCGCTTAGGAAAAAAATTGAGCCAAAGGGATTTACTGTATATCCTCTATTTTTAATGTGGAAAAAGACTACCAGATCATTATGGTTTCCTAAGTTAGCATTATCTAGACCTTTCAAAACTTACGAGAAAATAGCAATGATTCTTGGTATTATTGCAATGATTGGAGGTATAGCAATGATTTACTACGTAATGCTGAGCTTGATCTTTCATCCACAATCGACAACTGTAAGATTAGAGCCAATCATACCTGGAGTTACAATAAGCTTATCATGCTTACCTTACATTCTTTTAGCTTTAGGTATTTCAGTAACTCTTCACGAGCTATCTCATGCGGTTTCCGCAACATCAAATAAAATAAACGTAAAAAGCGGTGGCTTTATACTCTTAGGAATATTTCCAGGAGCATTCGTGGAGCCTGCAGATGAAGAATTTATGTCTGCTGCTTTGCCTTCTAAAATCAAAATTCTTGCAGCTGGAATAGCGGTAAACCTAATATTAGCTGGAATCTTCTTCCCTCTAGCTACCTACTTACCTGGTTATTTCTCGCAAGGCTTGCTTATAGAGGGAGTAATTCCTCATAGTTCTGCTTATAACGCATCTATACAGGCAGGAGATGTAATATTATCTGTGAATAGTATAAAAACTACTACTTTTAATTCCTTAGCCACAGCATTAAATCAGAGTACTAATTATACTATAATACTAAAAGCTCCAAATGGATCTACCATAATAAAACATGCAGAGGCTGCTAATCACTTCTTAGGAGTATATATAACGTATTACTTCCCTCCATTAGTAAAACCTTTCCTACTTTTCGTTACCTGGATGTTTATAATAAACTTCAGCCTAGCATTGTTTAATGCAGCACCACTAATAATCACAGACGGAGGAAAAATATTTACGGAATTACTTAAAAAAATTAGTTCACAGAATGGAGAAAAAATGTCAATGGCTATTCAAGCATTTCTACTTATGTCGCTAGTTTATGCCATTATGCTATCCATAAGTGCCTAATCTTCCTCAATTAGCTTTGCACTAAGCATTGGGAACGGAATAACTTCCTTAATACTTTGGTTATTTGTAAGCAACATTACTAGTCTGTCTATTCCTATACCTAAACCACCGGTTGGAGGCATGCCATAAGATAACGCTCTTACAAAGTCCTTATCATAAGGATGAGCTTCTTCGTCTCCTCTCTTCATCATTTCTTGTTCTTCTTTAAACAACTTATCTTGTAAGATTGGATCATTAAGTTCAGTATATGCGTTTGCAAGTTCCATTCCGGCTATGTATAATTCAAATCTCTCAACTAGCCCGGACTTAGATCTGTGAGGCTTACATAGTGGTGTAGTCTCTATAGGATAATCTGTTATAAATGTAGGTTGTATTAGATTTGGCGTAACTAATTTATCGAATAGTTTTTCAATCATTAAACCTCTAACGTAAAGGTTACCTCTTGGTAACAAGTTATACTTTTTCATTAACTCCTTCAGTTCATCGTCACTTATCTTTTCAATATCTTTTCCAAGAGCTTCACTTAACGAATCAAACATTGTAATTTTTCTAAATTGTGATAATTCTATTTCGTATTCTTTATCAATCACTTTATACTTAATTTTAGTATCGCCTAAAACCTTGCTTGCAACCGTTCTTAGCATATTTTCTGTAAGTTTCGTAATGTCATTATAATCCGCATAAGCCCAATATAATTCAAGTTCTGTAAATTCTGGATTGTGAGTTACATCTATATCCTCATTTCTGAATACTTTTCCTATTTCGAAAACTTTGTCAAAACCACCAACTATAAATCTCTTTAAATAAAGTTCTAAAGAAATTCTTAAATACCATTCTTCATTAAGATAATTAACCTTAGATTTGAACGGCTTTGCTAATGCTCCGCCATAAACTGGCTGTAGAATTGGCGTTTCAACTTCAATAAATCCTTCTGAATTTAAATAATCCCTTATTTCTTTTATAATCTTAAACCTTACTTCCATGGATTTTCTTGCACTATCGTTGTAAAGAAAATCTACATATCTATGAGCATATCTGAATTCTGTACTCAACTTTGTCCAATCTGGAGGCTCTATTAATGCTTTCGCAAGTAATTCATAGCTCTTAGCAAGTAATGTCAGTTCACCTTTTCCAGTATAGAAAATATCTCCTTTCACTCCTATTATATCTCCTCTCCCAATATAGTTAAAGAACTCTTCATACTTATCACCGAGTTCATTAATTCTTAAATAAAGCTGTAATCTCTCTCCTTCATCAAAAATATCCACAAAAGAAGCTTTACCGTGTCTTCTAATGTTAGCTACTCTGCCAGCAGTCGAAATATCGAACATAAAAGGCTCGTGAGGTTTATCTTGTCTACTAAGTCCTATTTGTCTTATCTGGGATATAGTATGAGTTATTTCATACTTCTGCGGATAGGGATTAATTCCCTTAGCTTTAAGCTCCTCTACAATTTTAACTCTTCTTTCGTCCCATTTCACACAATAACCGAATATTTCTAGTATAAAACATTTTACGATAATAAACTACAGCTTTACTCCAAGTATATCCAGAAATCTCATTGCACAATCTTTTATTTTATCCTCAATTGATTTATCTATCGGAATTTGCTTATTATAAGTAGTATAACCATTTTGACTAATAAACGCAATAACATCTGTTGAATTATAGTAGAATTTCACGTATAGCATATCAGAATAAACTATCGAGATTATACAAGCACAGGACGAGAGCAATTCCTTCATTTTTGAGGAATAATCTTTAGCTATCTTCATCTTCTCTTCGCTTGCATCCTTTTTAACAAAATCTACTCCGTCATATTCTCCCACTGAAACCTCTCCGTCAAGCATTATACTGTCAATTCCGTGCTTCCTAAGCTCTATTATTATAACATCTTTTCCTCCTATTTTCAGCTTTGAAATGCTTTTAGTCATTTTACGTAATTTTAGCTAAAGAAATAATTAAATCTCTGGCTTTTGGCTCCATTTCCTGAACATATAAAAAGTTAAAATAAAGAAGATTACTGCAATTATCGTAAATATTATGCCGAAAATTGTGAGAGGTAATAATTCACTTTTTGGTCCAACACCAAAGAATATAGGAAAAGGTCCTATTAGTATTAATCCCCCTACAGCAGTATTAGAGGAACTTGGCGTAGAGACTGTACTAGATAAGGCTGAAATGAAAAGCAATGCAAAGCCTATAAATATCAAAATCATCCCTACGCCGATGACGGATAATTTCATAATATTATTTATGATACTAAGGTTTATAACGGTGTTGATAATTGTATTACGGCAACATTATAACTGTATTATCTTCAGATAAGGAAAAAGCAGAAAAAATAGCAGATAATTTAGGAAAATTACATGAAAATGAAAAATTAAAGATTTATTATAGAAAAAAGGGAGATTATATAAGATCGGTTCTAGTACCTACAGAGTATCCAGAAAAAATTTTACAAACTGCAGAGTCAGTTAGCCTTTCATCTTATTGCGTATTTTATCTACCTATAGTCCCATCATGGACTGAAGGAGAACTAGCACTTTTAATTGCTTCTGCAGGTTGTAAAGGAGAAATAATAACTGAAATGCAAGAAAGCGACGTAAGAAAATTATTGAAAGGCTTACCACTAGAGGAATTTCCTATACGTCAAATTCCTGAGGAAGTTGAAGGAAAGGAAGAAGATAAAGGAGTAGTTTACATTGATAAAACGTTTGTAGTTAAAGGCGTAGGTGTAGTAGTTACTGGATTTTCTTATATGCAAGTTAAAGTTCACGATAAGTTGAAAGTTATGCCACAGAATAAAGAGGTTGAAATAAAGAGCATCCAGGTTTTAGACGAAGATCAAGAAGCCGTAGATTCTGGAATAAGGATAGGCTTTGCGTTAAGAAATGTTAAGGAGGATGAAATGAAAGAAGCTTTACTTCTTGTCAAGAGTGGAGTAAAAACAGTAAAGAATTTCTCCGGAGAGATCTTTCTGTTCCCTTGGACTAAAATTGAATCAGGAAATTATCATTTAGTTGCGAACGGAGTGTCAGTAATGTCCAACTTAAAGATTAATGGTAGTAGTGTAGATGTTGAACTAAGCAATGAATTGCCATTATCTAAACGTTTTATAATAGTTAATGTTAACGCAAAACAAGGTAAACCAAGGATAGCAGGTTATATTATGCCAAAGTAGCCGGGTAGGGATTCGAACCCTAGTCGACGGGGCCAGAGCCCGCCATCCTTGACCGCTAGACGACCCGGCTAAGATTCAATTTTTTAAAATAATATTAAAAGCTTTTTCCTAGGTCTGAAATTAATAGATTAAAAACATGACGGAAAAACTTATAAATTATATAATCGAAAAATTTAAAAGGGTTTTGGAGAATGGTCGAGCTTAAGGTGACCTGTTTATGAGTGATAAACCTCAAGATAACATTTGTCCTCCGGATAAAATAGTTTTTGATGCAGACAGAGGAGAATACATATGCACAGAAACTGGTGAAGTTATTGAGGAAAGAATTATTGATCAGGGCCCCGAATGGAGGGCATTTACTCCTGAAGAAAAAGAGAAGAGAAGTAGAGTTGGCGGGCCTCTAAATCAAACTATTCATGATAGAGGATTATCTACACTTATAGATTGGAAGGATAAGGATGCAATAGGAAGAAATTTAGATCCTAAGAGAAGGTTAGAAGTGTTAAGATGGAGAAAGTGGCAGATAAGAGCTAGAATTCAATCATCTATTGATAGAAATCTTGCGCAAGCAATGAACGAGTTGGAAAGAATAGGCAACTTACTGGGATTACCTAAATCAGTTAAAGATGAGGCTGCACTCATATATAGAAAAGCTGTAGAAAAAGGATTGGTAAGAGGTAGATCTATAGAAAGCGTAGTAGCAGCGTCCATTTACGCATCATGTAGGAGAATTAAGATAGCTAGGACATTAGATGAAATTGCACAGTACACTAAAGCAAATAGGAAAGAAGTTGCCAGATGTTACCGGTTATTATTAAGAGAGCTTAATGTTGAAGTCCCAGTATCAGATCCTAAGGATTATGTAACTAGGATAGGATCCTTATTGAGTCTTAGTGGCGCTACAATGAAGCTAGCTGCAGAGATACTAGAAAAAGCTAAGAATGCAGGTTTAACAGCAGGAAAAGATCCTGCGGGTTTAGCTGCTGCTGCGATATATATTGCAGCATTAATGAATGATGAAAGGAGAACTCAAAAAGAGATAGCTCAAGTAGCGGGAGTTACAGAAGTAACTGTAAGGAATAGATATAAGGAGCTTATACAAGAATTAAAAATAGAGATACAAAATCAATAACTTTTAATAATCTTGAAATTTTTCTTTTTTTACTCTATTACCATTATATTTTCTGCTGGAAATCCTAACCTTACTAGAATATCTTTTACTTTTTCTCTGTGATCTCCTTGTATTTCAATTCTGCCATTTTTTACTGTACCCCCAGCTGCTAACTTTGACTTAAGTTCTGAAGCTATCTTTTTCAAGTCCGCATCATCGCTGCTTATCCCTTCTATTACTGTAACTTCTTTCCCATAACGTCTTTTCTCCAACTTTATTTTTATAAACTGTTCCTCTTTATTTAATTGCTCACATATATCTGGTGGAAGTCCTCCACACAAATTGTCTGCCATGTTTCTAATTAAGAATTATAAAAACTCCTTTTTGAGCTTTTCTATTCACATTAAATTTAAAACTTCTTGAAGATAAGGATTTGCTATGGACAAATATAGATGTGGTAGGTGTTGGAAGACTTTCGATGATGATAAATTAAAAGTTTTACCAGGCGTTAGGTGTCCTTACTGCGGATATAACATTATTTATATGATAAGAAAACCTACAGTTAAAGTAATTAAGGCAATTTAGATTTTATTATTGCTGCAGTTTCCATTATAATTTTTGATGCTAATACTGACGTGATTCCAGAAGGATCAAAAGGAGGAGATACTTCTACTACATCAAATCCAACTATCCTTTTATCTGCTATTAATTTTACTATGTCCAAGACTGTAGTAGGCTTTAATCCTTCAGGTTCCGGTGTTGCTACTCCAGGAGCATAAGACGGATCTATTGAATCCATATCATAAGTTATGTATATCCTTTCACATTCGTTGGTAAAATTGATAATTTTTCTTGCAACTTCTTTATGTCCCAATAATTCTACATCCCAAGAAGTAATGAATGGAATACCTATTTGTCTTGCGTAATCTAGTTCTTCTTTACTAACTGCTCTATTGCCTATTTCCATAATCTTTACTCCTTTCTCACTTAATCTTCTCATTACACACGCATGATCGTATTTATAGCCCATGTAATCCTCTCTAAGGTCTAAGTGAGCATCAAAACTTATTACACAGTCAGCCTTTGCTCCGCTAGCTGTACCAACTGTTACAGTATGCTCTCCTCCGATGGAAACTACTATTTTACCTTTTTCCGAGAAATAGCTTACAACGTCCGATATTCTCCTAACGTTTTCCTCTACGTCAGAAGGATGTAAAACTACATCTCCTACATCGTTAAAACCTACTTCACCCATATCAATTCCAGATCTTAATGAATAGAACTCTATGTATTGAGCGGCTTCTCTTATTGCTGAAGGTGCAAAACGACTTCCAGGCCGATAACTGCTTGTTATGTCCATAGGAACTCCGAGTATTACGAAAGTAGAATTTTCTTTATTAAATCCTGCAAATTTTCTACTTACCTCGTTCATGTAAAGTAATCTTGCATCGCTCATGGATATAACGGTTGTAATGAGGTTTATAAGCTTAATACAATAATTGGGTTATGTGAGCGAGGAAAAAGTTATAGAGCTTGCAAAAAGGAGAGGAATTTTTTGGCCATCATATGAAATTTACGGTGGAGTAGGAGGATTATACGATATAGGACCCGTAGGAACTAGAATAAAGAATAAAATAGTACAGTTGTGGAGGAAAACATTCGTAGAAGACAACAGTGAATTTGTAGTAGAAATTGAAACGCCTATGATAACTCCAAAAAAAGTTTTTGAAGCTAGCGGTCATTTAGAGAATTTTACAGATCCAATAGTTGAGTGCAATAAATGTCATAGAGTATTTAGAGCTGACCACTTAGTAGAAGAAGTTTTGAAAATAAATGCAGAAGGATTAAAAGCCGAAGAGCTTACTAACTTGATAAGAGAAAAGGACATAAAATGTCCAGTTTGCGGTGGAGATTTAGGGGATGTTAGATATTTCAACTTGCTCTTTTCAACTAACATTGGACCTTATACTGGTGGCACTGGATTTTTAAGACCGGAAACTGCCCAAGGAATGTTTACGTCATTCAAAAGAGTTTACGAAACAACAAGAGAAAGATTACCTTTAGGAATAGCTCAAGTTGGTAGGGTTGCAAGAAACGAGATTTCACCAAGGCAAGGATTAATAAGGATGAGGGAATTCACTATAATGGAAATAGAATTTTTCATGGATCCTGAAGATATAAGTAGCGTGCCTTTAGAAAGATTTTCTGAGGACAAGGTTAACGTTTTACCTGCAGAAGCTAAAATAAAAGGAGAAAAGCCATCAACTTTTAAGGTAAAGGAGCTAGTAGATGAGAAAGTGGTCATAAATCCTTGGATGGTATATTGGATGGCTACTGCCAATAAATTTGTAAATAAACTAGGCGTTCCATTAGAAAGAATATATTTCGAGGAAAAACTTCCCTCAGAAAGAGCTCACTACTCAAGCCAAACTTTTGATCAAATGGTTATAATAGGAGAGGATAAAGTAGAAATTTCTGGTCACGCCTATAGAGGAGACTATGATCTTTCAAGGCATTCTAAATTTAGTGGACAGGATCTATCTGTATTTAAAAAATATGAAAAGCCAAAAATAATTAAGAGAAAAATAGCGATTATAAATAAAGATAAACTAAACAAGGAAAACAAGGACTTCATTAAAGAATTTATGAAAAGAATATCTCCATTGAAACCTGAAGAAATAGAAAAGATTATTAATGAGAAAATTGACGGAAAGGAAATTAAGGATTATGTTATTATAACAGAAAGAGAGGAGAAGGAGTCCGGAAAAAGATTTATACCGCACGTAGTCGAACCTTCATTTGGAGTAGAGAGATGTCTTTATATATCAGTTTTAAACGCATATAAAGAGAAAAAGGATAGAATAATCCTATCGTTACCTAGAGAAATAGCTCCTTATGAGGTAGCTGTATTTCCCCTTCTTGAAAGGGAGGAACTAATTAAAAAATCAAGAGAAATTTACAATAAAATTAAAGGAAAATTTGATGTAGTATTTGATGATAGTGGCAGTATAGGAAAAAGGTATGCAAGAGCGGACGAGATAGGAATACCTTATGCTATAACAATAGATCCACAAACACTGCAAGATAATACTGTGACTATAAGAGATAGAGATACGTGGGACCAAATTAGAGTAAAAGAAGAGGAACTAATTAATACTTTGGAGAAGTTATTTAGTGGTGAAGAAATAATACCACAGGGATCGGGCAATGAGTGAGGATAACTCTCAAAATGAGAAAAAAGTTGATATAAAATCCTTAGTTAATATAATCCCTCCAGCTTCTGCACTTAAAAATAGAGAAAAGGAACCTCCAAAAGAAAAGAGAGTTAAAGCTAAAAAGAAGCCTGAAGTCGATGAAGGAACCATAATAATATCAAACAAATTAGTTTCGCAAATGAAGATTAAAAATGAAGTTGAAATTTCAGTAAAAGGAAAAAGATTAAGGTTAAAGGTTATCTCTCAAGATGGATTGCAAGATATAGAAGTATGGTTAAATCCTTCAGACACGCTTAAACTCGGTTTAGAAGATAATAGTACGGTTACATTGAGGGTAGTGTAATGAACGATAGTGATGCTCAAGTTAATATTACGTTAACTCACTTCGAGACACTAATAGAGGATCATTCAACATACTTGAGCGAACTAGAGAATATGAGTGTAATCCCACAGATAGACGTTGATAGAATTATGAGAATCTTAAAAAGAATGAGAAAGATAAGGAGAGATTTGGAAATTGGAATTAATACTATCCTTAGTAATTTAGATAATGTTGGAAATTCTAGGATAAAAGAAGAAGCTTTAGGAATAATAAGCTATTTGAACATTGTAGGATTTAAAGATGAAAAGGAAATTCTACAAAAGCTATCTGTTCAAGCTAAGGAAATAGGATATGATATAAATATAAATGATGATATAAAACAAATTGATAATATACTTTCTAAAATTTCTAAAATAAGCCTATAGTGAAACTATGAGTATAGCTAACATGACATTAGAGGAAAAACTACAGCAAATAACTGTAAAACTTATTGATGAAAGTAGAACTCTTTATGAATTTCTTACAGTAGGAAATAATATTAACCCAATGCAGATTTATACAAAAATAAATGGGATAAAGGATAGTATAGAAAATGAAAAATATCTTACTGGGGAATATATAATAAAGGTAAGAGAAGGGTTAGACTATGTAGACCTTTATATAGATATACTGAATAATTTAGAGAAAATCGCACAAAATGTTGATGCAGCAACTTACAGATTAAGTGTTCTCTTGACAAGAAGTAGTAAAATTGATAACGTGATGCATGGTTTAATAGTAGTAATGTGTGAAAAAATACTTGCTTCTCTAACCCATCTGATTGAATCAATTAAAACTCTGTCCTCTAACGCTAAAAAATCTATAGAGTCCGCTAGGAATATATTAAAATTAGAGGAAGACGTTGATGACTTATATAGAAATGTTGAATTAAAATTATTTGAAAGGCCTCATGAGGATCTAGTTTATGTGATGCTTATGAAAGATATTGCAGATAGATTAGAAGATAGCGAGGATCTAATTAGAGACTCAGCTAATTCTATAACATATATTGCATTTAGTAGAACATGATGAGTATAAAGGGATACATATTCGGCGATAAGATAGTAATATTTGATATAAATAATAGTAAGAAAATATACTCTTCAGGTTTTTACGGAAAACCTTTAGGAATAAATAAACCAAAGAAGGCAGAGGATATAAAAACACCATTAGAGCTTTCTATAATAGAAGGATTATATTTACTAAAGAAAGGAGAAATGGTAGTAATGCACGGAGATAATAAACTAGATGAAAAAGACTTGTATAAAATAGGAAAAGAGAACATAGCTAGATTTGAAAGTTTATTTGCAGTGTATTCTGACTTAAGGAATAAAGGATTTGTAGTTAGATCTGGAATAAAATTTGGTGCCGATTTCGCTGTATATACTCTAGGACCAGGATTAGAACATGCACCCTATGTAGTTATAGTTTTAGACGCAAACTCAATACTTCTTGCAAATGAACTAATGAGTTTTGGAAGGGTATCTCATAGTACTAGAAAGAAACTCATTTTAGCAATTGTTAATATGCCTCCACCAAAAAATATAAGATACGTAATGTTTAAATGGGTGAAATTATAGAATAATATTGCATAACATGAAAAATGGGGGTTTTTGATTGAGAAACTATTCTGGAAGAAGCTTTAATAAAGAAAGAGGACAGATATCTCAAAATGAACCAAAACCTCTACCTCTGGGAGAAAAATGTAATTACTTATGCCCTTATTTTAGATGCAATAAAAGGGCATTAATGATACAAACTAAGTATGCAAAAGGAAGTCCATATAAAGTAGGTTTCTGCAGATGGGTAGGAGACACTTGTATCACTGGTGAATGCCAATATGCATATTGTGAGAAGAGAGCATTATTACCGGGTAACAAGTGCGCTTTCGCAGTAAACAAAAAGAATGACGGAAACGATATGGAGAAAGAGCTAAAGCAGTCGGACGAATACGAAGATAAGGTTAAGGACATAATATCTAAGAAACTTGGTAAGAAGGATCTTGATCTTATTTAGACCATCTTTTATACAACTCGTTCCTTATTCCTAATAAGTCAAGGGCTTTTCCTACAATAAAATCTATTAAATCTTGAATTGTTTTAGGTTTAATATAAAAACCTGGAGAGGCTGGCATTATAATTCCACCGGCTCTAGATACTTTTAACGCGTTATATAATTCAATTTGGCCTAATGGAGTTTCTCTAATTACTAAAACAAGCTTTTGCCTACTTCTTAAATAATTTATTGCAGATCTTGTAAGCAAATTAGATGAGAAACCGTGAGCTATATAAGCCAACGTGTTTATACTACAAGGAATTATAACCATACCTTTTGTAATTGTTGTAAAACTGGAACTAGAAGTTGGCGCATCTATCTCATCTTCCATGAAGATATTAGAGGTAAATTTCTTAACTTCGTTTACAATATCTATTTCGTTCTCCTTTTCTGCGACTTTTATTGCAGCATTAGATATTATTACATACTCCTCATATCCATAATTTTTTAGTACTTCTACTGTCCTTAGGCCATAAATTATTCCGCTAGCTCCACTTATTCCTATTACTACCTTCTTCCTATTTGCTCCTGTTTTCTTAACCATTGCCTCATCCATGCTGTATAACATGAGTTACTACAGAATACTAAAGGTTTATTGTTACAACAAGTCTTAACGATTATTGGATTATCTCTTATTATCCTTTTACACCAACTGCATCGTATTTCGTTAACTTTTGTATCTAACTTTAATGGCATATTTCATTAACTTTATGAAGAATTTAAATACATTTCTTAAATGAATTATATATAACTTAGTTTATAAGTAAGTTATAACTAATAACCAACATGCAAAGCGTAAGAGTTAAGCAAGTAAATGAAGTAAAAATAAGCGAATATATTCTAAAATATACGTTCGAAGACTGGAATAATCTAATAGAAAGTGACGTAGTAATAGTTGGCGCAGGACCTTCTGGAATGACAGCTGCATACTATTTAGCAAAAGCTGGCCTAAAAACAGTAATCTTTGAAAGAAGGCTAAGCTTCGGAGGTGGAATAGGCGGCGGAGCAATGAATTTCCATAAAATCGTTATAGAAACGCCTGCCGATGAAATTATTAAGGAATTGAAAATAAAATATACTGAACCGGAAGATGGGATTTTCATAATAGATAGTGCTGAATTTATGGCAAAATTAGCTACTGCAGCAATAGACTCTGGGGCAAAAATCATTCATGGAGTTACTGTAGACGATGTAATATTTAGGGAAAATCCATTAAGAGTAGCAGGAGTAGCGGTAGAATGGACTTCCACTCAGATGTCTGGACTTCATGTAGATCCGCTATTTATTTCAGCAAGGGCAGTAATTGATGCTACTGGACATGATGCAGAAATAATTTCTGTAGCCTCAAGAAAAGTTCCAGAACTTGATATAGCAGTACCTGGGGAGAAATCAGCGTATAGTGAAATAGCAGAAGAACTTGTTGTAGAAAATGCAGGAAAGGTTGCTCCAGGTTTATATGCAGCAGGTATGGCAGTTTGCGAAGTAAAATCCTTACCTAGAATGGGGCCAATATTTGGAGCTATGATTCTCTCTGGTAAGAAAGTTGCTGAGGAAATAATTAAAGACTTGCGTAAGTCTTAAATCCTTTTTTTAATATTGTAACTCGATGAGTCAAGCTCAACAAATTAAAATTTCGGACAAGGTACAAGGTGTAATAGAAAAGGATTTTGATAATAAAGTAATAGGAAGAAGAGAATTAACATTAAAACTATATCACATAGGAACTGGTACTCCCTCAAGAAATGATATTAAAAAAGCTGTGAGTGGATTAGTTAACTCCAAAGAAGATCTTATTGTAATTAGAAAAATTTTCACAAATTATGGAGCAGGAATAAGCACAGCAAGAGTGCACGTTTATTCCAATAAAGAGGCTTTAGGAAAATACGAACCTAAACATTTATTAACAAGAGGCACAAGCACAAAGAAAGAAGGTGAACAGAGTGGCGAAAAAGGAAGCAAGTGAAGCTAAAGCTTCAGTAAGGCTTTATTATGAAATTTCTGATGGAAAAGTAAAATTAAAGAATAAAAAATGCCCTAGATGCGGTAGCGTAATGGCACATCATCTGAAACCTGTTGAAAGATGGTCATGTGGTAAATGCGGATATACAGAATTCGTATCGGGGAAAAAATAAGAAATGAAAGTTCTTGGTATTGAATCGACTGCCCATACTTTCGGTGTGGGAATAGCAGAAGATAAACCTCCTTTTATTTTAGCTAATGTTAGGGATACTTATGTACCTAAATCCGGTGGGATGAAACCTGGAGATTTAGCAAGACACCATGCAACAGTTGCGCCAGACATACTGGCAAAAGCGTTAGAAGAAACCGAAACTAACATAGATGATATAGATGGAATAGCTGTAGCTTTAGGTCCAGGAATTGGACCAGCACTTAGAGTAGGTGCAGTAGTAGCTAGAACATTAGCATTAAAATATAATAAGAAACTAATACCGGTAAATCACGGAATTGGACATATCGAAATAGGGTATCTAACTACAAATGCTAAAGATCCACTTATCTTGTACTTATCTGGGGGAAATACAATAATAACAACTTTTTATGAGGGAAAATTCAGAGTATTTGGAGAGACTTTAGATATAGCCTTAGGAAACATGATGGATGTCTTTGTTAGGGAAGTAAATTTAGCTCCTCCGTACATAGTAAACGGTAAGCATGTTATAGATATCTGTGCAGAAAATGCTAAAGAATTAATAGATTTACCATATGTTGTTAAAGGTCAAGATATGTCGTTCTCCGGCCTATTAACTGCTGCGCTAAGAGCTACAAAAAAATATCCTATGTCAGATATTTGTTACACCATTAGAGAAAATGCATTTGATATGCTTTTGGAAGCTACAGAAAGGGCACTCGCTTTAACTGAAAAAAAGGAAATTATGGTGGTAGGTGGAGTTGCTGCAAGCGTCAGTCTGCGTAGAAAATTAGATCTACTCGCAAAAGATTGGAATGTTGAAATTAAAATCGTACCGCTACAATTCTCTGGTGATAACGGTGCAATGATAGCCTACGCCGGTCTTTTAGCTTTAAGAAGTGGAGTCTCTATACCAATTGAGGAATCTGTGATAAAACCTAGGTGGAGGATAGATGAGGTAGATATTCCTTGGAGGAGTTAAAACTAATCAAAAGAGGAGCAGAATCACAAATCTATGAAACATATTTTCTAGGAATTCATGCAATAGTTAAAAATAGGATATCTAAGGCATATAGAGATCCTAAACTAGATAGAGAAATAAATTCGGAAAGAACTATCATGGAAGCAAAGTTAATGTATACTGCCTTAAAATCTGGAATAAATGTTCCAGCAATACTTTACATTGATAAGGAAAATTTCTCAATAATAATGGAGTTTATAGAAGGAAATACAGTAAAAGAGGTATTATGGAAAAACCTTTACGATACGAGGAAAATAGGTGAAATGATAGGAGAAATTGCATTAAAGTTACACAAAGCACAGATAGCGCATGGGGATTTGACAACTAACAACTTGATTTTAAAAGGAGAAGATTTATTCTTGATAGACTTTGGGCTATCAAAAAGGACTAACGACATAGAAGATTTTGCTACAGACGTTCACGTATTTTTAAGATCTTTAGAAAGCGCTCACCCAGATAAAAAAGATGAAGTATTCGAGGGATTTAAGTATACGTACTCTAAGTTCGATTTATATGGAAAAGTAATGGAAACCATGAGAGATATTAGAATGAGGGGTAGATATATTGAAGAAAGAAGAAGTAAAAGTAGTGACAGGGAATAGAAGAAAATTTGAGGAAATGAATCAAATAGCATTAGAATACGGAATCAAGCTTTCTATGATAAATTTGCCTAAATTTGAAATTCAAGCTGATAGACTAGAAGATGTAGTTAGACATGCAGCTTCCGTTTTCTATTCTATGCTTTATGAACCTATAATTTTAGAAGATAGTGGATTATTTATAGAGATATTAAATGGCTTTCCGGGACCTTATACCAAATTCGTTAAAAAAACGTTAGATATTAAAGGAGTTTTAAAATTAATGAAGAATGAAAAAAATAGGAACGCTTATTTTAAAACCGCACTGGCTTACGTAAATGAGAATGAAATAAGGATATTTACTGGAGAAGTTCATGGTAGGATATCTGAAGAAGCTATGGGGAATAGCGGATTCGGGTTTGATCCAATTTTTATACCAGAAGGTTCAGATAAGACATTTGCAGAAATGGAAATAGAAGAGAAAAATAAGTACTCTCACAGAAGCAGGGCATTTAAAAAATTTCTTGAGTATTACATTCACTTGTAAATTTTTGTCTCTTCTATACTTTCATCATTTAACTTCTTATAATGTTTCTCGTAATAAGACGAAATATATACTAAATCCTCTTCACTAAGATCTTCTAATTCATTTACTTTTACGAATTCCTCTAGCTCCTTAATTGTAGTAATATTGGGAACTACACTAGAAACGTTCTGATTTGCCAATACAAATTTTATAGCTAACTGGGATAACTTCATGCCTTTTGATTTCGCAAATTCTAGCATTCCTTTACTATTATTTACTGCATCTTCAATCCACTTTATATTCTTCAAGCTTCTATGTAGGTTTTTATTATCGGCTATTGGCCATTTATCTTCAATTAACGCATCTGACGCATGAGGAACTCTAACTACATTTCCTATTCTGTATTTTAGGAAATCTTTACCTGGATACTGCTCAATCATGTTATAAATGTGCTCTAACCCTTCATACCCCATTCTTATTGCTTCTAATCCTTCTTCTCCCCAACCTAGTGTAGGACCTAGTGCAATACCTATAGCTTTCGCTATTCCGTCTTTTTTAAGTCCCTGCATAAAGTCAAAAATTTCCTTATTTCGGATTGTATTCATTTTTGGATTATGTAACATAAGAATATCAATATAATCTGTGTTCAGTCTTTTTAACGATTCTTTTACCGCAAACTCTAAATAATCTATATTAAAATTTTGTTGTGTTTTATTTCCTTTTTTATTATAAAAATCATAACCTATTTTCGTTAAAACAATTATATTGTCCCTCTTATTTCCTAGGACTTTACCAATTAACTCTTCAGCCTTTCCTTCACCGTAAATATCTCCAGTATCATAGAATGTTATACCCAGGTCATAAGCTCTTTTTAATATTTCTTCAGCTTTAACACTAGAGGCCCACCAATCTGTGGCAAGACTCCATAATCCTACTCCTATTTCTGAGACTTTTATGTCAGTATGACCGAAGTCTCTTTCTCTCACGTTATACCACTACTAATAATTTTAAACATTCTTAAAAATAAAGGTAAACATTACTACATGCTTGTTAGACTAGAGGAAAAAGAGTTCGATAAGATCTTTAGTAAATTAAAGGAACAAGTATACGAGTATAACTCTAAAATTAGTGGTAATGAAGTATATCTTAAGCCATACCATGTTGTGTATAAAAACGGTAAAAAATACATTTATATAGGAAAATATTGGTATAAATTGGAAAAATATAACGGAAAAATAAAGTGGATATACTTGGGAAAAGATAAACCCTTTGCTGACTTGCCTGATCCTCCTAAGTTTCCAGAGTTTACCATAATAAAAGATGAGAAAAGCTACATAGTGGACGAAAAATTTCTAAATAACTTCTAATGAAAGTCTAGATTTTATAGCTTCCTTATTCATTTTCGTTTTTAATCCATTTATTATTATTATTAAATCTTCCATATCTAACTTTATTAATTCACTTATAGCCAAAGCTGTAACGGGAGTAAATGGAGAGCCCATAAATGCGTATATTGAAGACTTTCTGGCATCTATCCTAGCAATCTTATATAATGAATACAATGCTGAATAAGCATCTCCTAACTCAATGTTTCTAGCATACTGAGTTCTTCTTAATGTATTTGCTACTTCTTCTATTTTTGACGATTGTAAATCCCTTATAACATCTGGTAATATCCTACATGTTAAAGGAATTGCTATCTTCTGTCTAACTGCTAGACTGGCTGAATAATAATCTTTATATCCGCATATTATGGAATTTGCAGCAGATTTCCAATCACCCTTAAATGTGTCAACTATCGCAGATAACTTCTCAATAAAATAAAAATCTAAAAGCGATTCTAACTGTGATAAATTTTTAGGATTTTTTTCTAATGCATATTCTAATGCACTTGAGTATGTAGTTCCTCTTATGATACTTCTTAATTCTTCTATAGTTGATGGATTTGATTCTCCAATTTTTGAAAGAAACATAATTCCTGATGGTTTTGTCTTATTATATATACCTGCAATTATTGCCTTAAATTCGTCTAAAGTTAAATAATAGTAATATAAGTCAACAATATCGTGAGCAGACTTCACGGATGATGAGAAGTTAAGTATTCTGTAAATCTGGTCAATAGCTCTCTTTTTTATTTCTAGCTCAGCATCATCAAATGTTGTTGGAATATCTTCTATAAAATTTCTTTCTTTTAAAATACTTAATACATTTTTCCAATCATCCTCAGACAATAATTCTGTAACAAGACCTTTAGTTAATGTCGTTGATTTGTATAGTCTGGAAATTGAGGAAATGTAAGCTAAAGAAGGAGCACTCACTTATATGCACCTTTAATTGCGTTTAAAACTTCTGATATAGCCTTTTCCAAATTTTTATTAGCCCTATCTTTTATTTCCTTTATTTTCTTTTCTCTCTCATCTGCATAATTCTTTCTTAGTCTATCAATCTCATCTTGAGTTTCCTTAGAAATATCTGAAGAAATTTCATCAAAAATTTTCTTTGTTTCTTTATCCATTTCTAAACTGAGACTATAAGCTAAATCTATTAGTTTTTTTGCGTCGTCAGACGTAGTAGTTTTAACTTTATCTAGATCACTTTCAAATTCAACTATAACTCTGGGATAAATTGAAAAGTTAGAATCGCTCATTTGACTATAATTATAGAGAAGTTCCTTTTATATATTTCCTACCTCTGATTAAGTATCCAGTGTGCAAAACTCCGATATTTTTCGGCCTAACAGCATTTTCCTTTACTTGGTATTCTCTAATTATTAACTCCTCTGCGTGAATGTCAACAAATCCGTCGTTTCTCATCTGTAATACAGTTTTTTCTATCTGGTTAACAGTAGGAACGAATACTACCAAAGATCCTGAAGGCTTTAACGCATCATAAACTTTGGAAATAGCGTTCCAAGGATCTGGCATATCCAAGATCACTGCCGAAACATCTTTTTCGTCTATACCTTGTTTTATATCCTTGATTTTAAATTCTATGCGATCTAGCAAATTCAAAATTGAAGCATTATATTTTGCTTTATTTTGCATATCTTCTCTTACGTCGTAAGTGATAACTCTGCCATTAGGTCCTAAAAAATATGCTAATGTAATCGTTAAAAATCCTGATCCAGTTCCAGCTTCCACAACCATGTCACCCGGCTGAATTCCAGAAACATAAACTATATATGAAGCATCCTTAGGGTAAACAACTTGTGAAGGCCTCGGCAAAGTAGTGTATATATCCATTGGTGTAGGTTTTAGTAGATATGCTTCCCCTTTTGTCATTTTTACTATTTCGCCATATTCTTTGCCTATTAGCTGGTCATGAACTATGTAACCTTTGTCTGTATCTAGTCTTTTACCTTTCTTTACTTTAATTAGGAATGATCTCTTACTATCAATCCAAATTGTAACTGGATCGCCTTCTTGAATTGGCACATGTATTAATCTCGTTTTATTAAAAATGTTTATCCTTTTGTAAGATGCTAATTTGACGGAGAAAACAAAACATAAAAATTAACATAATTTAAAAATTTCAGTATTGGTGTCTTAACTCATTATATCGTTAATACCAGCCCTCATCATTCATTCTTTAATCCATAACTCCTTTCTAATAAAATCACCTATAGCAGCCCTAATTACTTCACTTCTTGATTCGTATCTACCTGTATTTACTAATTCATCTATTGCTTCTAAGAATTGTTCCGGTAGTTTGACTGTTATTATTTTCATTAAAGATCGATTATTCACCTAGTGAAGAACTGCTTTTAAGAATTATTGCATCGTAATTTTTTCCTTATTTTGCTTGGCTCCATAAATGGTTAAAATATACAGTAGCAATGTCTACGATATATTTGTGATTTGAAAATAGACCAGAAAGCTTATCAGCGTTCTTTATTATCAATAATACTGCTGTAGAAGTTATTAAACCAGTACCGAACATATTACTTAGCTTACGCATCTGCACTCCAGAAATTTCTGGAATATTTATATCACTCTGAATTATTACCCTAAGATCTGGCGAAGTATAACTTTTTGTTTTTATAGCTTGTATTACGTCTTCACTTAATAATTCTGAATAAGATATTGCAATTGAAACTTTATTACCTTCATCTAATATTTCAAAAAACGTTGATTTAATTTTATCAGGAGGTATCATAGTTATACTATAAGTCGATGAAGAAGATAGCAATGAAGATAATGGCTCGATGAATTCCTTTTCGAATTCATTAACCTTAATTTCTATCATTTTCTTGATATTTGCCCATAAATCTCTAAGAGGTATTGCCTCGTATACTGCAGGTTTTTTTCCTAATCTTTTAATCCATCCTCTTTCTTCTAACTTTGAAAGTAATGAGTAAATTTTCGTATATGATATGTTCAATTGCTCTGCTAGTTGCCTAGCGCTCATTTGACCCTCTAATAATAATGTGGAATATATTCTTAATTCTGCTCTTGATATTCCTAAAATCGAAGCGAATCTAGATACTCTCGCTAACGTATCTTCTAACGGATTATTATCCATTAAATTATTATAAGCCTATTTGCATTAAAGATTAATAGGTGGAGTAAATGGGTGGAGTGTCGAAAAAACCAATTAGTAACGTTGAAAAGAGAATAAAGAAACAACAAGAAGAGCAACAGAAAACATCAAAGAAAAAATCAAGTAAAACAGGAAGCGAAGTTATATCTAAGAATATTCAAATTTCCGATGATATGATTAGAAAAATACAAGAAGAAATAAAAAGAGAAAAGATGATAACGCCATACGAATTAGCTACAAAATCTAATATAACAATAAGCGTAGCAAAACGCGTTTTAAAGGATTTGAGTTCTCAAGGCATGATAAAAGAATCATTTAGAAATAGAAGAACTGCCGTATACATTAACCCTCAGGCTTAGGAATAGGTTTTTCATTTAACTTTGTCTTTTTAATGCTTTTACAGAGTCCGTAAATTATTGATTCTATTCCATTTAATCTAGCATTCATTCCTTCCTTATTTTGTATTATCATTGAACTTTCTACCAAGACTATAGAATCCTCATCTTCTGCTTCCTTATACACTAAAGACTCAGGAGTAGCTATGAACGTGGGTGTATATCCTACTATTTCCCCATCTTCGTTTTCTATCATTTCTCCGTTAATTAAATAAGAAACTCCATTTTCAATACTCCTAGTTATTGCTACATATTTTATTAAATCTTGTTTTTTATTAACAGGCCTAGTAGTACCTATTATCAATTGTGAACCTCCTAGTGCTAAAATTCTACTAATTTCTGGCGAAAATAAATCGTCCTCAGATACTACACCGTACTTTTTATCCAAAACTACATAAATAGGCTCTTTTCCACCAGATATACCCAATTTTACATCTTTTTCTGACATCATTATTTTCCTATACTTACCTATTATTTCTCCATCAGGAGATATGACTAGCGTTGTTAGAAATATTTTTGGCCCTGCTTGCTCTAATAAAGGACCTGCTATTAAGTGAATCTCTCCTTCCATAGCTAGCTTTACTAAGATATCAGTAGAGTTACCTGGAATTTTCTCGGCTAAATTCTTTACAACGCTTCTCATTTTCTTTTCATTATTATACAACTCGAATGTGTTACCGACAGGAAATAATGAAGGAAGTATAATTAATTTTGCTCCCCTTTCTTTTGCAGTTTTTATTAGTTTCTTTGCTTTTTCAATATTATGCTTTCTAGACATTTCTTTCAGTTTTAAATACGTTAACGAGATTAGCATCAACTTTCACCCAATACTTTGTATTTCATCATATAATTGTTTTAATACTTGCCTATAATCTTCCTTACCGTCTTCTATAAGATCCATTAACTCTAGTAATTGTCTAGTTCTTTCTTCCGAAACGAATTTGGAGTATTTGCTAGTCAAGAAGTTATACACGTTAATCCCTAATTTAGATGGTACAAGTCTTTTAACTTTTTTGGTTTCTAGCATATATCCTCTTTTAAGCAAAGTGGCAATAATTGTAGCATACGTACTGGGTCTACCAATTTTCTTATTTTTCATCTCTGTTATAAGTTCGCCTTGAGTATAAAGTTGATAGTTACTTTTCACAAATGAAGATACTACATTTCCTACAAATTCGCATTGGCTTGCCTTCCTACAGTCTTCCAATTTCTTTATAGTATCAGCATAAGAAGAGTCTCTGCTTGCAAAATATGATCTTGGATAATATAATGAAAACTTTGTTACATCTATTCCTCCAGGCAAAGAAACACTAGTTATCAACTCAATTTCTGGATTTTCTACTTTCAAGTCTTTACCGTTGCTCAAAGCTTTAACACTAAATTTAATTTTATCTACATTTAGTGGGACTATTTGACTTGATATGAACCTAGAAAATATAAGACCATAAATTCTATAGTGGTTCAAAGTAAGTCTCTTAGGAAGTTCTAATTCTCCTTCTTCAATCAAGGCTCTTAACTGATTTTCGTCTAGAGGCCTAGTAGGTCTAATAGCCTCATGCGCTCCTCCCTCTCCCCAAGTTCTGGGCTTAAAGATCTCCTTATACTTATCTTCAAGAACTTCTTTTAAGTAATTTTCTGCTACTGCTATTCCAGCATTCGAAATCCTTGTACTGTCTGTTCTATGATATGTAATTAAACCCATTTCAAAAAGATCTTGAGCAACTCTCATTGCTTCAGGAGCCGAAATTCCGTATAAGTTTGATGCATCTGAAAGCATTTCGTCTGTTGTATAAGGAGGCATAGGACCAAAAGTTTCAGAAGATTTTGATATATTATGAACTATTACTTTTACATCTTTCTTGTCCAAATCCGCTTGCTTTGGAACAAGAACTGAAAGAGAGTTAAGGAATTTTATTACATATACTGTTCTCTTAGTTTCATTATATTCATTATACCTATTTATTACCCAACCTAAGACAGGTGTTTGAACTCTTCCTGCACTTAGGTTTTTATTCTCTCCACATACGTTTTTATTCAAAGTCTCTGTACAATATTGTGGCCAGAAAACGGTTTGCAACTTATTTGATAAACTGAAGCCTATCCATCTGTCTTCTATTCTCCTTACTACTTGAGATTGTAATAACGGTATAGAAAACTGCCTAGAATTATTTATTGCTTCGATTATTGCCCTTCTAGTAACCTCGTGGAATTCAGCTCTTTTTATATTCGAATTATATGGCCTTAAAGTTAAATACAAATCCCAAGAAATTTTTTCTCCTTCAACATCGGGATCTGTCCCGATTAAAATCTCATCAGCCTCTAACGCTAATTGCCTAAGCGATACAATTGAATCTGTTTTATCTCTTATGATAGTAGATCCACAAATTGGGCATCTATTACCTTCAGCGTACTCAGTAAACTGGTGACCGTTATTGCACCTTTTTATCGTATTATAATATGGCATGAATTCTAGGCTAGAATTCTTTCTAACTTCTATTCCATGAATACCTATATTTTTTGTAGTTAAATCGTAAATATGACCGCCACTTGCAGTAACCATTAACACTTTATCTCCTATAACAGTCTCGTATATGATTGCCCCGTTAAATACTCTTATACTTGGTTTAGAGAAAAAGCTAGAAATCGTCCTAGCCTTATTAGGAGACTCTACAACGAATAATACGGTTTTTATATTCTTGACTGAGGCTGAGGCTAAAATTCCTTCTTTCTTTATTTTCCTTATTTCTTCTCTCTCAGAATCTATTCTCTTAAGGATTTCATGTAAGCCTTTATTCCCTATCTTATCATCATTTATATCAAACAAATTCCAGTTTACTTCATCTAAAACAATTGATAACCTTCTGTTTAAGAGTTCAAATAACCTTGGGTTATCTACTAGTAAAACAGATAAGCCTGTAGTTAATTCTCCCCCGAAAATTCTAGAAGTTCTTCCGCTAGCTTGAATGTAAGTTAGATAATCAGGAGTTGAAATGTAACCGTTACTTATCGAAATTTCTCCTATCTCAGCAATCTTTTCCAGGATCTCTTCATTTTTTAAATATTTGTTTGTTAGCTCGTATGCTTCTTGAATATACGTATCCTCTATTTTACCGTTTTTAATAGAATTAGCAAGCATTGCTAAAGCTGCAGGAGATATACGCCTTAACTTATTCCTGACTATCCTTAATACTTTCGTAGCTTCTTCATCTTTAGTTACTAAGGAGACAAGAGTAAGCATCTTTAACATTGCTAAAGGATGCATCGCTTCTCCTATCTTAAATCTAAACCTTGGAATTCCGGCAAATACAGCATATCTAATCCTCCAAGGTATATCTATTCCTCTTACTAAAATACCGTAATGAGTAGCTACACCCACTAGAACATCAATTTCACCTTTTTCAAACTTATCCAACTTTGTAATGGATGTTGAAGAAATTGCCTCAGCCTTTAATCCAGAAATTTCTGATGCTATCTTATTAGCAAAAGCTACACCCTTATCTATAGGTACAAAAATTAGACCTCCACTACCTAGCTTGTTAACAATCTTATTTATAGCATCTATAACTTGCTCATCAGTAGTATTCTGAAGCTGAACATAAGAATCTATCACGTTCCTTAAGTATACTACTGCACTACCGGGCCTAAAGCCCATTAACGATGAAAATACCGGATTTCCTTTAGTTATAGTTGCTGAGGAAAATATAGCTATCTTATCTATAGTTTTTCTTTCTCTAATCTTTCTTATCTCATCGAAAACTTCCTCACTATTTCTAGACTTTCTTAACAATTCTCTCACGTTTTGAATGTCATCTTCGGTAAATCCTACTAACTTTAATACAGTATTAGCACTCTTACTTGATTTTAAAACAGAATCTACGTCATCTACAAATAAATATCTATACTCCTTTGTTGATATATATTCAACATTATTGATTATATATCTAGAAGTTGATACAAAAATATCGAAATCTCCAGATTCCAAAACTTTATTAAGTTCACCTTTTTGAGATTGTGTAATTCCAGAATAATAATAAGCTAACTTAGGAATCTCTTCCAAGTTCTTACTCATATCTTGTATCCTCTGAACAACTTGGTTTACTAACGTCTTTGTGGGAAAAATCATCAACGTTTTTCTCCTCTTTTTGGCAAAGTATAAAGACATTAGAATTCCAAAGGTAGTTTTACCTAAACCTGGTGGAGCTATAATTGCAAAGCTCTCCCCTCTTAATGCCCTAATTATCCAAGACCTCTGTGGGCCTAAAGGAGGAGATCCTAAAACTTTCTTGAAAAGCCTTTCTACATCTTTCAATTCTTTCAATATCTCATAAGGAGAACGCAAATTAAGTAAATCTTTATTTTTCAACAAGTGTAAAGCGAGATCATATATGGAATTAAATTCTATATCTTCTTTTACACATTTCTCACATGCGGAACCTTTGTATAATCTGTTAGCTGTTATTTCTCCTCCGCAATTAGGACAAGCGTTCATATAAACTAAATTAGGTAATTCTTCACTCATTACTAGTGATTCTGAATAAGACTTATTTAAAAGGTTTAGCTATAGCATATTGATGTCAACTTCAATTAAGCTTAAAGTATCTGAGGCAAGGCAAAGGGATGTAGGTAGAAAAATAGGTAGATTATCGGAAAATTTAATGACACAACTAAAAATAGATGCAGGAGACTACTTAGAGGTTATTGGACCTTCCGGCTCCTCTTTAGTTCAAGCAATGCCGGCATATGACGTCGGAGACGATGAAATAAGAATTGACGGATATATAAGAAAAACTATAGGAGCTAGTATTGGAGATGAAGTCGAAGTAAGAAAAGCTACTGTAAATAAAGCTACTAAAATAGTTTTAGCCCCAACACAACCAATAAGATTTGACCAGAGCTTTATTGACTATGTAAAAGATCAGCTCATGTATAAGCCTTTAGTTAAAGGAGAAACTATTCCTATTCCAATTTATACTGGAGTAATAGAACTAGTAGTAGTAAATACACAACCTAGCAATTATGTATTTGTAAGTTCTGAAACTCAACTGGATATTAAAGAAGAACCGGTTAAAGCAGAAACCACGTACACTAAAGTTACATGGGAAGATATTGGAGATCTAGAAGACGTTAAAGAAAGAATAAGGGAAATCGTAGAATTACCAATGAAACATCCAGAGTTATTCCAGCGATTAGGCATAGAACCTCCTAAAGGAATATTACTTTATGGACCTCCTGGAGTTGGAAAAACCTTACTAGCAAGAGCTTTAGCTAATGAAATTGGTGCATATTTCATTTCAATAAATGGACCAGAAATAATGAGCAAATTCTACGGTGAAAGTGAGGAAAGACTTAGGCAAATATTTGATGAGGCAGAAAAGAACGCTCCATCAATAATTTTCATTGATGAAATTGATGCAATAGCACCTAAAAGAGAAGAGGTTACTGGAGAAGTCGAAAAAAGAGTAGTAGCACAGCTGCTTACCTTAATGGATGGAATTAAAGGAAGAGGAAAGATAGTAGTTATTGGAGCAACAAATAGACCAGAAGCAGTAGATCCTGCACTTAGAAGACCTGGAAGATTTGATAGAGAAATAGAGATAAGACCTCCAGATACGAAAGCAAGAAAAGAGATATTACAAGTTCACACAAGAAGTATGCCCATTTCTGATGATGTAAACCTTGACGACATAGCAGATATGACTAACGGCTATACTGGAGCAGATTTAGCCGCATTAACTAAAGAAGCTGCAATGGTAGCGTTAAGAAGATTTTTAGCAACTACTAAAGTAAACCTAGATCAAGGACAAATACCTGCTGAACTATTAAAGGAACTAAAAGTCACAATGAACGACTTCCTAGAGGCAATGAAATCAATACAACCAACATTACTTAGAGAAGTTTATGTCGAAGTACCTAAAGTTAGGTGGAGTGATATAGGAGGATTAGAAGACGTTAAGCAACAGCTAAGAGAAGCTATAGAATGGCAAATAAAATTCCCCGATGTTTTCGTTAAATCTGGAATTAGAGCGCCTAAAGGGGTTTTACTATTTGGACCTCCTGGAACTGGAAAGACTATGTTAGCTAAGGCAGTAGCAACTGAAAGCGGAGCAAACTTCATTGCAGTAAGAGGACCAGAAGTTCTATCAAAATGGGTAGGAGAAAGCGAAAAAGCGGTAAGAGAAATATTTAGAAGAGCTAGACAAACTGCCCCAACGGTGATATTCTTCGATGAAATAGACTCTATTGCACCAATGAGAGGTTTTTCCCATGATAGTGGAGTAACTGAAAGACTTGTAAACCAATTATTAGCAGAAATGGACGGAATAACGCCATTAAACAAGGTTGTAGTAATAGCTGCAACTAACAGACCAGATATACTAGATCCGGCGTTACTGAGACCGGGTAGATTCGACAGACTTATATATGTTCCACCGCCTGATAAAGTTGCAAGGCTAGAGATACTTAAAGTTCATACTAGAAATGTACCATTGGCAGAAGATGTTAACCTAGAGACAATAGCTGAAAAAACCGAAGGATATACTGGAGCAGATTTAGAAGCGCTAGTAAGAGAAGCTACTATGCTTATGCTACGTGAGATATCGACAGCGTGCGATCAAAAATCTAGACAAGAATGTACCAGTAACGGTAAGCTTGCAGAAGAATGTTATAACAAGGAAATGAGGAATTGCATGAATAGTCCTAACGGTAAAGTTTCAATGAAAAACTTTGATGAAGCTCTAAAAATAGTTAATCCAAGTATAACTAAAGCAGATATTGAAAGATACGAGAGACTTGCCAAAGAATTGAAGAGGAGTGTTGCAATATGAGGAAGTATAAAATTCTTTTAATCATAGCAGATGGTCTAGGAGATAGACAAGTTAAATCACTAGGCAATAAAACACCTTTAGAGGTAGCAGATAAACCTAACATAAAAGAATTGCTTAAATCTTCACTAGTAGGACTAATGGATCCTATAGGTCCCGGTATAGTAGCAGGTAGTGATACTTCGCACATGGCTATTTTTGGTATAGACCCTCATAAGTATTATAGAGGTAGAGGTGCACTAGAAGCTTTAGGTACTGGAGCTTATCTTACTGAAGGTGATATAGCGTTCAGAGGAAATTTCGCAACGGTAGACGAGAACATGACTGTAATAGATAGAAGAGCCGGCAGGAAAATAGATGAAGGAGAACAGCTTGTAAATGAACTAAATGAAAAGATAGGAGAGATAGATAACGTAAAACCAACTTTTTACAAGGCCACAGAGCATAGAGTTGCAGTAGTGCTTTCTGGAAAAGACCTTAGCGATAAGATCTCTGATACTGATCCGCATGAAGTAGGACATAAGGTTAGAGAATCTGCTCCTTTAGATAACTCAGCAAACTCAAAAAGGACAGCGGAAATTGTGAATAATTTGACAAAGAGAATTTACGATGTGCTATCAACGTCTATTCACAATAAAAATAGGATTGAAAGAGGTGAGCCTCCAGCTAATATAATATTATTGAGAGGAGCTTCAAAATACGTAGAATTACCTAAGTTACGTGACTACACTGAGTTAAAAGGAGCTGCCGTATCAGCTACTGCACTCATAAAAGGTGTATGCAAAGCCATAGGAATGGACGTGTTTACTCCAAAGGGCGCTACCGGAGGAATGGATACTAATTACGATGCTATAGCGGATAAAGTTATAGAGCTGCTTAAAGACGATAAATACGACTTCATATTCCTCCACATAAAAGCAACTGACGCTGCATCTCATGACGGAAAAGCCGAAGAAAAAGTTAAGGCTATTGAAAAAATTGACTATATAATAGGAAAAATTTTAAACAACTTTGGACAAGAGATTGTATTAATGTTCACTGGAGATCATGCCACACCAGTAGAACTTAAAGAGCATTCTGGAGATCCAGTGCCAGTTTTACTTCATGTTCCAGATAACATAATTCCAGATAACGTTACTGACTTTAATGAAAGAGAAGCTAGAAAAGGAAGTCTTAGAATAACAGGATTAGATGTAATGAACGTATTGCTTAATTACTCAAATAGAGCAAGTAAATATGGAGCATGAAGAGGCTCGAAAGGGCTGATAGGTGAGGAACCCGCGCAGGACTGATTAACATTTTTTTACAATGAATTTAGAAAATATGTCCTTAACTCTCCATTTTGTAGCTTCACAAACTTCTAATGCAACTGCTCCAGCATTAGGTTGACCGTAAATTATTAAGTCCCCCTCTTTTCCGTAAAGTGTAGCAGGAATTACGAGTAAGTCTTCTTCACCATCTACATAAATTACAGAATTCGAAAATGAATTTAATGCAGATTTGATGTAAGACATTGCTGAAAGTCTTATTATTCCGGGCTCATTTTTTACTGTAATATATTTCGAAAATTTCATGCTCGATTTTATGTTCCTTTTAGTCTTACCGTCAATCACTGACAAAAATATTCTCTTGTCATTCTTTAATAACTCTTGAGTAACAACATCACCTACTGAAATTATTCTTTCAAAATTATCTACATATTTTAAGAGTTTTTCTGTAGATTTAAAAAGAATACCATAAGGTCTTGAAAGCTCCTTTCTAATTTCTTTAGGCAAATAAAAACATAAGTCTACTTGATATTTATCGCGTACCTCCAAGGTTTCTTTGCCCCTGTTAAATTCATCAGCTCTGAATTTTCGTTAAGAATTATAATCATACCTTCCCATTCTTCAGTGAAACTGGTGCCCCCGCATACCGGACACGCATCTTGGTCTGGCAAAACTAGTGCCTTGCAATTCCTACATGCTTTAAAAATTGAGGATTTGGGCATTTTTATCACTTATTTAACTTTCCTAATGTAGGTTGCTTCATTGTTAAACCTATCCTAGGTAATTTACCAGAAGAGGATATAGCAGAAACTGTAACTATCCTTGCTCTGACTAAATCTCCTTTTTGCAAAACTTTTTTAGTTTTCTCTCCAATTAAAATTCCTCTTGCTGAATCGAACTTAAAAGTATCGTCTGCTATTTGCGATATATGAACTAAACCGTCCATTGGACCTAGATTTACATAAATTCCGTAATTGTCCACTTCTGATACAGTTCCTTCAACTACTTCTTGTAAAGCTGGAACATAAGCTAATAACTCAAATTGCACCTCATGATATGTAGCTCCATCTCCAAAGATTATTTGGCCTTCTTCACTAGCTTTTGCAGATAAAACGCCTAAGACTAAACCCAAATCCTTAAAAATCTTGTCTTGATACTCCGATTTTAAGATTTCTAGTGCAATTTTATCTAGTTCCTCACCAAAGTATTCTGGAGGTATCCTTACAACCCCTTTAGCTTTAATAATTTTAAACATAATAATCAACAGTTAGATAAGAAAGACCGATTTTATAATTTTACCTTTACTAGCTAAAAAAATTATTCCTATATTGTTTTTTAATGCCTTTTGTTTCAATTCTCTATCATTTGTAAAAATTAGGAATTTATTCTTTTTAGCACAATCAATAAGAATATCGTCAGTTGGCTTATCTGTAATCTCGCCTATTAATTTCCAATAATTCTTATATTTTTCTAGATACATCATTGCTACGTTTATCCTTGAGATATAAGAAGGTGATCTAGAATACCTTGACCTTAAAATTTCCAACTCATGAAAGACTGCTTTGTGAATATAAAATTCTGGCTTGTAATCAAGGTATTCTATAACTAAATTAAAAGGATCTATCCTATCATATATGTAAAGCAAAATATTAGTGTCAACTAAAACTCCTAAATTTTTATTTGACCCCATCCTACTAATCTCCATCTTCCTCCAACTTGCCTACTTATAACTAGCCTTAAATTATTCTCCCAGACCGGGATTGGTCTCTTAAGTTCAAGTTCTATCTCATTAGATTTTGCATGAGTAACTGTACCTAATGTAGTTGCAGACCCTACTGTTATCATCAATACTTCTTTATTCCTTATAGGTGATACTTTAACAAGATCTTTACTACCAACTACCCTTTCAAGTAAATTATACTCAACTCTAATATTCCATAATACTGGAACATCTGCCTTAGCATCTGTGACCATATTACCCATTAAGCTGTCTGCCTTGGTTACTGATGGGTCTAAGTAAGTTCCTACTGCTACTAAGCCTCCTGGCCTAGCTTCATTTACTTCCAAATCTCCAAATCTAAGCGAAGATATTTTGGTATAAATAGGCTCATAGCTTACTTTACCTCTATCCTCGATCCTAATTCCTGGTAAAACCTTTATCTCCTGGCCTACAGAAAACTTACCCTGAACTATACTTCCTCCAACAACTCCTCCAACTAATTTATCAAATGTGGTTCCGGGTTTATTCACATCAAAACTCCTTACCACCAGCATTATCGGTATTTTAGTTAAATCTCTCTTTGGTGTAGGAATTCTTTCCTCTATAGCCTCTATTAATGCGTCAACATTTATCTTATGAAGTGCACTTACTGGAATTATAGGAGATCCTTCTGCCCAAGTTCCTTT